>DASYMJ010000088.1:0-28776 GCA_036009105.1 Thermoanaerobaculia bacterium | reverse complement strand
GCCGGCTGGAGAGCCGGCCCTACGTTTCGTCGAGGATCGCCTGGCAGAATGCCGCGCGTTTCGCGCGCCGCTCCAGCAGCATCGCCCGCGCGTCGTCGCTCATCCAGGTGGGGATGGGCGGCTCTTCTTCGCGCGCCACGTCGAGCGGCGAGCTCCCCTCCCGCCGGGCCCGCCCGAACCGCTCGGCCAGCCCCCGCACCCCCGCCCCGTCGATGAGCACCGCCGCGGCGACGGCCCGCTCCACCTCCGTGGCCGGCGCATCGAGCCGGCGGATGGAAGCGGCCACGCGGCGCAGCTCCGACTCGCTCACCTCCGGCACGGTCAGCACCACCCGCGAGAGGTTGCCCACTTTCTCCAGCCACGAGCCGAGGACCTGGAAGCGGAGCAGCAGCTCGAGCTCGCGGGAGGGGGGAGCCAGACGGCGCGCGATGCGCGCCACGCGCTCCGCTTCGTCGAGGCGGGAGACGCCGTCGAGGTCCTGATAAAGCGGGCGGAGGAAGGCGTCGAGGCGTTCCATTCTGTGCGCTATCCTTAAGGAATGAAAAGAATCGTGCTGGCCGTGGTGGTTCTTCTGCTCACATCCGCTGCCTTTGCCCGCGACCTCGAACAATCCCGCCCGCTGGACGACGCCGACGCCCGTTCTCTCGACGCCATCTTCCTGAACGCCGCCGATGAATCCGGCGTGCCGGTCGACCTGCTGCGCGCCATCGCCTTCGTGGAGTCGCGCTGGTTGCCGCATCCGGAAGCCGCCGGCGATGAAACAGGGCAGCCCGCATCGTACGGCATCATGGGACTGCGCGACGATGGCTGGTTCGGCCACTCCCTGGTCGACGCCGCGGCGATGATCGGCCGCACGCCCGAGGAGTTGAAGCGCGACCGGGCGCTGAACATCCGCGGCGCCGCGGCGCTCCTGGCCATTCTCGGACGAGGCAACGTCGCGCTGGAGGATTGGGAAGAGGCGGTGGCGAAGTACAGCGGCATCGCCCAGCCGGAGATCGCCCACATCTACACCTACGACGTCTTCAACGCCATCCGCGAGGGGCGGCGAGGCGAGCGCTATCGCGTGGATCGGCAGCCGGTCGATCTCGCCCGCATCTACGGCGCCGAGCGGCTGCAGCTCCTCTCCGCGCCGCGCGTCACGCTGAAGGTCTCCGCCCTCTCCGCCGACTACGCGCCGGCGCTGTGGAACCCGGCCGCGAGCTGCAACTACACCGTCGGCCGCACCGTGCCGGTCACGCACGTGACCATCCACACCGCGGAAGGCTCCTACGCCGGCACCATCTCCTGGTTCCAGAACTGCTCCGCCCAGGTCAGCGCCCACTACGTGGTCCGCTCCTCGGATGGCCAGATCACGCAGATGGTCCTCGAGCAGGACAAGGCGTGGCACGTCGGCAGCGAGAACAGCTACACGGTGGGCATCGAGCACGAGGGCTTCATGTCCGCGCCGTCCACCTGGTTCACCGACGCGATGTACAACGCCTCGGCCCTGCTCACGCGCGACATCTGCACCTCCAACGGCATCGACAAGACGAAGGTCTACGACGGCTCCCTCGGCTGGAACGCGGTGATCTCCAACAAGGCGCTGTACACGGTGAAGGGCCACGTGAACTACCCCAGCCAGACGCACCAGGATCCCGGCTCCGGCTGGAACTGGCCGAAGTACCGCAACCTCGTGGCCGGCACGACCGGCGGCGGCTCCTCGCAACTGCTGGCCAATCCCGGCTTCGAGTCCGGCAACGTGAGCTGGGTCGCCGCCTCCTCCTCGGACATCACCAGCTCCGCTTCGCGCACACCGCACGCCGGCTCCTGGTACGCGTGGCTCGGCGGCTGGGCCACCGCGCACACCGACTACCTGTACCAGACGATCGCCATCCCTTCCACGGCCACCACCGCGACGCTGACCTTCTGGCTGAAAGTGGACACCGCCGAGACGACCACCACCACGGCCTTCGACACGCTGAAGGTGCAGATCCGCGACACGGCCAACGTGGTCAAGGCGCAGCTCGTGACGCTCTCCAACCTGAGCGCCTCCTGCTGCTACGCCCAGAAGTCGTTCGATGTGTCCGCGTATCGCGGCCAGACGGTGCGCATCTACTTCGAGGCGACGAATGACAACGGCAACCAGACCTCGTTCGTGGTCGACGATGCGGCGGTGAACGTTCAGTAGAGACGAGTTGCCGGTTAACCTTTCCTCCCACCGAGCGTATTGTCCCCATCATGCGCACACTGCTTGCCGCCTCTGCCACGCTGCTGCTCGCCACCACCGCCTCCGCCGGGTTCTGGGACTGCTCGAACAAGGAGCCGCGCAATGCGAGCCTGGCGGCGGGAGGGGTCAGCCGGGTCGTCGTGATCGCCCGGGCCGGCACGCTGAAGGTGACGGGCGGCGGCGGGGGCGAGGTCCGCGCCACCGGCACGGCCTGCGCCGATGATGCGGACATCCTGAAAGAGATGAAGCTCACCGCCACCCGCCGCGGCTCGGAAATCCGGGTGGAGGCGATCGTCCCCGAGGCCAACATTTCCTTCTGGGGGACGAAGACGGCGACGCTCGACTTCGAGGTGGTGTTGCCGGCCGGCGTGGCGGTCGAGGTGCAGGACACCAGCGGCGCGGCGGAGATCGCGAACGTCGGCCCGCTCACGGTGGATGACGGCTCGGGCGAGCTGCGCATCCAGGGCGTGCGCGGCAACCTATCCGTGCGCGACACCTCCGGGGCCATCGAGATCCACGACGTGACCGGCGACATCCGCATCGAGGACGGCTCGGGCGGGATCGATGTCGAGCAGGTCGGCGGCGACGTCGTGATCGCCGACGACGGCTCCGGCGAGATCGACATCCGCAACGTGCGGCACAACGTGAACATCGAGGACGACGGCTCCGGCGGGGTGAGCGTGACGGAGGTGGGCGGCGACTTCACGGTCGGCCGGAAGGGGAGCGGCGGCGTTTCCTACGACCACGTGGCGGGCCGGGTCTCGGTGCCGCGCCGGTATTGATCAACCGGTAATCGCCCGCAGCAGCGCCGGGGTGTCCTCCGCGTTGTGGAAGAAGTGGTGCGGGCTCTCCGCGCGCAGCCGCTCCGCGGACGTCTTGCCCGAGGCGATGGCGATGGTGGTCGCCTCGTGCGGCACGCCGCAGCGGACGTCGTAGATCGAGTCGCCGAGGATGACCACTTCCCGGCCCTGGAAGCGGTGGCCATTCCGGGCGGAGGCGCGCGCGACGGCGATGGGCGGCAGCTCCTCGCGGTGCATGGAGTCGCTGCCGAAGGCGCCGAAGGGGAAGTAGCGGTTCAGCTCCGGCGCGCCGAGCTTGAGCCGCGCGCCGCGCTCCAGGTTGCCGGTGAGCAGGGCCAGCATCACGTCGTCGCGCCCGGCGAGCTGGTCGAGCAAAGTGGGGATGCCGGGCAAGACCCGCACGCGATCGGCTGTCGCGTTGCGCTCCAGGCCGGCCAGGTAGTGCTGCCAGAGGTCGTCCATGCGCGCGCGGATCGCATCGTCGGCGAGGCCTGTGTCGCGCAACACCATGAAGGCGATCTGCGGATCGGTGCGGCCGGAGAAGTCGTAGCGGGAGAGGTCGCCGCGGTAGGCGTAGACGAGGCGCAGCGCATCGCGGAACGCTTCCCGCGCCGCGCCGCCGTCGGTGATCAGGGTGCCGTCGATGTCGAAGAGTGCCAGGCGCATCGGCGCAACCATACAATGCCGGCCGTGCGCCGCACCTCCCTCCTCGTCCTTTTCCTCACCGTGTTCATCGACCTGATCGGCTTCGGGATGGTCATCCCCTTCCTCTCCTTCTATGCGCGGGAGTACGGGGCCAGCGGGAAGATGGTGGGAGCGATCGTCGGGGTCTACTCCATCATGCAGTTCTTCTTCGCGCCGATGTGGGGCCGCCTCTCGGATCACATCGGCCGGCGGCCGGTGATCCTGATCAGCCTCGCCGCCAGCTGCAGCGGCTATCTCCTCTTCGCCTTCGCCCACGACCTGCGCCTGCTGCTGCTCTCCCGCATCGTGGCCGGCATCGGCGGCGCCAGCATCGGCACCGCGCAGGCCTACATCGCGGACACGACCACCGAGGAGAACCGGGCCAAAGGCATGGGGCTGATCGGCGCCGCCTTCGGCCTCGGCTTCATCCTCGGGCCGCCCCTGAGCGGCATCCTCTCCGCGGTAGGCATCCATCACCAGCTGCCGGGCAATTTCCTCCCCGGCCTGGCCGCCGCTTCCGCCTCGCTCTTCGCCCTGCTGCTCGGCCTGATCGTCCTGGGCGAGTCGAAGCCGCCCGACGCCACGGTGCGCAGCGGCCTGCCGCCCCAGCTCGATCCGCAGATCTGGCGCCAGGTGGGGCAGCGCTCCACCGTGGCCGCCATCATGCTCGCGCTCTTCCTCACCCTGCTGTCGGTCTCCGGGATGGAGACGAGCGTGACGCTCCATGCGCGCGACCGCTTCGGCTTCTCCCAGCTCGATCTGGCCTGGTTCTTCCTGTTCATGGGGGTGATCGTGGTGATGTTGCAGGGCGGGCTGCTCGGCAAATTGGCCAGGGTGTTGGGCGAGAAGATGCTGGTCACCATCGGCGCCGCATCCCTCACCATCGGCCTGGTGATGGTGCCCTCGGTCTGGCGCGTGCCGCTGCTGTACGTGGTGGCGTTCTTCATCGCCATCGGGCAGGGGCTCTGCTACCCCTCGCTGACCTCGCTGGTGACCAAGGCGACGGCGAAGAGCGAGCACGGCACGATGCTCGGCCTCGCCGCCGGCATCGGCTCCATGGCCCGCTTCCTGGGCCCGATCGTCTCCGGTTTCTTCTACGATCTGGCCAGGGCGCGTGGGGCGTTCTACAGCGGCGCGGCGCTCACCAGCGCGGCGCTGGTCGTGGCACTCTGGCTGCGCAAACTCCCGCTGCTGACGGAAAGGTGAACCATGTCGATTCTCAAAGTGGCCCGCCTCGGGCATCCCGTGCTCCGCACCAAGGCATCCGACGTCGAGATCCGCGACATCAAGGCCGGCAAGTTCCGGCCGCTGGTGGACGACATGATCGAGACGATGCACGCCTACGAAGGGGTCGGCCTGGCCGGCCCGCAGGTGCACCTGCCGCTGCGCATTTTCGTGTTCGAGGTGCAGGAGCGGGTGGCCAAACGGCGCGGCGTGAACAAGGTCGGCGCCGGCGTGTTCTTCAACGCGACGTACCAGCCGATCGGCGAGGCGAGGATCACGGACTGGGAAGGCTGTCTCAGCGTCCCCTTCCTCGGCGGCGAGGTCGGCCGCTACCGCAATCTCCGCCTTCGCGGCATCGACATCGACGGCGAGGAGGCGGAGGTGGAGGTGAGCGACTTCACGGCGCGCATCTTCCAGCATGAGGTCGATCACACCGACGGGCACGTCTACCTGGACCGGATGCCGGACCTCACGACGCTGGGGTACACCATCGTGCTGTAGAGCGGTTTTGCGTTTCTTTCACGCGTCGCGGATCGCATGTTTGATGATCGGCGCCCCGCCCGATGAACGTTTCACGACCCGCTGGACGTGTCGTTGATGGCGACCCCCTACACTGACTTTGCTGCATACAGGGCGCTGCTAACGGGAACCGGCAGCGTGTTGTGTGAGAGAGAGACAGCAAGGCGGGTGGCCGGCGACGGCCACCCGCCTTGTGGTTTTTGGGGGGGTGCGCTGGGGCGCACGTAAATTCGCATCCGCGGCGAGCTAGATGTCCAGCAGGAACTGCTCGGGGTTGACCGAGCCGTCGTACTCCGCCTGCAGGTCCGTCTTGTGCTTCCACTCCGCTTCGGCCAGCTCGACGAAGAGCTTGCCGAGATCCGTGGTGGGGGGGACGCGCTCGGCCATGAAGCGGTAGTACGACTCGCTGTCGCGCTCGCGCTCCAGGGCGTGCTTGAGGGCGCGGGACATGTCGAGGTCGACGATGTCGGCGGCGAGCTCGATGAGCACGAGATCCGGCGTGGGCGGCTCCTTGCCCAGCATCTCCCGGAAGCGGCGCTCCAGCTTCGCGCGGTGCACCAGCTCGCCGTCCGCCAGCTGCAGCAGCCGGTTGCGGACCTCCGGGAAGTTCGTCCGCTCCGCCATCTTCTGGTAGTAGACGCGCGTCTCCACCTCCGACTGGATGGCGTGACGCAGGACCTCTTCGATGGTCGTCTCGAGCGGCTTCACTTTTCCGGACCCGCCCTGATGATACGCGCCGGCTACGCGCCGCGGTAGACGTCGGGATTCGGTGCCGCGGCGTCGTCATCGAACGGCGCGGGACGCAGCTCCTGCCCGATGCCGGTCCCGCCCGCGGTGCCCCGCTTCTCGATGGGGCCGTAGTAAGGGCGCCAGCCCATCGGCGCCTGGGGGAAGTTCGGCGGCACGACCAGGTCCCGCAGCCCGACCACCGACCGCGCGCGCGTATCGATGGACATCTCGTAGTCGCGGGTCATGTAGATCGCATCCTCCGGGCAGGCATCGACGCAGTAGCCGCAGAAGATGCAGCGCAGCAGGTCGATGTCGTAGCGCACCGGGAACTTCTCGCGGGTCCGCTGGTCCTCGCCCGCCTCGATGGTGATGCAGTCCGCCGGGCAGGCGGTGGAGCACATGTAGCAGGCCACGCAGCGGGTGGTGCCGTCCTCGCGGGTGGTGAGGATGTGCCGGCCGCGGAAACGTTCGGAGTAGATGCGCTTGACTTCCGGATAACTGATGGTGGGCAGCCCCTTCATGTTGAAGAGGTTCTTGAACAGGTGCCGGATGGTGATGAACATGCCGGACAGGACGGCCGGCAGGTAGATCCGCTCGCGGATGGTGAGCGGCTTGCGCTCGAGCTTGATGATGCCGATGGCCATAGTTTTTAACGATGAACGATGAAGGATGAACGATGAACGGGGGATGACCGGCGCCGGCCCTTGTTCATCGTTCATCCTTCATCGTTCATCGTTCTCCATTAGTGATCCAGCTCCCCGGCGATGATGTTCAGCGATCCGAGAGCGGCGATGGCGTCGGGGATGGTCTGTCCGGTGATCATCTGCGAATACGCCTCGAAGATGGGGAAGCAGGGGGGGCGGACGCGGACGCGGTACGGGTTCTTGGTCCCGTCCGACACCACGTAGAAGCCGACTTCGCCGTTCCCTCCCTCCACTTGAAAATACGTCTCGCCGACCGGCGGCTGGATGCCGTGCATGATCAGTTTGAAGTGGTAGATGAGCGACTCCATCTCGTTGTAGACCTTCTCCTTGGGGGGGAGGGCCACGTACGGATTGTCGACCATCACCGGGCCGGCGGGGAGGCCGCGGTCGATGGCCTGCTGGATGATGCGCAGCGACTGGCGCATCTCCTCGAAGCGCACCAGGAACCGCGCATACGTGTCGCCGCCGTCGGCAACCGGCACCTGCCAGTCGTAGGTCTCGTAGCCGAGGTAGGGGCTGGCCTTGCGGACGTCGAAGGGGATGCCGCAGGCGCGGAGGCAGGGGCCGGTGAAGCCGTAGCTGAGCGCATCGGCGGCGGAGATCACCCCCACGCCCTGCACCCGGTCGGTGAAGATGCGGTTGCGCATCACCAGCCGCTCCACCTCGTCGATGAACTTGGGCAGCTTGTTGACCAGGGTCTGGCAGTTGCGCAGGAAGTCGTCCGGCGCGTCGAGGGCCAGGCCGCCGATGCGGAGGTAGCTGGGCAGCAGGCGCGCCCCGCAGCACGACTCGACCAGGCCGAGGATCTCCTCGCGGGGCTGGAAGAGGTACCAGAAGTTCGTCAGCGCGCCCATGTCGACCAGGTTCGTGCCGATGCAGATGATGTGGTCGGCGATGCGCATGAACTCGGAGAGCATGAGGCGGATGTGCTGGGCGCGCTCCGGCGCCTGGATGCCGAGGAGCTTCTCCACGGTGAGGCAGTAGCCGACGTTGTTGATGATGGCCGAGCAGTAGTTGAGCCGGTCGGTGTAGGGGATGACCTGCTGGTAGGTGTGCGTCTCGGACATCTTCTCGAAGCAGCGGTGCAGGTAGCCGATCTCGCTCTCCGCGCCGATGATCGTCTCGCCGTCGAGGGTGACCACGATGCGCAGCGTGCCGTGGGTGGCGGGATGGGAGGGGCCCAGGTTCAGCGTGACGCGCTCGTAGTCCGTGTCGACCCCTTCGAAGCGGGGGTCGATCTTCGGCGTGATGACGGAGATGTCCTTCTCGGTGAGCAGCCAGCGCTGGCCGGGATCGTAGTCCTTGCGCAGGGCGTGGCCCTGGAACATCTCGTGGGTGAGGATGCGGCGCAGGTTGGGGTGCCCGTCGAAGCGGATGCCGTACATGTCCCACACCTCGCGCTCGTACCAGTCGTAGCCTTTGAAGACTCCCGTGGCTGTAGGAACTTTCTCGTGCTCGCCGACCCGCACCTTGAGGCGCACCCGTTCGTTTTTCTCCAGCGAGTAGAGCTGGTACATCACGTCGAAGCGCTGCTCGCGGCGGGGATAGTCCACCCCCCAGAGATCGAGGGGGAGGTTGAAGCCGCTGTCCCGCAGGGAACCGAGCACGCCCACGATCTCTTCCTTCGGGACGAGGAGGGTGGGGAGGTCCTGGCCGGTCTCCTGTTCCACGGTCTCGGGCAGCTGCGACCGGAGCTCGGCGCCGCGAGTGTCGGCGGCCGGCGCCTCGACCGGCACGTACGGCTGGCGGTTCGTCGGGGCGGGGCCGGTGTAGGGGATGGAGCTGTACCTGGTGAGAGTGCTCATCGTTGATTGGCGTCCATGCGCTTCCGCGCCTATCGGCGCTTGATCTCCCCGCGCTTGATCTTCTCGGCGAGCTTGAGGATGCCGTACATCAGACCTTCCGGCGTCGGCGGGCAGCCCGGCACCCAGATGTCGACCGGGATGATCTCGTCGATGCCCTGCACCACGTGATACGCCCGGTAGAAGCCGCCCGAGCAGGCGCAGGCTCCCATGCTGACCACGTACTTCGGCTCCGGCATCTGGTCGTAAATCTTCTTCAAGACGGGGGCGATCTTGTCCACGATGGTGCCGGCGACGATGAGCAGATCGGCCTGCCGGGGGGAGAACCGCACCACCTCGGCGCCGAAGCGGGCGATGTCGTAGTGGGAGGAGACCATGGACATGAACTCGATGGCGCAGCAGGCGGTGCCGAACGGCAGCGGCCACAGCGAGTTGCCGCGCGCCCAGTTGATCATGGTGTCGACTTTGGTGGTGAGGTAGCTGCCGCCGGCGAGGTCTTCCACCTCGCGGTCGGCCTCGCCGGGGAGGGTCAGCAGACCCTTCTCGGCATACTCGCCCGGCGCCACGCCGGCCTGGCGGGGGATGATCGACTCGGGATGCTCAATTCGTTTCACTGGCATAAGTTAGCTCTTGACGCGACAGCAGGGAGCCCGGAGGCGGGAGGCGATTCTACAGCGCTTTGAGAAACTTTTCACAAGGGCCGGGGATTCCAGGATGCAAGAACGATGAACGAGGAAAGATGAAAGATGAAAGATGAACAGGGGGGCGCCGCCTTTGTTCATCGTTCATCTTTCCTCGTTCATCTTTCCAGCAGCCTCTCCAGCTGCTCCGCCGCCCGGCCGGCCCGCCACCCCTCCGCCACCGCCCGCCCGGCCGTGCGGAGGCGGGCGCGCAGGGACTCGTCGTCGAGCGCGTCGATCAGGCGCTCGCCCAGATCGTCGGGGTGGTCGGGTGGGGCGAAGAGGGCGAAGTCGCGGCGGGGGGAGAAGGCGAGGAAGGCCGGAATCGACGTCATCACCACGCAAACGCCCGCCGCCAGCGCCTCGGCCGCGGTGAGGCCGAAGGTCTCGGGCGGGCGGTTGGGGGCGATGAGGATGTCGCACGAGTGCAGCAGGCGGGTCATCTCGGCAGCGGTCAGCGCGACGTGGAACTCCTGCACGGTGTCGAGCGGCTCCTCCCGGGACGGCGCCCACGGCGAGACGCGGATGAGCTCGAACTGCTGGTGGAACCAGCGGGCATGCGAGGCGGCGCCATAACCGTCGTCGATGCCCTTCGTCTCCGCCTGCGACGCGCCGTAGAGCAGCACCCGGGGCGGCTCGTTGGGGCGGGGAAAGCGGTCGCGGTAGACCTCTTCATCGACCACCGGCGTCGTATCGAGATGGAAAGAGCGGCCGATCACCACCTCCTCTTCCCGCGGCACATAAAGGGACAACGCGTCGACGTACACCCACTCCGCGCGGGAGGCGCGCCAGGTCAGCGGCAGGCCCGGCGTCACGCAGCGCACCTCGTGGCCGCGCGCGGTGAGCGCATCCGCCAGGGCCAGCTGCACGCGCGACGCGCCGCAGATGCCGGTGTCCTCGAACAGAAACGCGATGCGCATCAGGGATGGCGGGCGATGACGTAGTAGCCGGGCGCGATCAGGTCGTCCTTCGAATACGCGATGCCGGCCGCGTCGAGGGCGGCCAGCAACTCGTCGCGCGGCGGCGTCGGCATCGGCTGCTGGGGCAGGATTGCGTCGACCGCCCAGCCGGCGATGGAGAGCATCTCCTCGATCGTCCGCCTGGTGAAGAAGCGGAGGTGGCCGACGCAGGTCAGGCCCATGTAGACGTAGTCGAAGCGGCCGTGCAGCAGATCGTTGACCACCGAGGCGTTGCTGATGTTGGGCAGGCTGAGGAGCAGCTTGCCGCCCGGCTTGCAGACGCGGCGGAGGTCGGCCAGGAACGACCACGGCTCGTCGAGGTGCTCCACGATGTCGCCGCCCACGATCCAGTCGAACTGCTCGTCCAGGATGGCGATGATCTCCCGCACGTCGGCGCAGTAGACGTCGTCGATCCGGCGCCGCGCGACGGCCGCCGCCTTCTGGTCGAGCTCCACGCCGACCACGCGGCACGGCTGCCGCTTCTTGAGCGCTTCGCCCAGGGGGGCTTCGCCGCAGCCGAATTCGAGGATGGAGCGCGCCTCGCGGTCGATGATCCCCAGCAGGTCGTAGCGCACCTGGCCGCGCAGCGACGACCAGCGGTGCGCGTACTCGTTGCGCGCGATCACGATCTCCCGGCCGGCGATGGCGTGGCGCGGCGCGTCGTCGATCGCGTCGAGCATGGTGGTGGCGCAGAGGAAGGCGCCGGGATCGGCCCGGTCCCACTTGATGCGTACCAGGTCCGCCGGGCGGGCCTGCATCCGCGCGGTGACCAGCTGCAGCTCGCGCAGCGTCATGTACGGCGCGAGGGGCGTGGTGCGCTGCTGGTCGTTGGCCGACTCGTTCGTCACCGGCAGCGCGGCCTGCGCGCCGCCGGAGGAGAGCAGCGCGTCGACGAGCCGCCGCGGCATGTTCGCCGGCGGAACGAGCAGCGGATCGGTGACCACCAGCGCGTACTCCGACTCCACCGCGGCCGCCGCGAAAGACGCCGGCTCCTCGGGGTCGTAGAAGTGGAGCTTCGCGCCGCTCTGGCGCAGGAGCATCTGCGCCTGCCAGCTGGCGTAGCGCTCCTCGATCGCCGGATGGTCGTAACGGGGAAAGAGCACGGCGACCGTCATGGGGGAGCGATCTTAACGGATGTAGTACAGGCGGATCGACCTGCCGATGCGCGCCACCGGCTTCTCCCCCTTCAGCCATGGATAGCGGTCGTCGTGATAGCCGTCGTACCAGACGCCGCGGTACCACATCTCGCTGATGGCCACCCACCCCCTGGCCGGCCTGTCGGACAAAGCCTCGGTCCACGGCGGCAGGTGATGGCGGGACAGATCCGCGCTGCCGAAGTACTTGAGCTGCAGCTCGCGGACGTTGCGCCGGCGCAGCTCGCGCTCCAGGCGCAACAGGTCCTGCCCCCAATCGAGGTTGCTGTCGAGCAGGTAGTTGGACGGATCGCCGACGGCGAGCTCATTGAAGTAGGTGAAGGAATCCGGATGGGCGACCGCGCCGGCGACGAGCTGCCACGCGACGACCGCGCCGGCGAGCCAGCGCCGCTTCTGCCACACGATCCAGATGCCGTGCGCCGCCACGATGGAGAGCGGCACGAAGATGGGCAGCACGTGGCGGATGCCGTGGTTCAGGTGCGCGGTCATGGCGTAGGCGAGGATGCCGAGGGCCGCGGCGCCGGCCGCGAGCGCGCGGTCGCGGAAGCCGGCGATCGCCGCGAGGAGCGTGGCCAGCGCGGTCTTGAGCGCGAGGGTGGCGGGGAAGTACCACCACCAGCCGTGCATGCTCGTTTTGCCGAAGAGGTAGGCGGGGATGCCGGCCCGGTTGGCCTCGAGCAGTTTGAGGATGCCGCGGAAGAGATGCGGCGCCGGAATGGTCCAGGAGCCCCACGCCGGATTGCCCGCCACCGGTATCACGGCGTTCATGGTGCCGATGGTGAAGCCGTAGCCGGCCCAGCAGACGACCGCCGCGGCGGCGAGGAAGGCCGCTGTCATCCTGAGGCGCATGGACGCCGAAGGATCTCCCGGCGCTTGCGAGGAGATCCTTCGACGTCTTCGCGCCTCAGGCTGACAGGCAAGAAACATCGCGAGCACCGCCACGGGCACGAACATGATCGAGGACAGCTTGCAATCAACCGCTAGCCCGTACGCCGCGCCGGCGAGCCAAGCATGCCGAACGGAAGGCGCATCGAGGAAACGCCAGCAGGCGTAAAGGGCCAGACCGATGGCCGCCGTCGCGGCCATGTCCGTGGTGGCCAGGCCGGCGTGACCGAGCACCACCGGCTGGGTGGTGAACAAGAGCACGGCGATCACGGCCGGCCACTCGCCGAGCAGCGCGCGCCCCCAAAGGAAGACCGCCACCACGCCGAGAATGAAGAAGAGGAGGTTGGGGAAGCGCACCAGGACCAGGTTCGTCCGGTAGTGGCCGTGCGAGTAGAGGACGCTGTTGCCCTGCACCACGATGTCGCCGGTCGGCTGGTACTCCGTCCCGGCCAGAAACGCCGGCAGCACCAAGAGCAGGCGCGGCAGAGGCGTGTTGTCGATGTGCAGGGTGTAGCGATGCTGCACCAGCAACTCCATCCCCGCCGCCACGTGCGCCGGCTCGTCGGCGGTCTGCGAGAAGACGGTGTACGTCGAGGCGATGCGCAGGCAGGCGATCGCCGTCAATACGATGACGACGAGCCAGCCGCGCTTCATTCGCTCCTTCTCCGCCCTAAAAAGTACTCCTCCAGCCGCCGCCCGGTGTGCTCGGCCCGGAACTGCTCGGCCACTTCCTTCCCTCGTGCGCCGATCTCCGCGCGCAGCTCCCCATCCTGCACCAGCCGGGCGAGCTGTTCCCCAAGCGCCGGCCCATCCTCCTCCGGGGCGAAGAGCGCGTAGTTGTGCGCGCGGTCGAAGGAGAGAAAGGACGGGATGGCCGACAGCGCGACCGGCAGCCCGGCCGCCATCGCCTCCGCCACGGGCAGTCCGAAGCCTTCCTGCTGCCGGCTCGGCCCGAGGGCGATGTCGCAGGAGGCGATCAGGCGGGCCATCTCGCGGGAGTCGAGGCCGATGTGGAACTCGTCCGCCAGCTGCACCGGCTCTCCCTCGGCCGCCGGCCACTGCGAGGCGCGGATCAGCTCGAGCCCCGCGCCCAGGGAGCGCGCGTGGCGCACCGCGTCGTAGCCGATGTCGATGCCCTTGAAATCCGCCTGGGCCGGTCCGACCAGCAGCACGCGCCGCGCGCGCGCGCGCCGCTTCGGCTCGCGGAAGAAGACGTCGTCGACGATCTGCCCGACCCACGTCGCGTCGTGGTGAAACGTGCGGCAGAGCTCCACCAGGTGCGGCGAGACGGTGATCTTCGGGATGGGCAGCCGGTAGGCGTGCTCGATCTCCGGCACCAGCGGCTGGTAGACCGTGAACGACCCTTCGTAGCCCTGGCAGAGATGGATGGTCCGCTCGGCGGCGAGGAGGTAGGCGTGCTCGATCGTCTTCCAGAACGTGCCGATGACGAAATCGTAGTCGCGGGCACGGATCTCGTCCCACGAGTCGACGTACTCCCACCGCGCGCGCGAGTGGCGCCACGTGAGCGGCTCGCCCTTGGTGGCCAGCACGACGTGATGGCCGCGCCGGATCAGCTCGTCGGCCTGGGCCACGGCCACGCGGATGCCGCCCGCGAGATGGGTGTCTTCCAGCAGATAGAGGATGCGCAGGGGAGTCATCGTGCGAATTGGAGGAGGCGGTAGCCGTAGACGCCGGAGCGATAGAGGTCGCGGTAGCTCTCGCCGCTGGTCACGAGCTCGTCGACCTGCTCGCCGGTGAGCCCGAGGTCGCGGATGAGCGGCTCCTTGTAGCGGGCGATGCGCTGCATGAAGTAGCCGACCGTCGGCTCCGCGGCGCGCGAGAGGTCGACCTCCTCGGTCTTGCGGAAGCCGTGCAGCGCCGCCGCCTCGAGGAAGCCCTGCAGCGGATGCAATGCGTCCGCGCGCGCGACCGGCTGGAGCGCGAATTCATCGAGCACCAGCACGCGGCTGGTCAGCTCCGCGGCCTTGGCGAACAGGGCGCTCGACTGGATGTACTGCGACGATTCCTGAAAGAGGATGAGGTCGAAGCGCTTCTCATCCCGGAAGGTCTCGAAGGGCGTGCATTGGATGTTCGCCCGGGGGTAGCGGGCACGCGCGGCGGCGACCTGCTTTTCATCAGGCGTAATGCCGGTCACGTCGTAGCCGAGTGCCGTCAGGCGGTGCAGCGTGGTGCCGAGGCCGATGCCGGCCTCGAGCAGGCGGGCGGGCGGCGGGGGGAGGCGCTCCAGGAGCATGCGCGTGGAGCGTTCCTGCGCGGCGGCGATCGGCTCGTCCTCCCGCTCGAAGAGGCCGTAGTGCAGCGCGTCCACGCGCCCCTCCTCCTGAGTGAGGATGTGCATGAACACGTTGAGCGGGTAGTAGAAGTCGCGGTAGGCGAGGGGCTCCGTCACGGCGCGCGCATTGTAGGCGGTAGGATGCTCGCTGCGAAATGGTGACCCTGCGCCACGATGCCGCGCCGCTCGCGCCGCGCTATGCCGCTGCCGAGCCGTTCCCGCACATCGTGATGGACGGCCTGTTCGAGGACGCCGCGCTCGACGCCGTCCTGCGCGACTTCCCCACCGCGGACGCCATGCGCTCCTGGCTCAACTTCGACAGCCCGCGGGAGAAGAAGCTCGGCTTCTGGCACGAGCGGAGCGCCGTCTCCGACGCCATCCGCCGCTTCCTCGACGCGATGAACGGCTTCGAGATGGTGCTCTTCCTGGAGCAGCTGACCGGCATCGAGGGGCTCATCCCCGACCCGTACTTTGCGGGCGGCGGACTGCATCAGACCGAGCCCGGCGGCTACCTGAAGATCCACTCCGACTTCAATGTTCATCCGAAGCTCAAGCTCGACCGGCGCCTGAACATGCTCATCTATCTCAACCGCGACTGGCGCGAGGAGTGGGGCGGACATCTGGAGTTGTGGGACGGCGACCTGCGCGCCTGCCGCGAGCGCGTGCTGCCGCTCTTCAACCGGACGGTGGTCTTCTCCACCACCGACCGCTCGTATCACGGCCACCCCCACCCGCTGCTCTCGCCGCCCGGCGTGACCCGCAAGTCGGTCTCGCTGTATTACTACACGGCCGGACGTCCGGAGGCGGAGCGCTCCGCGCCGCACGACACGATCTTTGCGTGACGAGTTGTCGGTGGTCGGTAAAAACGGCTCTACTGACAACTGACAACCGACAACTAGTTTCTCGAGGGATCCGCATCCCGCCGGTACGGCGCGAGCAGGCGCAGACTCTCGATGCGCTGCTGCAGCTCGGTGCCGATCTTCTCGGCGCGCTGGACCAGCTGGTCGATCTCCAGCAGGCGCTGCTTCTCCTCCACATCGAGGTTGAGCGACATGATCAGCGCGTTGGTCAGCGAGTCGAGGCCGACCGTGTCGATCTCCGGCACGGCCATCTGGTTCGGCAGGTAGGTGAGGTACTGGCGGGAGAGATCGGCCAGCCATTCCCGCTGCGCGTAGCCGTGCTCCGGCGCGGGCGCCGCCTCCGGCTGCGCCACCACCCGGGCCATCCGGTACGGCGCGCGAGCCTCCTCGGCGAGGATGCGCACCCGGACGTCGCCCCGCACCAGGATGTTGTAACGGCCGTCGTCCAGCGATACCGCCTGCTCGATCGTTCCCAGCGTGCCGAGGGTGTGGACGGCCGGGGCGCCGTAGTAATCGTCCTGCCAGCCGGGGCGGAGCAGCACGATGCCGAAGCGCTGGTCGGAGTCGAGCGCGTCGGCGATCATCTGCCGGTAGCGCGGCTCGAAGATGTGCAGCGGCAGGCGGGTGCTGGGGAAGAAGACGAGGTTCGGCAGCGGGAACAGCGGGAGCTCGAACTCGCCATCGGGATACACCGCCGACATGGGCGAAACTCTAGCAGGAAAACGCGCGCCCGGTCAGACCAGCGATGGCGTCGCGGTCGGCTCGGGTGCGGCGGAGCAGGAGCCTGCCGATGGCGGGCGTGCGGACCGCGCCGATGGCCGCGTCGAGCAGCGCCGGGCGGGACAGCAGGCGCGCCACCTGCCGGCTCCAGCGGATGCGCTTGCCGAACATGGCCCGGTGCTCTTCCCGGTACGCGTTCTCGATGGCCGTCCGTTCCCCGCCGCCCAAAACGCTGAGGATGTGCGGCGCGGCGACGAGCGCCGATTGGATGGCCATGGCCATGCCGTTGCCGGTGAGCGGATCGATGATGCCCGAGGCGTCGCCGATCATGAAGATGCCTCCTTCGACGGCGCTGCGCGCGCGGAAGATGACCGGCTCGCTGGAGAGGAAGCCGTCCTGGGCCGGCTGGTAGCTCGAGTAGAGCTCCTCCAGCTTCGGCTCCTCGCTGCGGATGGTCTCGACGAAGGCATCCCAGCGGCCCTTGTGGCCGGTGAGACGCGAGGCGTGGACGAGGCCGCAGATGTTGGTCATGCCGCCTTCGATGGCGTTGACGCCGAGGTAGCCGTGGCGGAAGGAGTAGAGGTCGATGGAGTCGGAAATCTGGGCGCCGGCTTCAGCCCGCCCGGGCCGGCTGAAGCCGGCCCCTACGTAGTGCCGCTTGAAGCCGAAGTTGCGGTGCGCGCGGTCCCTCACGAACGAGCGGGCCAGCTGCGTGTCGAACCGCCCCCACCGCCCCCACGCCCCCACCACCACCCGCGCCTGCAGCTCGCCTTGATCCGTGATCACCCGGTCGTCTCGCAGCTCCGTCGCCGTGACGCCGTCCCGCTGCTTTGCGCCGAGTGCGATCGCCCGGCGGAACAGCAGGTCGTCGAGGAGGAGCCGGGAGACGCCGCGCGCGGGATGGGGGAAGGCGAACTCGTAAGTGCGGCGGCGGCTCACCACCCGGCAACGCTCGATGCGCGGCGCGCTGGTCAGGTCGATGCCGAGCGCTTCGACGACGGGCAGGGCATCGTAGGAGAGGAACTCGCCGCACAGCTTGTCGCGCGGGAACGCGTCGCGGTCGATCAGGGTGACGTGGACGCCGCGGCGGGCAAGGAGCGCGGCTAGGGTGGAGCCGGCCGGCCCGGCGCCGATGACGGCGACGTCCGTCACTTCCATAGCAGGATGGCGAAGCGGTACGGGAACGCGCTCACCACCTCCCGCCGCTTCGCCGCCACCTTGCTCGCCACGCTCTGTGCCTCCCCCTTCGTATAGCCGCGCAACACCGAGGCCGGCGCGTCGAAGCGCGTGATGCGCCCCACCAGGCGCAGAGCGGCGAGCAGGCGCACGAGGAGGAGCGGGACATAGCTGCGCACCGTATCCGTCACCATCACCCCTTTTCTGGCCACGCGAAGTCCCTCGGAAAGGATGGTCGTGTTTTCCTCCGCATCGAAGTGGTGGAAGAAGTGGGAGGAGGTGACCACGTCGACCGCGTCTTTGCGGAAGGGCAGGCGCAGCGCGTCGCCCACGACGCGCCGGACGCGCGTGCCGTCTCGCAGGTAGAGGAGGTGGTCGATCTTGAAGTCGAGCGCGATGCGCATGGCGTCGCCGGGGAGGGAGGAGATCAGGTCCGCCGTGCCGGCGCCGACGTCGAGGATGGCCAGCTCGCGCAAAGCGCCGGAGTGGCGGCGCAGCAGGCGGCGGTAGACGGAGATGCCGCCCAGCCAGCGGTTGATGCGGCGCAGGTCGCGCAGCGAGCGCTCCATGTCGGGCCGGGGAGCATCGTGTTCGTCGAGGAGCTCGTCGTGGTCGACGCGTTCAGGGGTGAACATTTCTTCCTGATCAGACGTAGCGCTTCAACACCAAAGCCGAATTCTTCGAGCCGAACGCAATCGTGTTGCACACCGCCGCGTCGATCTCGGCGCGGCGGCCCAGATCGGGGATGTAATCGAGATCGCACTCCGGATCGGGTGGATCGAGGTTGATGGTCGGCGGCAGGGTGTGATCGCGGAAAGCCATCAGCGTCGCCGCCACCCCCGCCGCCCCGCAGGCGCCCTGCGGATGGCCGATCATCGACTTGGTGGCCGATCCCGGCAAGAGCGCGGCATGCGCGCCGAATGCGCGCTTCACGGCCCGGGTCTCGATGCGGTCATTCAGGTCGGTCGACGTGCCGTGATAGTTGATGTAGCCGATCTGCTCCGGCTCCACGGCCGCATCCTTCATGGCCAGCTGCATGGCCCGGGCGGGCTCCTCGCCCGAGTCGTCCATCCGCACGCGGTGATAGGCGTCGCAGGTCGAGCCGTAGCCGGCCACTTCCGCGTAGATGTGCGCGCCGCGGGCGAGCGCCGTCTCCTCCCGCTCCATCACGAACATCCACGCCCCTTCGCCGAGGACGAAGCCGTCGCGGTTGCGGGAGAAGGGGCGGGAGGCGGTCTCGGGCGCGTCGTTGTAGCCGGAGGAGACGATGCGCATGATGGAGAAGCCGGTCATGATCCCTTCGGTGATGGTCGAGTCGGCGCCGCCGGTGACGATGTAGTCGCACACGCCGAGGGTGAGATTGCGGTAGGCGTAGCCGATGGCATCGGTGGACGAGGTGCAGCCGGTGGAGATGAGGTGGGAGAAGCCGTGGAGGTCGTAAGCCATGGAGATCTCGGAGGCGAGTGTGCCGATGGTGCCGGAGGGAATCGCGTAGACCGAGGCCTGCTTGACCGCGCCGCGGTACCAGAGCTCGTACATCCGCTCGCTGAACTCGATGGCGCCGCCGCCGGAGCCGAGCATGACCCCGATGTTGCGCCGCGTCTCCAGGTCGACCGCCTGCGGATCGAGCTTCGCGTCGCGCAGCGCTTCATCCGTGGCGGCGATGGCCATCGGCACGACGCGCCCCACGTGCTTCATGTTCTTCGCGTCGACCCAGGCCTGCGGGTTGAACCCGCCGTTCACCTCTCCGGCGACGCGGCAGGGAAGCTTCGAGGCGTCGAACTGGGTGATGCTCCGGACGCCGCTGCGGCCCGCCTTCAAGGCGGCAAAGTACGTCTCCCGTCCCACTCCGTTGGGGCTGAGCGCACCGACGCCGGTGATGACGATCCGACTCCCTTTTTGGACGTGCATTGCCCGCCCTAACGCAAGCGGCAAGCCATCAATTGCAAAATGATACGATCCCGTGCCATGAAGCAGGCCGCTCTCCTTTTCTGTCTCTTTCTTGCGTCAGTTGCTCATGCCCAGGCGACGGCTTCCGTGGATGCGCATCCCGATCCCGCGCAGAGGGCCATCGACATCCTGGCCGGACCGGCGTGGGAGAAGGCGCGCTACTTCTCCTTCACCTTCGTGGTCGACCGCGGCGGCCAGGTCATCGCCTCGTTCCCGCAGCGGTGGGACCGCTACACCGGCGACTACCGCGTGGAAGGGCGCGACCAGCGAGGCGACCAGTTCCTCATCATCATGAACACCAACACGAAGCAGGGGAAGGCCTGGAAGAACGGCGTCGAGGCCACCGACACCGCCCTGGCCGACTTCCTCACCCTCGGCTACCGCCGCTTCATCAATGACACGTACTGGCTGCTCATGCCCCTCAAGTCGATGGACCCCGGCGTGAACCGGGAGAACGTGGGCGAGCGGACCGACTCCTGCGGCCGCACCTGGGACGTGGTGAAGCTGACCTTCGAGAAGGTCGGCCTCACGCCCGGCGACACCTACTGGATGTGGGTCAACCGGGACACCGGCATGGTCGAAGAGTGGGACATGAAACTGGAGGGCTCGAACCCGAACGACAGCCCGACCTCGGTCTACTTTCATGACTACAAGCGCATCGCGAACATCCTGATCTCCACCCGCCGCGAGATCCGCGGCAAGGGGCAGAGCATCCGTTTGGACAACCTGGCGATTACGGCGGACGTGCCGGCGGGCGCGTTCACGAAGTAGCGGTGGGCGGCGAATTGAAAATTGAAAATTGAAAATTGAAAAAGTGCTGATGGCGGCGCGGAGCTTTTTTTCAATTTTCAATTTTCAATTTTCAATTCAGTCCTTCCGTACAAATATCCCCCCAGCCCGCCACCGATCGTGCTACCCTTCCCCCCGGGTCCTCCGAAAAAATGCCTCTTCTCAGCGTCCGTCTGTTCGGCGAGCTCGCGGCGACCGATTACCGCGGCAATACCCTGGCCATCGGCAACAAGCGCACGCAGGCGTTGATCGTTTATCTGGCCCTGCGCATCGATGGCGAGGTGGCGCTGGAAGAGCTCGGGCGGCTGCTCTTCGGGGCCGATGACCAGGCCGGCGTGCGCAGCATCGTCCGCGACCTGCAGTACGTCTTCCGCTTCCTCCCGCCGGACGTCCTGATCGACGACGGGCAGATCGTCCGCTTCAATCCCGCCGCCGTCTCCGTCGACGCGCGCCGCTTCGCGCAGCTCGTCGATGCCACCTCCATCAACGCCACCCGCGAAGGGGCCGAGCTCTATCGCGGCAACCTGCTGGAGGGCTTCATCACCGGCATCGGCGCGTTCGACGACTGGGTGGCCACCGAGCGCCTCGAATACTGGCGCGGCGCGATCACCGTCTTCGGGCGCCTGCTCGCCGCGCAGATCACCGCCGGCTGGTGGGAGGCCGCCGTCGACACGGCCAGCCGCCTGCTCTCCCTCGACCCGACCCAGGAGGTCGTGCACCGCACGCTGATGCGCCTGCAGCTGGAGCAGGGGAGGCCGGACGCCGCGCTGCGCCGCTATCAGGAGTGCTCCGACATCCTCCGCCGCGAGTTCGCCCGCGATCCCGGCCCCGAGACGGCGCGCCTGCACGAGGAGATCCTCGAGGCGCTGCGCGCCACGCCCGCGCCGCGCGAGGTGCTGCGCAAGCCGGTCGACCGGCCGGTGCTCATCCTCCTGGTGGAAGACGACCTCGTCTCCTCCGCCCTGATCGAAGGCTTCCTGACCGACGCCGGCTACGAGGTGATCAGCGTGGCGGACGGCGCCGACGCGCTGATGGAGATCGGCCGGCGCAAGTTCGACCTGCTCATCCTCGACATCAACATCCCCACCCTCAACGGCCTCCGCCTCTTCGAGATCATGATCCAGAAGGGGATCGAGACGCCCGCCATCTTCATCACCGGCATCGCCGGCGCGGAGGTGGAGGCGCGCAGCCTGGAGATCGGCGCTTCCGATTTCCTGCGCAAGCCGATCCGCCGGGAGGTGCTGCTGCCGCGCATCCGCACCATCCTGCAACGCAAGGAACGCTCGAGCGGCAGGCACAGGGCGGTGAGGAACGGGGAGTGACTTCCAACGATGAACGATGAAGGATGAACGATGAACAGGGTGGGCGGGGTTCATCGTTCATCCTTCATCGTTCATCGTTTGCGAACGCCTGCTGGCGCCTCGAAGCGCTAACATTGGCTGTCCGCAATGTCCATCGCCATCCATCCCGATGAGATCGAGGCGAGGCGCGCCGAGCGTGCCTACCGGCTCATGGTCTTCGAGCTGCCGCTCATCCGGCTGCTCGGCTCGATTATCCTCGCCTTCGCCGTCTTCCTGCACAACCGCTACCTCCTCGGCCAAGCCGCGCTGCGGCCGTTCATCGTCGTCAGCATCATCCTCTTCGTCTACTGCGCGCTCTCCTGGGCCGCGCTCCTCGCGTTCTACCGCCCCGTCCTGCCGCGCGACCTCGGCCTCTTCTTCCTCTTCTTCGACATCGTGGTCTGGACGTTCGCCATCTACTTCACCGGCGCGGAGCGGAGCTGGCTCTTCTTCATCTACCTCATGCGCGTGGCCGACCAGGTGCAGACCACCGTGCGCCGCTGCCTCGCCTTCGGCCTGCTCAGCCTCCTCTGCTACGGCGCGATGTTCGCCTGGGTGGTCCTCGTCGACGGCCGGCCGGTCGCCGCCAGCGAGATCGCCGTCCGCCTGCTTTTCATCGCCCTGGCCACCATCTACATCGCCCTCGCCGCGCGCACCGCGGAGCGCCGGCGGGTGCAGATGCGCGACGCCATCCGCATGTCGCGCGACTCGATCCTGCAGATGGAGAAGCAGTCGGCGGAGCTGCGCGAGGCCAGCGCCCGCGCCGAGGCGGCGAGCGCGGCGAAGAGCGAGTTCCTGACCAACATGTCGCACGAGATGCGCACGCCGCTGCACGCCGTGCTCGGCATGCTCCAGCTGGCCCGCGACGGCGAGACCTCGCCCGGCCGCGCGCGGCAGATCGAGCTCGCCCGCCGCTCCGCCGAGTCGCTCCTCATCACCATCGACGACCTGCTCGACTTCGCCAAGATCGAGGCCCGCAAGATCGATCTGGAGACCGAGTTCTTCTCGCTGCGCGAGCTGCTGCAGAACACGATGGAGCCGCTCGACGTCAGCGCCTCGTCCAAAGGGCTGACCCTGAGCTGGGAAGTGGACCGCCACCTGCCCGACACCATCAACACCGATCCCGTCCGCCTGCGCCAGATCCTGACCAACCTGATCGGCAACGCCATCAAGTTCACCTCCTCGGGCGGCATCGCCGTCCACGTGTTCTCCTCCAGGGCGGATGAAGAGCGGGTCACCATCCGCTTCGACGTGCGCGATACCGGCATCGGCATCGATCCGGCGAAGCAGGCGGCCATCTTCCAGCCGTTCACGCAGGCGGACAGCTCGCATTCGCGCCGCTTCGGCGGCTCCGGCCTCGGCTTGGCCATCGCCGCGCGGGTGATCGAGGCGATGGGCGGGCAGGTGGAGGTGGTGAGCCAGCCGGGGAAGGGGAGCACCTTCTCCTTCACCGTGGTGGCCGGGCTGCAGCCGGGCGCGACGCCGCGCCGCTCGGCGCGCTCCTCCGGACGGATGCCCGCCATCACCCTGCCCTCGCGCCGCATGCGCGTGCTGGTCGCGGAGGACCATCCGGTCAATCAGGAGTTCGCCGCCGAGGCGCTGCGCCGCATCGGCCACGACGTCTCGGTCGCCTCCGACGGCGCCGAGGCGCTGAAGATGATGACGCGCGAGCGCTTCGACGTGGTGCTGATGGACGTGCAGATGCCGAACCTCGACGGCCTGGAGGTGACGCGCCGTTACCGCGAGAACGAGAAGCACGGCCGCACGCGCATCCTCGCTCTCACCGCCCATACCAGCCGGGAGGACCGGGAGCGCTGCCTCGAATCCGGCATGGACGAGGTGCTGACCAAGCCTCTCGGACTGGGCCAGCTTGCCGCTTTCCTCGGCGAGCCGGAGCCGCCGCCGCTCAGCGAGGCGCTCCTCGCGGCCGTGGGCGGCAACGTGAAGCTGCTGGCGCGCGTGAGCGAGGCCTTCTCGAAACAGACGCCCCCGCTGGTGGAAGGGATGCGCACCGCGATCACCGCCCGCGACGCGATCGGCCTGCAGCGCCACGTTCATACGGTGAAAGGGGCGGTGAGCAACTTCGCCGGCGATCCCTCGATCGCGCTGGCCAGGGAGTTGGAAGACGCCGCCCGCGCCGACGACTTCGCGCGCGCCGCCTCGGTGATGCCGCGCCTGGAGACGGCGCTGCGCGAGCTGGAGCTCCGTTTGTCGGCCGCGGTGCGCTGACTATTTTTTCTTCTTGCGCGAGACGTTCTGATGCGCCGCCCGCAACGCGTCGCGCATCACCGCCTCGGGGATGGCCTGCAGGATGACCAGCGTCGATCCCTGCCGTCCCCACGCGCCGCTCGCCGGCGTGAACGCCTCCGGGTGCGCGCGCATGAAGACCTCCTGCTCGTCCGGCGTCAGCTTCACCATCCCCACGCCCGGCTTGGGAAGGGTGGCGAAGATCCTGCCGCCGGCGCGAAAGTCGGCGTGCTCCATGTGGGAGCTCTCCAGCACATCCGGCAGGCCCAGGGCGAACTGGCGAAAATCATTCTCGGTCATCGACTTCCACCGTACATCGTTCCGCGGCGATAATCATCTCCATCATGATCGAACGGCTGTGGGCTCTTCTGGCGAGATTCGCGAATGGGTGGGTGTTCCTCGCTCTCGTCATCGCATTCGGCCTTTGCCGGATCGGCTTCAAGCGCTTCAACGCCGCCTACGCGCCGGCGAAGAGCTTCGACGGGCGCGGCTTCTACAAGCCGTCCGATGCGCCGGACATCCTGAAGAAGTTCGGCTCGAACATCGACATCTACCTCCGCCAGGAATCGACGCTCGATCTCGCCTTCCCCATCATCTATTCGCTGACCTTCGCGGTGGGCATCGTCTGGCTGGGCAAGAGCGCGCCGCACTCGCTGGTCGTCCTGCCGTTCGCCACGGCGATCTTCGACTACTGCGAGAACGTCTCCGTGATCGGCATGATCGTGCACTACAGGAAGTCGCAGACCGTGCCGCCGGCGCTGGCCTGGATCGCCAGCGTGGCCACGCCGGTCAAGACGGCGCTGTTCCTCGCCAGTGGCGTGGTGCTCATCGTGCTGGCGTTGCTCCGGCTGTACCGCTACTCCACGGCCGTGCCGTCCTCCACGCTCTGAGGTAGCTCATTGTCATCGTTCCGCGCCTGCCGGAGAAGGCCGTTACAACAGGTTTTCGCTTTCCAGAAAATCGTCGTAGACGCCGAGGACGAGGCGGATGAGGATTTCCCGCGCGGTGCGGCCGCCGGAGGGCTGGATATGCACGGCGCGGAGGTATTGGCCGACCTGGTTGAAGACGATCAGCGGCTCGCCGGCGTGCTGGCCGTCGTAGGCGAGCTGATAGCCGACGTCTTCGCCCAGAAGGTATCGCGCCGCCGCCAGGAAGGCGCTGACACGATGGGCGTCGGCATGACCCGGAACCTTGATGTGCTCGCCCGGAAACACATCGAACGATGAAGCCTGCGCCGCGATCCGCATTTCCTCGAACAACGGAACGTGCTGATCGTCTTTGTGCCACGTGTGACGCTCGAAGAGAAACTGAATCTGCAGTTGCGAATGCGACTTCAGCAGATCGGGGATGGTTCGCAGAATGGTGTTCGCCGATGTCCCGCCGACTACTGTCTCGGTCACCGAAATCGTCGCTTGACGGCCGGGTGTGTCCACTCCGATGTGGCTGCGAATGGCGTCTTTGAATCGCGCGATTTGGTCGTTCCGGTGAGACTTCGGCAACTTCGTGTTCACCGGCTTCCGGCGCAGATGAGCCATGATGTGATCCGCCACCAGAGAGCCGCCGCGCTCGAGACTGAAGATGGCCTCGGACTCGCCGATCTGCAGCGCCAGCGCGCGGATCGCCTCCCGGTTCTGCAGGATCCACGGTGCATAGATCAGCGTCTGGTTCTGCGAAAAGGTATTGTCGGTGCCCCGGATGTCCTTCTGTGCGTTGTACCGCGCCCGCGATTTCGGGCTGCGCAAATTACGGAGCAATCCCTGGAGAAAGTCCTGTTTGAAGGAGAACCCGCCGACCTGAAACATCTCTTCGCCCCCGTGACGCCAGGCGGTCACATCGGCGCTGTGCTCCTGCAGAGAGCGCGGAGCAGGCGGCTGCCACTGCGCCAACCGCATCAGCAACTGCGCGCAGGCGCGGCCGTTCGCGGCGTCGGGCAGATCCTCCGGCCGCATCGACCAGAGCAGCCATACGATCTGCACGAACAGGCGCGGATTGGTGGTCAGGAGGCGGAATGCCACCTGCTTGACGTCCCCGGACTGTCCGTCGAGCCACGCCTGCAGATACTGCGGCAACACCGACTCGATCAGATTCTCGGCGCGCACGACGTGCCGGAGGTATTTTCCCTTTGGATCGACACGGGCATAGAAGCCATTGGACCAGAACATGGCAATAATTCTACCTGTATTGAGCGCACCTCATCCGCTCCTGGGCGCGTCGCGGCGCTGCTGGAGGGACGCCAGCAGGTGTCCGGGCCAAGCATCCGGCAGCGCTACTCCATCGCGGTCCCATCCTCCACGTTCTTGAGGTAGAACGAGAGCGACTCCAGGTTGATGCGCAGGTCGACGCTGCGCACCTTCACGCCGCGCTGGTAGCGCATCTGGACGGGGGCAAAGTTGAGGATGGCCCGCACGCCGGTGTCGATGAGGGCGTCGTAGGCCTCCTGCGCGCTTTCGGTGGAGACGGCGAGGATGCCGATCTCCACGTTGTTGCGGCGGACGATCTGCGGCATCTGGTCGTAGGGGAGGACCGGCACGCCGCTGCGCGAGCGGCGGCCGAACTTCTCCGGGTCGATGTCCACCATGCCCACGATGTGGAAGCCGCGCTCGTTGAAGCCGCGGTAGTCGGCCAGGGCCATGCCGAGGTTGCCGGCGCCGATGATGAGGACCTTGCGGGTCCGGTCCAGGCCGAGCTCGTGGATGAGCGCGTCCTTCAGATCGGCCACCTTGTAGCCCACCCCGCGCGTGCCGAACTCGCCGAAGCAGGCCAGGTCCTTCCGGATCTGCGCGGAGTTGAGGTGGAAACGGTCAGCCAGCTCGGCGGAGGAGACGGTCAGCTTGTTCGCCGACTCGAGGTAGGTCAGGCAGCGCAGATAGACGGAGAGCCTCCCCGTGGTCATCTCCGAGATCGCTTCGTTGCCGTTCGCGCGGGGAGCCATGGGTCGACCTGTCGACGATTACGGTTGCAGCATCAGCCGCGCGGCCTCGCCCGCCACCCGGAACAGCGGGGTAGGGAGGATGCCGATGAGCAGGATGCCGATCATGGAGATGGCCAGCGCGCCGGCGGCGAAGATGCCTCCCACCGGCTCCACCACCGCTCCGGCCACCGGCTCCTTCATGTACAGATAGTAGACGACGCGCAGGTAGTAGTAGACCGAGACGATGCTGGTCAGGATGCCGATCAGCGCCACGGTGGTGTGGCCTGAATCGACCGCCGTCTTGAAGATGTAGAACTTGGAGATGAAGCCCGCGGTCGGTGGTAAGCCGGAGAGAGAGAACATGCAGATGCCGAGGGCCAGGCCGTAGAACGGGTGGCGGAAGCCGAGGCCGGCGATGTCGTCCAGGGTCTGGGGGTCGTTCTGGTTCTTGCTCAGCATGGAGACCACGCCGAACGCGCCGACGTTCATCAGCGCGTAAACGACTGCATAGACGGCGATTGCGGCCACTGAGTCATCGCGCACGGTGAGCATGGCGATGGTCATGTAGCCGACGTGGGCGATGCCGGAGTAGGCCAGCATCCGCTTCAGATCGCGCTGCACGATGGCCACCGCGTTGCCGACGATCATGGAGAGGATGGCCATCGCGGCGACCATCTTCATCCACGAGGTGTGGGGAAGGATGGGCGCCATGGCCCAGAAGATCCGCACCAGGGCGATGAGCGTGGCCGCCTTCGGCGCCACGGAGAGCCAGGCCGCGACCGGCGTCGGCGCCCCCTGGTAGACATCGGGCGCCCAGGGATGGAACGGCGCCAGGGCGAGCTTGAAGCCGAAGCCGGCCAGGAGCAGGACGAAGGCGATGGTCAGCAGAGGGGTGGGGCCGTCGGCGGCCTGGAACCAGCGGCCCATCTCCGTCACGTTCGTCGACTGCGTCGCGCCGTAGAAGAGCGCCGTCCCGTAGAGGACGAAGCCGGTGGCGAACGCCCCCATCAGGAAGTACTTGAGCGAGGCCTCGTTCGAGATGGGCAGCTTCCGCTGGTATCCGAGCAGGACGAAGATGCAGACCGAGAGCAGCTCCAGACCGAGGATGATGATGAGCAGGTCGAGGCCCTTGGCCATCATCATCATGCCGACCGTGCCCCACAGCAGGAGCGCGTAGAAGTCGCCCCCCTCGATGCGCTCCCGGTCCAGGTACTCGCGCGCGAAGAGCGTGACGAGCATGCCGGTGAGGAAGAAGACGAGGTCGAAGATGTGGGTGATGGGGCTGATCTCGTACGTGCCGCCGAAGAAGCGGCCGCCGACATCCATCAGCCGCTCGATCCACGACACGGCGATGAAGCCGAGGAGCGCGATCGGCGCGAGCACGCCCTTGGCGCGCGGCGCAAAAGCGTCGATCAGGATGAGCAGCATGCCGGTGATGCTGAGGATGATCTCGGGGAGGATGGCGTTGACCCAGCCCGCCTCCAGGAGGGGATGGAGCGTCATCGGCGTACCTCGATTTTCTTCTCCGCCAGCAAGGTCTTGCCCTGTCCTTCCGCCCGCACCTGCGCGAGCAGCTGCTGCACGCTGGGGGTCATCTTCTGGAGGAACGTATTCGGATGCACGCCGATCCACACCATCAGGATGATGAGCGGCACCACGGCGGCCAGCTCGTTCCAGGCGATGTCCGGCACGTTGCGGTTCTCCTCGTTGGTGAGCGGCCCGAAGAAGACGCGCTGGACGAGCCAGAGGAGGTAGATGGCGGCGAGGATGACGCCCGTGGCGGCGATGGTGGCCAGCCAGGGATGCACCTGGAATGTGCCGGCCAGGATGAGGAACTCGCCGATGAAGCCGTTCAGGCCGGGCAGTCCGACCGAGGAGAGCATGGCGATGACGAACAGCGTCGCGTAGACCGGCATGGTGCGGGCCAGGCCCCCGTAGTCGGCCAGCAGGCGCGTGTGGCGCCGCTCGTAGATCACGCCGACGAGGAGGAAGAGCGCGCCGGTGGAGAGGCCGTGATTGACCATCTGCAGGATGGAGCCCTCGATGGCCGCCTGGTTCATGGCGAAGATGCCGAGCACGCAGAACCCGAGGTGGGAGACGGACGAATAGGCGACCAGCTTCTTCATGTCCGGCTGCACCATCGC
>DASYMJ010000087.1:0-6492 GCA_036009105.1 Thermoanaerobaculia bacterium | reverse complement strand
TTGCGGTGATCGCGGCGCGCGAGAGCCGCGACATCGTCAAGAACATACAAACACTCGACGCGGTGGCGAACAGCCCGGCACCGATGACGAAGACGGCGGCCGCAAAGATCTGAATCTTGTCCATCGGTGCAGGAAACGGGTTCTACAGCTCTCATGCAGCATTGCCTTCCCAGAGGAGACGAAAAATGACTACGACTCTGTCTTTCCAGATTCAGCCCCCGCTGCTCGTGAATCAGCGGCTCGATGACAACGGCGGCAACTGGCAGTATGTCGGTGCGAACGCGGTCGAGCAGTCGAGTCAGGAGGCCGTGAAACTGATTGCGATGAAACGCGACAACAGCTCGGGAGGAGTCGCGTTCGCCGCCTCGATGCTGACCGCGACCGTGATGTACTCATCACAAGAGAACGGCGTCTCCGAGCACTTCACCATCCAGGGCCTGCACGACCTGACCTCGAATGACGAAACCGGCAGCGTGAGCTCCGCTTCGCGCCGGTTCGCGGCCTACGTCGGCGGCCTTTTTTTCTTCGATTCCGCCAAAGGGGTGCTGACCGTTCACGCGCGGGACCGGCAAACGAAAACCTGAGCCTGGTTCCAGCTCTGGACACCTTTCCTTTCCGTACCTATATTGTCGGGAAAGGAGGCTGTATGGCAAAACGGATCAGGCTGTTCGTGCTCGTGGCGATGCTCATCGTTGGCGCGGTCTCGCTCGTTGCCGCGCCCGATCACGCGTTCTATGTGACGTATTACACGGATGACACCTACACCGTGGAGTGCGGGTACTGGTATTACACCTGCTTCGGCTCGCCGCAGCGCTCGGGCTGCCGGACCGCCTATTCCATTTACGAGGACTGGGGCGACTGCTGAGGGTGCGCTTCCGTGGCGTGCTCGAGGCGGCGGTCATCGTCGTATTCGCGCTCCTGGTCTGGAACAATTACTCGCTGCGGCGGCAGCACATCCGGCCTGCCGCCGCCGCGGTGAAGAGCGCGCGCTCGTTTGTCGTGCATGACTCGCTTTCCGCTCTTCCGGTCACCGACCTGACCGGCGCGGCGCGGACGCTTGCACTGAGCCAGCGCACCATTGTCGCCATTGTCGATCCCCGCTGCGACTCCTGCCGCACGCTTCTCGCCGCAATCCGTCCTGAGAGCGGCGCACAGGTGCTCTCCGTCGCCTCCCTGGCCGAGACTCGCGCCATGGCCGAGGCGAGCGGCCTGCAGTCCGTGACGTACGTGCTCGGCAATTCGACGGATCCGCGATTGCAGATCTATCCACAGCTGTTTGTCGTGGATGGAGGGAAGGTGGTTCGTACTTGTGCGTCGATGGCTGAATGCTACCCGCCCACCGCCCGGGCCCCCTCGCCCAGGAATACGGTGAGCTCGTCCAGGCGCGCGTCGACGTCGTTCTCGCCGATCTCGATGAGGCGGGTCAGGTAGTTGGGCTCGAACATCAGCAGGGACACGAAGTCGGGCGACTCCGTTTCCTTGGCGCCCAGGGCGCGAGTCACCATCTTGATGTTGCGGGGGAGGTGGCGTTCGTACTCCGACGCGAGGCGGCCCAGGTCCTGCGAGGGGCGCAGCACGCAGAGGTCGATGGCTTTGAAGCCGTTGCGCTCGCGGGGCTCGAGCTTGCGGATCATGTCGTTCATCCGCTCCATGCGGGCCACGTCCTCATCGATCACATCGAGGAACACCGCGTTCACGAGCTGGCCGAGGATCTGGGCGGCGGGGGGGTAGCCCTGCACGACCGGGCGGGAGAGCTCGTCGGGCGTGCGCGTGTAGCCGGTGGACATGGCCAGGATGCGGCGCGCGCCGAGGTGGACGGCGGGGGAGAGGGGGGCGGCGAGGCGGATGCCGCCGTCGCCGTGCCAGCGGTCGCCGATCTTCACCGCCGGAAAGACGAACGGCAGCGCGGCGGAGGCGAGCACGTGCTCCACCGTGATGTGCGTCTGCACGGCGCGCTTGTTCGGCTCCTCGAAGACATCCGCCTCCTGCCCTTGTACCCAGCGCACGCTCTGCCCGGTCGAATAGTCGAGCGTCATCAGAGCGAACGCCTTGAGGTCGCCGCTGCGGATGTTCTCCGCGATCCCCTCGATCGGCTGGCAGGGGCGGGCGCCGAGCAGATCGCGAAGGAGTTGGGCCAGGGGCGAGGTGTCGACCAGGCCCAGCGGCCGCGACCAGCGCCGCTTCGGGAAGAGCGAGGCGAGCGCCGAACGGAACGGGATCAGCGCGCGCATGTCGAATTCGAAGATGTGATGGCACTCCAGCGCGCTCCACAGCTCGCTGAGCAGCTTCGCCTTGTCCGCCAGCGTGCCGGGCTTCGAGGCCAGCAGCGCCGCATTGATGGCGCCGGCCGAGACGCCGGTGATGATCTGGAAGCGGAGGTTGGGAAAGCGCCGGGCCAGGCCTTTGAGCAGGCCGACCTGATACGCTGCCCGGGCGCCGCCGCCGGTGAGCATGACCGCCAGATCCGATGTTTCGTCAGTCGCAACAGGTGCCAGCTGCAGATTACGGGTCACGGTTGCGGATGCTTTGCATGCGGTTTGCCATGTGGCAGTTGCTGGTTGCTGGTTACTTACTGGTTGCTGGTTACTGGTTGCTGGTAGAGACGATGCGGCGCAAGTAACCAGCAACCAGCAACCATGAACATCGCAATCATCGGCGGCGGCATCAACGGCGCGGGCATCGCCTGGGAGCTGGCGCGCAAGGGGTACGGCGTGGTCCTCTTCGAGCAGGGCGAGTTCGGCGCGCAGACCTCGGCCGCCACCACCAAGATGATCCACGGAGGGCTGCGCTACCTGGAAGGGCTCCACATTGGCCTGGTGCGCGAGGCGCTCCGCGAGCGCGGCTGGCTGCTGGAGCACCTTCCCGAGCTCGTGCGCAAGCTGGAGATCCTCCTTCCGGTCTATGCCGACAGCCCCCGCTCCCGCCTCGAGATCCGGGTCGGGCTGCTGCTCTACGACCTGCTCGCCGGGCGGCACAACATCGAGCGGCACCACTCCCTCTCCCGGCAGCAACTGCTGCAGCGCGTGCCTCTCCTCGAAGCCGGTTTGCGCGGCGGCTTCTCCTACTGGGATGCGCAGGTCGATGATGCCAGGCTCGTGCGCACCGTCATCGCATCGGCGACAGCCGACGGCGCCGAAGCGCGGGAGCGGACGCGGGTCGAAGCGCTGCAGCGCGACGGCGACGGCTGGCGCATCAGGACGAAAGACGGCGAGCAGCGCTTCGACCTCGTCATCAACGCCGCCGGCCCCTGGATGAACGAGCTGCTGGAGCGCAACGGCATCCGGACGAGCTACCGGCTCATGCTCGTCCGGGGCAGCCACCTCGTCCTGACCCGGCGGGTCAGCGACGCGGGCGTGCTCCTCCAGTCGCAGGATGACGGCCGCGTCTTCTTCGTCCTGCCGTGGAAAGAGACCACGCTCGTCGGCACGACGGAAGTCGAGCAGAAGGAGCCGCTGGAAGGCGTGCATGCCACCGAGGCGGAGATCGACTACCTGCTCACGCGCTTCAATCGCTACTTCCGCCAGCCGATCGCGAGGCGCGACATCAGGGCGACGTTCGCCGGCGTGCGGCCGCTCGTCGGCTACGGCCGCAACCCCAGCGCCTTAGGACGCGAGTACCGCATCACCCGAAGCGGGAACCTGATCAACGTCTTCGGCGGCAAGATGACCACCTTCATGTCGCTGGCCCGCCGGGTGAGCCTGCGCGTCGACAACTACTTCGGCCACAGCCGGACCGCGCGCGAGCCGCGCTTCACCTTAGAATCGCGGCCATGACGTACATCCCGCCCCTCAGCGACAGCATCCCCCGCCCCCGCCTCCCCCGCGAGCTCGACCCGGTCGAAGTCCGCGTCCTCGGCGCGCTGATGGAAAAGCAGATGGCGACGCCGGAGTACTACCCGCTCACCCTCAACGCGCTGCTCGCCGCCACGAACCAGAAGTCGAACCGCGAGCCGGTGATGGAGCTCAGCGAGGCGGAGGCGCAGCGCGCGCTCGACCGGCTGCAGGACGAGAAGATGGTGTGGAAGGTGATGGGCGGCCGCGCGGTGCGCTACGACCACAACCTCGATCACGTCTGGCATCTGAACCGCCGCGAGAAGGCGCTCATCACGCTGCTCTTCCTGCGCGGGCCGCAGACGGCGGGCGAGATGCGCGGCCGCAGCGACCGCCTGCACGCCTTCGACAGCGTGCAGGAAGCGGAAGAGGTATTGCGCGACATGGCCGCGCACAGCGAGCCGCTCGTCCGCGCCTTGCCGCGCCGGCCGGGGCAGAAGGAGGAGCGCTGGGCGCACCTGGCCGGAGGGGCGGTGGTGGAGACGGCGGCCGAGGCCGAGGCGGCCGCGCCGGCGGGCGAGCCGCTTTCGGCGCGCGTCACCCGGCTGGAGCAGCGGGTGGGGGAGCTCTCCGAGGAGCTGCGCGCGCTGAAGGAAAAGCTGGGCGAGTAGCTATCGCTGCGCGCTGTCCGTGCGCAGTCTCACATAGAGATAGATCGACTGCGGCTTGTGGCCGTAGCGCGTTTCCAGCCCGTGCGTGGCGGTGTGATAGTCGATGTTCACGCCGACGCCGGCACGGAAGGCATCCGCCTTCAGGGCATCGAAGAGGTAGCCTATCGTGAAGTGCGTCGTTCGCTTGCGCCCCACCAGCGTCACCACTTCGAATGGACGATCGACAGTCTCGACGCGCGCCATGATGAGATTGCGTCCGCCCCGCAGCAGCCCTTCCGCCGACAGCGACGAGAGGTCCTGCGACGGGCGCAGCTCGCGCTTGGTGTAGATCAGGCTCGCCGCGCCGCGCTCGGCGTTGTACGCGAGCGATGCGCTGGAGATGGTCAGGTCGGCGTCGGTCAGCGTGCCGTGCGAGAGCTGCAGCGAGAGGTTGTGTGCGGAGAGGGTGAGCCGCGCCGACTGCGAGTCGATGTCGCCGCCGGTGTCGATGCTGGAGTGCCGGCCCGTCGTCACCGCGTGATGGAAGACGCTCGCCTCCAGCGTCGCGTACGGAGTGCCGAAGCCCGCCGTGACGACGCTGGTGGCGTAATGCCACGGCTCCTGCACATCGTAAGAGAACGGCGCCTCCACGAACTCCTCGGCCGAGGCGCGCTGCGCGTAGGGGACCGCGCCGAGGGCGGGGTCGCCGATGGGGGCGGCATAGAGATGGAGGAAGGAGGACTGCGAGGTGCGGAAGGCGAGATCGACGGCCACCTCGGAGACCGATTCGTGCGCGCGCATCCGGTCGACCAGCGGACCGCCGCTCTCCGGGGAGACGACCTGCAGCAGCTGCGGGTAGCCATCATCCTGGATGGTGGCCGACTCGAGCGAGCCGCGCGCGCGGACGAGCACGAGGCCGCGCCGGCCGAGCGTCCGCTGCGCGCCGGCGCCGAACCAGTTGACGGAGAACGTGCCGTTCTGCGGGTCGACCGGGCCGGTCTCGCTGACCTGTGCCACGGATACGGAGCCCTCCACGAACGTCGTCCAGGCGCCGCGCGTCCAGAGGATCGGGTGATGCGGCGCGTCGCCCGGGTTGAAGGCCGTCCCCGAGACGTTGCGCAGGAGGAACGTGCGCTGGAAGGAGATGACGTCCGAGGTCTGCGCGGCAAGCGGCGTGGCAACAATCAGCAGAACGAGGAGCGGTTTCACGATTCGCAAATTCACGGCGCGCGATTGTGCAACAGTTCTGCCCGCCGCAGCAGCTCTTCCGCGATGTGATCCGGGTCGCGATCGACGGCCGGCACATGCGTCGCGAATGCCGCGCTCGCGTGCGCGATGCAGCACTCCGATGCCCGCCGGTACTGCCATGCGGCGGCGCCCTGGTCCTCGCCGCGATTGCGCAGGCGCTGGTGCACCACTTCCACCGGCGCGACAAGGCAGAAGTGCAACAGGCGCGGCTCGAAGCGGCCGATCCCGCGGCGGATCTCCTCCAGGTACGCGGCATTGGAGAACGCCATCGGAACGATGATGTTGGGGAAGAGCACTCGCGTCGCGCGCAGACCGGCGATGGTCAGCCGCCGCCACCACCGCAAGTCCTGAAAATCATCGACCGGTCGCCCGAACAAGCGGGCGGCCCGCTGCATGACCACGCCGAGGAGCTCCGGATCGAAGAGCACGGCACGCGGCAGGCGCGCCACCATCGATCGCGCAACGGTCGTTTTTCCGATTCCGAAGGCGCCGTTCAGCAGCAGGATCACGCGGCGTCCCCGGTCAGCGAGCTCACCACCACTTGAAGGATACCGCTTCGTCGCCGCGGCGGAATTCCGTCGCTGACTGTCCGGTTGCGGCAGTCATCAAGTGGTTTGCCAAGCCGAGAGGATGAACGCAGTTCTTGAATCTCCGAAGGGCAGCACGGAAAGGAGATTCGCACATGAGAACATCCGGTAACGTCAAGTGGTTCAACGACGCAAAGGGTTTTGGCTTCATCACCAGCGAGAAGGGCGAGGACGTCTTCGTTCACTTCTCTGCCATCCAGGGTGGCGGTTTTCGATCGCTTCCTGAAGGAGCCGCGG
>DASYMJ010000086.1:0-12571 GCA_036009105.1 Thermoanaerobaculia bacterium | reverse complement strand
GAGCTTCTCCGGGTCGAAAGAGATGGCGCGCCATCTGGAGCACGAGCACGGCGTGATCGCCGCCCACCCGCCGCCCATGGCCGAATCGGTGCTCGCCTATCTGCCGCGCGGCCGGCAGTTCTGGTACCCGCCGCTGCAGCGCTTCGGCACGTACATGGAGTGGGATGCACGCCAGCTCACGGCCACCGACGTCCCGAACGACGTTGCCGCCGCACAGGCGCTGCGGCGCTTCCCCCATGACGCCAACCTCCTGATCCTGACCAGCGGCCCAGTGACCGATCCAAACCGCCTCGGGCTGCGACTCTTGTATATGAACAGCACGCCGGTGTGGGCCAAGAAAGACGAGACGTACTTTCTCTACCGGATCGCCACAGCACGGTAACGGCTGCGCCGCGTACGATCGCGGACATGCGAAACGCAATGGTGATCCTGCTGCTGGCGGTTGCCACCGCCGCCGCAAATGCAAAAGAGTTCGAGGTGCAGAAAGTCGCGGACGGCGTCTACGCGGCCATCCGCACCAAGCCGCCGGCCTGATGTTCGACGCGAACAGCATCTTCATCATCAACGATGAAGACGTCATCGTCGTCGATACGAACATCACGCCCGCCTCCGCCCGCCAGACGCTCGCCGCGCTGCGCAAGCTGACCCCGAAGCCGGTGCGCTACGTGGTCAACACGCACTGGCATGACGACCACATGATCGGCAACCAGGTCTATCGCGAGGCGTTCCCGAACGTGGAGTTCATCGGGCACAGCTCCTTCGCCGCCGACGCGTCCACCATCGGAGCCACGAACCGCAAGGGGACGCTCACCGGCGGCCCGCAGCTGATCGCGGAGATGAAGAAGATGATCGCCGCGAAGAAGAGCTTCGACGGCAGCGCGCTCACCGACGAGGAGCGCATCAGCTTCGAGTCCGACATCGCGGCGGCGGAGCGCTACTTCGCCGCGGCGCCCGAGCTCCGCCCCATCATGCCGACCATCACCATTGACGACGAGCTCACCCTGGTCCGCGGCCAGCGCAAGATCGAGATCCGTCACCTCGGGCGCGGCCACAGCGGCGCGGACCTGGTGGTCTGGCTGCCGAACGAGCGGATCGCGATCACGGGCGATCTCGTCGTGTGGCCGGTGCCGCTGGTCGGGTCGACCTCGTTCCCGCGCGAGTACGCCGCAACGCTGCAGAAACTGCTCGCGCTCGAGCCGGCCGTCTTCGTCCCCGGTCACGGCCCGGTCCTGCGCGACGACGCCTACGTGCAGCTGATGGCGCGGCTGCTCGACTCCATCGCGGCCCAGACCGAGGCCGCGGCGAAGCGGGGGGAGACGCTGGAGCAGGCGCGGAAGAGCGTGAAGCTCGACGAGCTGCGCACGGCGATTGCCGGCGACTCGAAGCTCAAGCAGCTGATCTTCGACTTCTACGTCGCCGGCCCGGGCGTCGCCGCGGCTTACCAGCAGGCTACTGCGCCGGCGGGGCCGGCGGGCTGAGCGAGTCGACCAGCGACTGCAGCTTCGTCCGCGCGGAGGCCTGCTCCTCGAGCGTGCCGCCCAGCAGGCGCTGGATCTCGCGCATCGCGTTCACCACGTCCGGCGACGCATCGCCGGGCTGGAGGGTGCCGGTGGCCTGCGTACGGCGGGCCAGCATCGCCTGCTGCTCCGCGTTGCGCTTGTCCATCTCGCCGGGAAGCGCGAGCAGCGCCTCGTCCACGATGCTCTTGAGCGCGCCGCGCTGGAGGTCGCGCGCCGCGGCCAGCTCCCGGATCTGCAGCAGCCGCTGCGTGGCCGGGTAGTACGGCCCCTTCGGATCGTCGACGAGCTTCGCCTGCAGCAGCGAGACCTGCGCCACCGCCTTCTTCTCGCCGCTCTCCACGCCCAGCTCCGCGGTCGCTTTGGCCGACTTGCAGATCTCCGGCAGCGCGACGCCGTTCGAGTCGCCGGGGTTGATCCAGGCGTTGACCGGGATCTGGTGATGCGTGGTGCGGCCGTCGAAGCCGGTGCAGTCGACGAGCACGTTGCGCAGGTAGACGCGGTTGTTGGCGGAGACGAGGTTGCGCTTCGACGGCGCCTTGACCTCGAGGCGGTACGCATTCGTCGCCGTGACCGCAACGTTGCGCAGCTCGGCCTCGGTGGACACGCGCTCGATCGACTTCTCATCCGACACGCGGGTGGCCTCGACGCGCTGGAGCTGGGCCCACTGGTACGTGCCGTCGTCGCGCGGGCCGCGCAGGCGCTGCAGGTCGGCGTCGACGATGGCGAGCATCACCTGCCGGTTGTCGCCGAGATCCCTGGCCAGCTCGGCGATGCGGCCGAGGGTGCGCAGGTCCTGGCCGAGCAGGTCGATGTTGGGATCCGGTTGCGTCTGGGCGGCAAGGGAGGACGCCGCGAGCAGGAAGGCGAGAGAGAAAGCGCTGATTCTGTGCCGCATGACGGCGGATCATAGCTCAGCCCGGTGCGGCGACTCGCGAGGCATGGACATCCGAACGCGAGCCCTCCCCGTACATCGCACGGAGGCAAGCGAATGGCAACCGTGATGCTGATGCATTGGCCCGAGGTGACGAAAGAGCAGTACGAGCAGGTGCGGCGGGATGTGAACTGGGAGGGGGACATTCCGAACGGCGCGAAGTTTCACGTCGCGTGGTTCGGGGCAGACGGGTTCCGCGTGCTCGACCTGTGGGACTCGCCGGAGCAGTTCCAGACGTTCGTGCAGCAGCGGCTGATGCCGGGCGTGCAGCGCACCGGCGTCCAGGGGCAGCCGAAGGTCGAGCTCGGAGAGAGCGTCTCGATCTTCGCACCGAACCCGACGTAGCGCGGCCGGTCCGGCAAACGCTGATACAGTTCAGGCGGTGGACCTGATCCGTATCTTCCCCGTCATCAACGCGTCGCTCAACGCGTTGAGCGGGGTCTTTCTCCTCATCGCCTACCTGCTCATCCGGCAGAGGCGGATCGAGCCGCACAAGCGCTTCATGCTCGCGGCCTGCGCCACCTCCGTCCTCTTTCTCGGCTGTTACGTCACGTACCACGCCATGCGGCACGGCGTCGTGACGCGCTTTGCCGGCGCCGGCTTCTGGCGCGGCTTCTACGTGACGCTGCTCACCAGCCACACCATCCTGGCCATCGTCATCGTGCCGCTGGCCATCCTCTCCGTCAGCAACGGCCTGCGCATGCGCGTGCCGCAGCACCGGCGCGTGGCGAAGTGGACCTTTCCGCTCTGGATGTACGTCTCGGTGACCGGTGTCCTGGTCTACTTTTTCCTCTACCATTGGTTCCCATCGGCATGAGTCGTCACCAGTCGCTGCTCGATGAGCTTCGCCACTACGCGCCGGCCGACGCGCTGGAAGGGGCACATCACGCGGCGCTGCTCGAGCTGCTGACCCGCGGCGACGCCGTCTTCACCCGCGGCCACTTCGATCCGGGCCACGTCACGGCGAGCTGCTACGTCGTCGACGGCGACGCGCGCCTCCTTCTCCATCGCCACCGCCGCCTGGGGCGCTGGCTGCAGATGGGCGGCCACCTGGAGGGCGATGAGTTGCCGTCGCGCGCCGCGTTGCGCGAGGCGGAGGAGGAGTCGGGGCTGAACAGCCTCCAGCTCGTCGTGGAGCGCATCTTCGACCTCGACGTCCATCCCATCCCGGCCGGGAAAGGGGAGCCCGAGCACCGCCCCTTCGACGTCCGCTACCTCGCCCGCACCGCGACGCCGGAGCGCATCGCCATCGACCCGAACGAATCGGAAGACCTGGCCTGGACGGACCTGGGGCGAGCCGCGGAGCTGCTCGACGAAGAGGCGGGATGGCGGGTCATCCGGAAGATCAGGAGCGTGGTTTGAGCCAGTTGATGGAGACCGATCTCGATCCCAGCCCGTTCGCGCAGTTCGCGAAATGGTTCGAGGAGGCGAAGGCGGTGATGCCGCGGCACCCGGAGGCGGCGACGCTCGCCACGGCGGGACTGGATGGCGTGGTCACCGCGCGCGTGGTGCTGCTCAAGGACATCGACGCGCGCGGCTTCGTCTTCTACACGAACTACAACAGCCGCAAAGGGTCGCAGATCCACGAGAACCCGTACGCCGCGCTGGTCTGGTTCTGGCCCGAGCTCGACCGGCAGGTGCGGGTGGAAGGGGCGGTGGTGAAGACGACCTCCGAGGAGTCGGACGCGTACTTTGCGTCGCGGCCGCGGGGGAGCCAGCTCGGCGCGTGGGCCTCCGATCAGTCGAAGGTCATCCCCGGCCGCGGCGATCTCGACGCGCGCTTCCGCGAGCTCGAGCAGAACCACCGCGACCAGCCGGTGCCGCGGCCGCCGCACTGGGGCGGCTACCGTCTGATCCCCATCTCGGTGGAGTTCTGGCAGGGGCGGGCGGACCGCCTGCACGACCGCTTCCGCTACTGGCTCCGGGATGCGAAGGACTGGGTCATCGAGCGCCTCGCGCCGTGACGGGCGAGCAGCGGGCGGCGGGGAGGGAGCAGGAAACGCCGGGCGCTGCGATCAGGTGTTCCTGCTCGCTGCCCGCCGTTTGCCGCCCGCCTTCTTGAGGATCGCCTTCGGCTGGGGCAGGTCCGGCCGCTTGCCGGTGATCATCCCCTTGAGCAGCTCGAAGAGGATGACCGGCTGCGGCTTGTTCAGCTCCAGGTAGACGGCGAGCCTGATCGTGACCGCGATCAGGATGATGCGCGGGTCTTCGGGCGTGCCGTCTTTCGGGCCGCCCTCGTCGCCGAACCAGCCGCGCCAGTCGGGGCGCCACAGCTCGCGGATCTTCTTCTCGCTGCGCAGCGGCTTCGCCGTGCCGGAGACGGAGATCCACTCCTTGGTGCGGGGGTGGTAGTAGGAGAGATTGATGTTCGGATCGTTGCGGAGCTCGTCCACTTTCGGGCTGTTGCGGTCGGTGACGAACCAGAGATCCGCTCCTTCCGCCTGCGCCTGGGTGGCCATGGGCCGGGAGACGAGCAGCCCGTCGCCGCGCCGGGTGGTGAACATCGCCGTCTCGATGTCGCCGATCAGTTTGTACAGCTCAGCCAACTTTTCTTTCTTTGATGCCATGGCAGGGTGGATGAGCAAGTCGGGAGCCAGATAGACTCCCCACCGTGAGCCGCAAAAAGATCCTCTTTCTCTGCACCGGCAACGCCGCCCGCAGCCAGATGGCCGAGGGGCTGGCCAATGCGTTTCATTCCGACGTCATGGAGGCGGTGTCGGCGGGATCGCGGCCGGCGGGGTGGGTGCATCCGCTGGCCATCCGGGCCCTGGCGGCGATCGGGATCGACATCAGCAGCGCGCAATCGAAAGGCGCCGAGCCGTTCCTGAATCAGCCGTTTGATGTGGTGGTCACGGTATGCGATTCGGCGGCGGCGGACTGCCCGAACTGGCCGGGCGCGAAGCGCATCGAGCATTGGCCGATCGTCGATCCCTCGTACGGGCCGGACGATCCGGGCACGCGCTACGACCGCTTCGTGGCCACGCGGGACGAGCTGGCGCGGCGCATCGACGAGCTGGCCAAGACGCTATGAGCATCCGCATCGTCCGCCTCGGATCGCGGCGCGGGAAGGATGAAGGCCTGCGCCTCGGCACCGTGCGCCGGCCGCCGCGCGGGGTGAAGAAAGAGGACTACGCGAAGCGCGACTACTACGACGTCTGGCTGCCCGAGCTCGCGCCGAGCGCGCCGGTGGTGAAGCTGGCGCTCTCCGGCGGCAACTGGGCGACGTTCGTGCGCCGGTACCGCGGCGAGATGCGCAAGCCGGAAGCGGATCGGCTGCTCACGCTCCTCGCCGCCCTCTCGCACACGACGAACCTCTCCGTGGGCTGCTATTGCGAGGACGAGACGCGTTGCCATCGCTCCCTGCTGCGCCAGCTGCTCCGCGAGCACGGCGCGAAACTCGACTAAGCCTCCGCGCCCGTGGCGGTCATGTTGTTGCCCGGCTCGCCCGGCATGGCCTGCTGGGCGATGATCAGCTGCCGCGCCTCGCCGCGCAGCAGCGGGAGGCGGATGCCGAAGACGATGGAGGCCACGATGGTGATGGCGCCGCCGATGGCCAGCGTCATCGGCGCGCCGATGGTCTGGGCCATGGCGCCGGCCAGCAGCGCGCCCAGGGGGCCGGAGCCCATGAAGGTCATGGTGTAGGCGGCCATCACCCGGCCGCGCAGCTCGTCCGGCACCATCGACTGGATGAGCGTGTTCGAGGACGACATCTGCACGATCATGGAGAAGCCGACGAAGAAGAGGATCGCGCAGGAGAGGACGAACGACCTGGAGAGGCCGAAGGCGATGAGCGTCGCGCCGAGGCTGGCCGCGGCGAACATCACCCAGCGCCCGAGGCCGAAGACGGTGGAGCGCATGGCGAGCAGGATCGAGCCGACGAGCGCGCCGGCGCCGGAGCAGCCCATGAGGATGCCCAGGCCGCGCGGGCCGGTGTGCAGGATGCGGTCGGCGAAGATCGGCATCAGCACCGCGTACGGCATCGAGGTGAAGCTGACCACGGCCAGCAGGAGCAGCAGCGCGCGGATGGGACGGGTCACGGCGACGTAGCGCAGTCCCTCCCGGATGTTTGCCAGGGGCGAGGACGACACGCTGCGCGGCGCGAGCCGCGGCACGTTCATCAACATCAAACTGATGATCACCGCGATGTAGCTCACGCCGTTGGAGAAGAAGCACCACCCCTCGCCGATCGCGGCGACGAGCAGGCCCGCCACGGCGGGGCCGACGATGCGCGCGCCGTTGAACATCGAGGAGTTGAGGGCGATGGCGTTGATGAAGTCCTCGCGGTCCACCATCTGCACCAGGAACGCCTGCCGCGCCGGCAGGTCGAACGCGTTCACGATGCCCAGGCAGGTGGCGAGCACGAAGATGTGCCACTCCCGGATCACGTTCATCAGCGTGAGCGCCGCCAGGATGAAGGCCAGGGTCATGGCGGCGGTCTGGGTCGCGATGAGCACCCGGCGGCGGTCGTAGCGGTCGGCGATGTGGCCGCCGATGGGACCGAGGAGGAAGGCCGGGATCTGGTTGGCGAAGCCGATGGCGCCGAGGAGGAAGGAGGAGCCGGTCAGGCGATAAATCAGCCACGACTCGGCCACGGCCTGCATCCAGGTGCCGACCAGCGAAATGAGGTTGCCGGCGAAGAAGAGCTGGAAATTGCGGTGGCGGAGCGCGCGGAGCGGATGGGTGGTACTGCTCATCAAAGCCCGTGGTTGCTAAAGGCGCGCCTCCCCGGCGGGGACGAGCACTCTGAGCGAGAGCGGGCGCACGCGGACCTCCAGCGTCTGGCCGAGGTCGTTTACCGGCTCGCCGTCGAGATGGGCGGGGCCGGGGGATGGGCGGCGGATGGTGATGGCGCGGCCTTGCACCGCGTGCACGCCGCGGGAGCGATGCAGCGTGCCGGCGAAGAGGCGGGCCAGGAGCATCGGCGCGTGCAGGGGCGAGGCGCGCTCGATGACCACCAGATCGAGCAGGCCGTCCTGCAGCGAGGCGAGCGGCGCGATGCGCGCGTTGTTGCCGTACTGGCTGGAGTTCGCCACGGCGATGACGAAGGCGCGGCGCCGCGAGGTCTCGCCGTCCACGGTCAGCTCGTACTGCTGCGGCTCGTACCGGATGTAGCCGCGCACCCCTTCCCGCACGTAGGTGCGCATGCCGCGGGTGCTGCTGGAGGCGAAGCGGTCGGCGATGAAGGCGTCGAAGCCGACGCCCATCACGCCGACGAAGGGGCGGCCGTTCACCTCCGCGGTGTCGATGGTGACGATCCGTCCGCCGCGGCAGGCGAGAAGCGCATTGCGCGGCACGGTGGGGAGGCCGACGTGGCGGGCGAAGCCGTTGCCGGAGCCGGTGGGAAGGATGCCCAGGGCGAGCGGCGTGCCGATCAACCGCTTGGCGATCTCGTGCACGGTGCCGTCCCCGCCGACGGCGTACACGACGTCGAAGCCCCGCGCCGCGGCGGCGCCGATCACCTCGTCCAGCTCGTCCTTGCTCTGGCAGGGCCGCAGCTCGTGCTCCAGCCAATCGCAGTTGCTGCGGATCAACGCATCGAGGTCGTACTGGCGACGCTTCCCCGACCGCGTATTGATCAGGAAGAGCGCTTTCACGCCGCGGCCTCCCGGTTGCGGTCCACCCACCACGGGAAAAGCACGAGCACCCAGCCAAGCAGTCCGCCCCAGCCGAGGACCTGTTCGCTGGGAGGCGGCGGCGAGACGATGCTCATCGCGTAGGCGAGGAAGAGGAAGAGGACGAGCGCGATGAGGCCGATCGTGCCCCGCCGCCGGCGCGGCCGGGTAGCGCGCACATAGATGATGACGCCGCCGATGAGCATGGCCGACTCGATGACGATGGTGGCCTCGGGCCAGTTCCACAGCCCGAGCCCGAACTTCGGCCCGCCCGGCCAGAGCGGCAGATCAGGGATGTGGGTCAGCCAGTCGAGCACCCAGTGGCTGAAGACGCCCGCGCCGATGACGATCGCGCCCGTCTTGTAGCGCGTGATGAGCCAATACAGCAGCGCCAGCAGCACCGACCAGACGAGCGCCATCAGGGCGCTATGGGTCCATGGATAACTGACGAAATCGAGGTTGAGAAAGGGGGAGGGGGGGTGGGGGCGGACGGTGGCGTGCTCGATGCCGAGGAGGAGGCAGATGGGCCAGAGGAGGTCGAGGAAGGTGACCGCGACGAAGAGCCAGCCGAGATGGGCGCGGGGGGCGAGGCGCTTGGAGGCGAATCCGAGGGCGTGATGACCCAGGAACATGGCGCTAGCTTAGGCGAATTGAAAATTGAAAATTGAAAATTGAAAAAACCGAGGCACAGCGAAGCCGTTTTCAATTTTCAATTTTCAATTTTCAATTCTTCCTCACGTCGCCCTCATCACCTCCAGAATCACCGGCTTGATCCCATTGATCATGAACTGAATCCCAATCGCCCCCAGCAGCAGAGCCATGATCTTCGCGAACACCGCCCGGCCGCGGTCGCCCATCATGCGCGAGAGCGGCACGGCGGCGAGCAGGACCAGCCAGGAGACGAGGCCGACGCCGGCGATGGAAAGGATCACGGCGACCTTTTGCTCCCAGGCGGGGTAGAGGTTGACCAGCACCATGACCGTGGTGATCGCGCCGGGGCCGGACAGCATGGGGACGGCCAGCGGCACGATGGCGATGGAGGTGGGGTCGATCTCGGCCTTCTCCACGTCCGTGTCTTCCATCCGCTTCTCGCCGCCGACGTTGTAGACGCGGCGGTCGTCGTCCACGATGGTGCGCATGGCGTTGGTGAGGAAGATGATGCCGCCCATGATCTGGAAGGCCGGCACGGTGATGCCGAAGAACTGGAAGACGTAGTTGCCCGCGAGCAGGAACACGGTGAGCACGGCCACGCACGAAACGCCGGCCACGAACGCGACCGAGGCGCGGAGGCGGCGGGGGATGCCGTGGGTGAGGGTGACGAACGACGGCACGACGGCCAGCGGGTTGACCATGGTGATGAGCGCCGTGAAGGAAAGGAGGATGACTTTGGACAGCGGCATGATGCGAGGCGCATTCTATGGCGTCATCCTGAGCCCCGCAGAGGGCGAATGGATCTCCCGGCGCTTGGGGAGGAGATCCGTTCGGCGTCTGCGCGCCTCAGGATGACACCTCGATCACCGCTTCCCCGTCCATGTCGATGTACCAGAGCACGCCCTTGCACGGCGCGCCGGTAATGGCGGCGATGGCCTCGCTATAACGCCGCACCTGGTCGCGATCGCCCGGCAGCCGCGACTCCTCGGGCGCGCCGCTCTTGTAGTCGATGACCACCTGATCGCCATCTTCGCTGATCAGCCGGTCGATGCGCCGCTCCACCGCGACGCCGTTCTCCACGAAGCGCACCGGCAGCTCGCGGCCGACCGTCTCCGCCCGGGCGATGCGCTGGAACATCCCGGAGCGTGCAACGACGGCCAGCCGTTGCCGCACCCGCGCGACCGCATCCGCATCGGCGGCCGACTCGGCGGCCAGACTGCGCAGCAGTTTGTCGACCTCCGCCTTGCCGTCCCAACGCTCCAGCACGCGGTGGAGGAGGAGGCCGGCCGCCCGGTTGCGGCCTCTTGCCCGTTTGCGCGCGACCTCCTCCGCGCTCAGCACCTCGATGCTCGATGACGGCGGGGTGATGGACAGCGGCAGGATCGCCCCCTCGCGCAGCTCGACCTCCAAGGCAGCGTCGCGGAGGCGCCGCCGGGAGTGCATCATGGCCTCGCGGATGGTCACCGTCTCGAAGGCAACGGGACCGATGTCGGTGGAACGCACCTCCCGGCCTTCGCCGCTCCACGAAATGGGCAGCACCTCCAGCAGGCACTTCGAAAAGCCCATCTTGCGCGGCTCGGCCGAGCAGACGAACACCACCTCCGCCTTGGCCCGGGTCACCGCGACATAGAAGAGGCGCTGCGTCTCCGCCTCCTCCCGCTCCTTGCCCAGGCGCTTCGCCGTCTCGTCCGCGGTGACCGTGGGCGGCGTCGTCATCACCAGGCGCGGCGGATCCTCCAGCGCATACACCTCCGTGGCGCGCACCGCGAACGCGAGGTCGGGCAGGATCACCGTGTCGAACTCCAGCCCTTTCGCCGCGTGCACGGTGAGGATGCGCACCGCGTTGCGCGACTCGTCGGTGAGGCTCGGCTCCATCTCGTCCGGCTCGCCCCGCCGCCGCTCGATCTCGTCCACGAACTGCCGCACCGAGCCGCCGATCTTGCGGTCGTACTCGAAGGCGATGCCGCGCACGTGCTCCAGATGCCGGCGGGCCCGCTCGCCGTCCGCCGCCGCCGCGTACACCGCTTCGATGCCGGCGGTGTTCACCACCAGGTCGATGAGGGAGGTCACATCGAGATGCTCCGCCTCCGCCCGGTATTGGCCGAGCGCCTCGCGGAACTCGTCCCAGGACGAACCGCGCGCGACGATCTCCTCATCGGTCAGCGCAAAGTACGGCGTGCGGGCGGCGGAGATCTCCGCGCCGCGGTCGAACGGATAGCCGATGGCGCGCAGCACGGCGAGAAGGTCGACCGGCGCGCGGCGGTCGAGGAAGCGCCGCGTCGGCGGCAGCACGTAGTCGATGCCGTAGCGGTCGAGCGCGTCGAGGTAGTCGTCCAGCTTCGTGGTGCGGCGGAAGAGGAGGGCGAAGCGCTTGAGGTCCTCCGCCGTGTCGCCGCGATGGGCCTCGATCCACTCCGCCACGGCGAGCGCCTCCCCCTTCTCCTCCTCGCAGGCCCTGAGCACGGTGATGCGCGCATCGAGCTCCCGCGCGTCTTTCGCCTTCCCCGCCCGCAGCGCGTGATAAGGCGGGCGGAACACATTGCGGTCGTGCACCACCTCGGGGAAGAGGCGGAGGAACATCGCGTTGACGGCGTCGAGCAGCGGGCGGTCGCTGCGGTATTGGTCGCGGATGATGCGATGCTCCGCGCCTGCCGCGATCAGCCGCTGCGACAGCTCGAAGTACATCTCCGGGTCGGCGCGGCGGAAGCCGTAGATCGACTGCTTCGGGTCGCCCACGATGATGGTCTTCCCCTGCACGTACGCGCCGGAGCGGTCGCGGGCCAGCCGGTCGAGGATGCGCGCCTGCGTGCGGTCGGTGTCCTGGAATTCGTCGACGAAGAGGAAGTCGTACTGCGCTCTGGCCCGTTCCAGCACCGCGTCGTCATCGAGCACGGCCAGGGTGCGCAGCAGCAGGTCGTCGAAGTCGACCACGCCGAGCTTGCGCTTCTCCACATCGAGAAAGGAGAGGAAGCGCCGCGTCAGGGCATGCAGGGCCATCGCCGCGCGGTGGCCGACGAGCCGGTCGAGGATGGACTTCCCTTTCTTCTGGTCGCCCGAGCGCAGCACCTTCAGCGCCTCGGCCAGCTCCGCGTTGTTCTTCCCCTTCGGCAGATCGGTCTCCCGGATCTCCGGCGCGAGGGGGCCGAAGAACTCGATCCACCCGTCCAGCCCCTCGGGCAGCTCCGTGTTCCGGAGGTAGCGCGAGATCCGCCCCACCTCGCCGCCGCGCAGCGTGGCAATGGCCTCGGGTATGCCGATCAGCAGTGATGAGGCATCGCCCAGGGGGTAGTGGCCCAGGATGAGGTCGCGCCTCTCGACCAGGTCGAAGATGGCCTCCCGGATCTGGAACAGGTAGCCGAAATGCGCGACGAGGAACTCCCACTCCTGCTCCACGCCCGGCGTCGGATGGACGCGCGTTTCTTCATCCACCCACGCGTCATACAGCTGGGAGTAGAGCAGGGTCCGCTCGAAGCCCTCCACGATCTTGAACTGCGGGTCGAGCCCCGCCTCGATCGGGAACTGCCGCAGCAGCATCTGGCAGAAGGAGTGGATGGTCTGCGAGCGAAGCGAGTCGATGCGGGCCAGCTGGCGCGTAATGACGGCGGGATCCACCTCCAATACGAGGAGCGGGTACGGTGAGCCAATCGGCCAGACCACGTGCTCCAAACGTGGGGCCGGCTCTCCGGCCGGCCCACCATCGATGATCGGGCCGGCTGGAGAGCCGGCCCCACGTTGCAGCTCCTCCAGCGCATCATGCACCCGGTCCGCGATCTCGCCCGCCGCCTTCTCCGTGAACGTGACGAGCACGATCCGCTCCGGCGAGAGCTCCGCATCCTCCAGCATGATGCGCAGCACCT
>DASYMJ010000085.1:0-15634 GCA_036009105.1 Thermoanaerobaculia bacterium | reverse complement strand
GCGGCGAGCAGCAGCGCGTCGGCATCGCCCGGGCGATGGTGACCAATCCCTCCATCCTCCTCTGCGACGAGCCGTTCGGCGCGCTCGATCCGATCGTGCGGCGCGAGCTGCAGGACGCCTTCCGCGCGCTCGGGTCGGACGCCACCATCGTCTTCGTCACCCACGACCTGGCCGAGGCGTTGCGCGTGGCGGAGCGGATCATCCTGTTCGATGGCGGCCGCATCGTGGTCGATGCGCCGTCGCGCGAGTTCACGCAGCAGAAGTTGCCGCTGGTGCGGCAGTTCGTCGCCAGCGCGACGTTGCCGGCGGGCACCGCATGAACGGGCTGGCGGGAGAGATCGCCCGCATGACCGGCGAGCACGTGCTGATCGTCCTGGTGGCGGTGGTCGTGGCCATCGCCATCGGCATCCCGCTCGCGATCTGGTGCACCCGCCACGCGGGCGCATCGCGCGTCGTGCTGCGCATCATCGACGCGATCCAGACCATCCCTTCGCTCGCGCTCTTCGGCTTCCTGATTCCGGTCCCCTTCATCGGCGGCATCGGCATGCGCACGGCGATCGTGGCGCTCATCCTCTATTCGCTGCTGCCCATCGTGCGCAATACGTTCACCGGCATCCGCGGTGTCGATCCGGTGGTGCGCGACGCCGGCATCGCTCTCGGTCTCACGCCGCGCCAGCTGCTCACGCAGGTGGAGCTGCCGCTGGCCATGCCGACCATCGTGGCCGGCGTGCGCATCGCGACGGTGGTCGGAATCGCCGTGGCCACCATTGCCGCCGCGGTGGGCGGCGGCGGCCTCGGCACGTTCATCTTCCGCGGCGTGGCCATGGTCGACACGCGCCTCATCCTGGCCGGCGCGCTGCCGGCCGCCGCGCTGGCGCTGCTCGCCGATGTCGTGCTCAGCGGCGTCGAGCGTATGCTCATCCGCCAATGAAGAAGCTGCTCTGTACTTTACTGGGGGTCCTCCTGCTGTTTGCCGCCTGCGACCGCGGCTCGAAGCGGCCCATCGTGGTCGGCTCGAAGAACTTCACCGAGTCGGTCATCCTCGGCGAGCTGCTGGCCCAGAAGCTCGAGGCGCAGAAATGCGCCGTCGACCGGAAGCTGAACATGGGCGGCACGTTCGTCTGCGACGGCGCGATCAACGCGGGGCAGATCGATGCTTACGTTGAGTACTCCGGCACCGCGCTCTCCGCGATCCTGAAGGACCCGCACGCGAACCTCGTCGGCGCCTACGACCGCAAAGGCATCCACTGGGGCCCGCGCCTCGGCTTCAACAACACGTTCGCCATGATCGTGCGCGGCGTGGAGGCGCAGCAGCATCATCTCGCCAGGGTGTCCGATCTGGCCGGCGTCGCCGCCACCTATCAGCCCGGCTTCGGCTACGAGTTCGTGGAGCGTCCGGACGGCTGGCCCGGCCTGCAGCGCGCCTACGGCCTCAACTTCACCAAGCCGCCGAAGACGATGGACCTCGGCCTCACCTACAAGGCGCTGGCCTCGAACGAGGTCGACCTCATCGCCGGCAATTCGACGGACGGCCTGATCTCCTCCCTCGGACTCGTCGCCCTGGAAGATGACCGCCACTTCTTCCCGCAGTACGACGCGGCCGTCGTCTATCGCAAGGACGCGGACGAGAAGTGCCGCGCCGCCTCGCGCGCATTCGAGTCGCTCGGCGAGTCGATCGACGACGCGACGATGCGCCGCCTCAACTACGAGGTGGACGGCAAGAAGCGCGACGTGGCGGAAGTGGTCCGCGAGTTCCTCGGCAAGCGTTAGCGGCCGCGCCGGCGGAGCGCCTGCACGACGAAGCACGTCTGGGGTGGAGTGTCGCGGCTATGATTCTGCCCGTGGCGGAGTCGTTCCAGAAGCCTCGGGCCGGCGACCGGATGCTGAGCGTCGAGGAGGCGCAGGAGCAGGTGCTGGCGGAAGTCGGCCTGCTGGACGCGGAAGAGGTGCCGCTCGCGGACGCGCAGGGGCTCGTGCTGCGGGAGGACGTCGCGGCGCCGTTCGACGTGCCGGAAGGCGACAACAGCGCGATGGACGGCTATGCCGTGCGCGCCGCCGATGTGCCGGGCCCGCTGCGGGTGATCGAGGATGTGCCGGCGGGACGCATCGCCACGTTGCGCGTGGAAGCGGGCACGGCAATCCGGATCATGACCGGCGCCTTGTTGCCTCTGGGCGCCGACGCCGTTGCCCAGGTGGAGATTACCGACGGCGGCTCGTCTGTCGTGCAGGTTTCGCAGCCCTTGACGGCGGGCACGAATGTGCGGCGGTGCGGCGAAGACATGGTGGCGGGCTCGCTCGTGCTGCGCGCGGGCTCGCCGATCGGGGCCGCGGAGATCGGTGTCCTGGCCGGTGTGCAGAAAACGCGGGTGCTCGTTTCGCGGCGGCCGACCGTTGCCATCCTCTCCACCGGCGACGAGCTCGTCGCCATCGATCAGCCGCGCGGGCGGGGCAAGGTGGTGAACTCGAACGCCTATGCCCTCGCCGCCCTCGTGCGCGAGAACGGCGGCGAGCCGCGAGTCCTCGGTATCGTGCCGGACGAGCGGGAGGCGACGATCGCGGCCATCGAGGCCGCGCTCGACTGCGACTTCGTGCTGTCCTCGGGCGGCGTCTCGGTCGGCGCGTTCGATTTCGTCAAAGACGCCTTGGACGCCCTCGGCGCGGAGACGAAGTTCTGGCGCATCGCCATGAAGCCGGGCAAGCCGGTCGTCCTCTCGCGCTTGCGCGGCCGGCTCTACTTCGGCCTGCCCGGCAATCCGGTATCGTCCATGGTCGCGTTCCTCCTCTTCGTGGCGCCGTCGCTGCGGAAGGCGATGGGGCGCACGAGCGGGCTGCTGCCGCCCATCGTGCTGGCGCGCCTGCAGGAGCCGCTCAGCGCGCGCGGCGACCGGCGCACCTATCTGCGCGTGCGCGTTTCGGCGGTGGATGGCGAGCTGGTCGCGATCGTGATGCGCGCGCAGGGCTCGGGCGTCTCCACGTCGATGCTCGGCGCGAACGGGCTGGCCATCCTGGAGCAGGGCGTCACCGCGGCCGCGGCCGGCGAGCGCGTGCGCACGGTGCTGTTCGGAGGCGTGGCCTGAATCGCGCAACAGAGAGGGACGTGACCACGGTGGCTATCGTTTGCGGCTATGACCTCGACTCCGACCTGCGCGAGTACGTGGAGCGGGTGACCCGGAAGATCGACGGCGAGCGTTTCGACGCCGTGGTCCTGTCCGGCGGGCGGACACATCCGCGCTTTACCGAATCCGAGGCGGCGGCGATGGCGGAGCATCTCTCGGCCCATCACTTCGTGCTGCTCGATCACGAGGCGATGACCACGCTGGACAACATCGTCTTTGGTCGGGTGCTGGCCGAGCGGACGTTTCCGCGCGTGGAGCGCTGGGTGGTCTGCTGCGACGTGGCGCATGCGGTGAAAGTGTGGCTGCTCGCGCGCATCGTGCTGCGCGGGCCGGTCGCGCTGCGCGTGGTGAAACGGAAGGTGCCGCTGCACATCTGGGTGCGCGAGCCGCTCTCCATCCTCATCGAAGTGACCGGCGCGCTCATCCCCCGGCTGCGGCCGGTGATCCGCGGCCTGGCGGCGAGGATGAAAGGGGTCAGCGCGATGCAGCGACGCTCAGCTCGGCCAGCAACCGCGTTAGCCGTCTTGCCTCCGGATCCCCCGCCTCGTACGTCCGGCAGAGGAGATCAATCTGCTCTTCCGGCTCGCGCGCCGCAACCGTGAAGCCCTCCCGCGGCTGGTCGGGCAGCAGCGATCGGCTGCGCTTCCAACCCGCGGCGGTGAGGGTGCAGGTCACGTAGCCGCCGATCTGGACGCCTTGCGAGGCCGCGGTCAGCGTCTCATCGCCGCCGACGTTCCGCTGGCGATCGCCGCTCAGGTTCGCCTCCTGCGCCCGCAGCAGCTCCGTCGCCGAGGCGGCGATGTGCCGGCGAAGCGCCTCGCTGTCTTCCACGAACTTCAGGCCGGACCGGTGCGGCCCGCCGCGCACGATCTCGGCCAGCAGTTCCAGCTCTTCGCCGTCCCAGAAGAAGCGGAGCAGCGCCCGCGAGGGGGCCGGGATCTCGTCCTCATGTTCGATGGCCGCGCCGATGGCGCTGACGTTGGTGAGCTGCACGGAGAAGTCGCCGAACCAGCCATCGAGGGGACGCGTCAGGTTGAGGCGCTGGAACACCCGCTTCTCGTCGTCCACCGCTACGGAGCCTTCTTCACGTCCGTGAGCCACGCGCCCTCGTCCGTGACGTGCAGCTTCCCCTCGATGCGCGCGTTGTCCGCCGGGAGCTCGGTGACTTTGGCCCCTTTGACCGTGTAGTCCATGGTCATCGCTTCCATGTAGCCGGGGATCTCCTCGTGGTTCAGCCGCAGCATGTTGTCCGCCGCATCGCGGGCGACGATCGTCCCCTTCACCGGGTAGATCTTTTCCTCTTTCGGCGTTTCTTTGCCGCAGGCCAGGAGGAGGGCGAGCAGGAGGAGAACGGCGGTTTGGCGCACGCCCGGATTATAGGGAGTGCCGAGGTAAGATGGATCGGCGATGGCGAGGAAGAAGAAAGGCGAAGAAGACCACTGGGCGCGCTACTTCGCGATCCAGCTGACCCCCGAGCAGAAAGCGGCGGCACGGGCGGAGGCGCAGAAAGAGCTCAATGATCCGGAAACGGAGGACGCGTACGATCGGATCGCGGCATTGCGGGGGAAAGTCCATTGGTCCATCTCCTACGAGCAGATGGCGAGCAAGGAAGAGGAGTGATCGCCGTCGACAGTAGCTCGATGCGGCGCTATCTGGACGGTGCGACGGGCACGGATGTCGAATCCGTCACCCTCGCACTTCGCAACCGCAGCATCGTCCTTCCGCCTGTCGCCTTCGCTGAGCTGATGAGCGATCCGCGCTTGCCTTTCACGCACGCGGTGACGCTGACCGGATTTCGAGTGCTTTCCATCAGCGCCGGCTATTGGTTGCGAGCCGCGGAGTTGCGAGCGTCCATCCTGCGAGAGGACTTTAAGGCCTCCCTCCCCGACACCCTCATCGCCCAGTCCTGCATCGATCACGACATTCCGCTCATCACGTATGATCGCGACTTCCGGCACTTTCAGCGGGCCGGGTTGCAGTTGGTTTGAGAGAGAGGTTGTCGGATGCTTCCAGAGAAAACGTTCGAGGGGCGGGTCGGCATCGTCACGGGCGGCGCCACGGGGATCGGGTTCGGGCTCGCCAAGGAGTTGGCGCGGCTCGGCGGAACGGTCGTCATCTGCAGCCGCAAGGAAGAGAACCTCGCCAAAGCGGTGGATGAGATCAGGAGCGCGGGCGGCAGCGCGCACTATCACGTGCTCGACGTGAGGGACGCCGAGGCCGTGGAGGCCATGGCGGCCAAGGTCGAGACCGACCACGGCAGGATCGACTTTCTGGTCAACAACGCGGCAGGCAACTTCGTCAGCCCGGCCGATCAGCTGACCACGAACGGCTGGAACGCGGTGATCGGCATCGTGCTCAACGGCTCGTTCTACTGCACGAGCGCGGTAGGCAAGCGGATGATCGCGAAGCAGAGCGGCGGCTCGATGCTCAACGTCATCGCGAACTACGCCTGGACCGGCGCGCCGGGCGTGGTGCACTCCGCGAGCGCGAAGGCCGGCGTGCTGGCCATGACCCGTACCCTCGCCGTGGAGTGGGCGCGCCACAAGATCCGCGTGAATGCGATCGCGCCCGGACCGGTGGACACGCCCGGCGCCGCGGCGCGGCTCTTCCCCGATCCGATGATCGTGGAGGGCATCCGCAAGACGATCCCCCTCCGCCGCTTCGCCACGCTCGAAGAGGTGGCGAACGCCGCGGTCTACCTGCTGTCCGATTACGCCTCGTACGTCACCGGCGAGGAGTTCGTCATCGACGGCGGGCAGTGGCTCTCGGGCTCCGATTACTTCACGCGCGTCAAACAGATGATGCCGCGTTAGCGCGCGGCCCCGAGGTAATCGACGGCCACATGCGCCATGGCGCGGACGCCGAGAGCGAGGCCGGACTCGTCGACGTAGAAGAGCGGGGAGTGATTCGAGGCCGCCTCCTCGGCGGACACGCCTTTCGGCCGCGTGCCGAGCCAGAAGAAGAGGCCGGGCACCTTCTGCTGGTAGAAGGAGAAGTCTTCCGCGCCGAGCACGGCGTTGACGACGGAGACGTTCCCAGCACCGGCCACGCGGCGCAAAGTCGGCGCGGACCTTTCGGTCAAAGAAGGGTCGTTGTAGGTGATCGGGTAGCCGGTGGTGATCGTGACCTCCGCCTTGGCGCCGCCGCTGGTGGCGATGTTCTCGACGGTGCGACGAATGCGCATGTGGATGTCGTCCCGCATCTTCGCGTCGAGAGAGCGGATGGTGCCGATCATCTCCACCTCGTCCGGAATGATGTTGTTGCGCACGCCGCCGTGAATGGCGCCGACGGTGACGATGGACGGCGCGAGGGTGCTGTCCAGCTGCCGGCTGGGAATGGTCTGCAGCCCGAGGACGATCTGCGAGGCGACGACGATGGGGTCGATGCCGAGCCAGGGATAGGCGCCGTGGGTCTGCTTGCCGTGCACCTTGATCTTGAACGAGTCGACCGCCGCCATCATCCCTTCCGGCCGGTAAGCGATCTTCCCCACCTCGTAGCGCGACGTGACGTGCAATCCGTAGACGGCGTCGACCTTCGGATTGTCGAGCGCCCCTTCCTTGACCATCAGCTCCGCGCCGCCTTCCTCCCCCTGCGGTGCGCCCTCCTCCGCCGGTTGGAAGAGAAAGACCACGGTGCCGGGCAGCTGATCGCGGACGCCGGCCAGCACCTCGGCCACGCCGAGGAGGATGGCCACGTGCGCATCGTGTCCGCAGGCGTGCATCACGCCGACTTCCTGGCCGTTGAACGTGGTGCGCACGGTCGATTTGAACGGCAGGTCGACCTGTTCGGTGACGGGGAGGGCGTCCATGTCCGCGCGGAGGCCGACGGTGCGGCCCGGCTTCGCGCCGCGCAGGATGCCCACCACGCCGGTGTGCGCGACGCCGGTGCGCGTTTCGATGCCGAGCTCCTTGAGGCGGTCGGCCACGATCTTCGCCGTGCGCACCTCGCGGTTGCCCAGCTCGGGATGCTGATGGATGTCGCGGCGGCACTCGATGACCCTGGACTCGACCTTCGCGGCCGCTTCATCGATGCGGCTGTCGAGGGTGGCGGCGCTGGCGGTGAGGGTGGTCATGACGGCTCCGAGGATGGCGATCGTTTTCACGATCGCGGATTCTATCGTCCCGGAACGGCTTGGAGCAGCGTCTCGGCCTTCTCCATCAGCTCACCGAACCACTCCGCGAAATGCGTCTCCCCGCGATCCTCGGCCGCCGCCTTGGTGCCGGCGGCCATCTTCAGGAACTGCTCGATGAAGTTGCGCAGCTCGTCCGAGTTGCCGAGGAGGAGGAGCGTCGAGGCCTGGTTCTCGATGGTCTTGAAGGCTTGCAACGCCTGCGCGTACTGATCGCTGAAGTAGGCGAAGTCTTCCGACATGGCCGTTCATTGTGCATTCACTGCGCCAGCGCGGTGAGGTCCGCGCTCGGCCGCACCACCCCCGCCCGCACCACGTAGCGGATCCTGCGGAAGTTCGCGACGTCCGAGGACGGATCGGCGGAGAGGATGACCAGATCGGCGTCTTTGCCCTTTTCGATCGTGCCGGTCGAGGCGGAGAGGCCCATGACCCGCGCGGCGGTGGCGGTGGAGGCGACCAGCACCTGCATCGGCGTCATGCCGGCGGCCTGCATGGCGTCCATCTCCGTGAAGATGGCCGGGCCGTGCAGCGTGAGCGGGTTGCCGGCGTCGGTGCCGGTGGCGATGGGGATGCCGGCGTCGACCAGCTTGCGCAGGTTGGCGAACATCATCTGTTCGCGTGCGGCCACCAGGCGCTCCGTTTCGGCGGCGCGTTCCGCGGTGACGAGCGCGGGGTTCAGAGCGGCGGTTTCGTTGACGCGCGCCATGGTCGCGGCGTCGACGCAGTGCAGCGGATCATCGATCGCCGGCGGCTTGCGGTCGACCAGCGCGCGGAACAGCCTGGCCCGCCCGCGCAGCACGGTGAGGGTGGGGGACAACACGGCGCCGTTCTGCTTCGCCAGATCGATGAGCTCCTGATCGACCGGCACGTCCCACACGCTGTGCACGAGGTACGTCGCGCCCGCCCGCAAGGCGGCCTTGGCCTCGGCCAGCCCGGTGGCGTGGACGATGAGGGGCAAACCGAGACGACGAGCCTCCTCGCCGGCCGCGGCCACCGCGGCGAACGATGCCTCGACCGGCAGGTCGGGATTGCGCACGATGTACCAGACCTTGACCGCCTTCGCGCCGGCCGCGGCGAGGTAGCGCACGCCGTCGCGCCCCGTATCTCCATCCTTGAGATGGATGAACTGCCGCGAGGCGGGGAGGTTCAGCCAGTGATCGAGCGTGGAGAGGAGCGGCCCTGCCGCGGCGACGTGTGGCGCGCTGGTGTCATTCGCGAAGCGGTCGGCGAGGCGCAGGGTCCAGGGATAGCCGCCCACGTCGAACACCGAGGTGACTCCGGAGCAGAGATAGGAGTGCGCGTAGCGCTCGGGATGCAGCTCGAGCTCGGCGATGACCTTGGGGTAGGGATAGCGGTCGCGCACGTCCAGCGTGTCCGGCCGCCCGTCCGCCCACCCGGTCTGCGAAAAGTGGACGTGCGCGTCGATGAGGCCGGGCGTGACGAACAGGCCCTTCGCATCGAGCACGTCGACGCCTTCCGGCACCGGGCACGCACCGGCGCATTCGATCTTGCCGTCGCGCAGGATGATGGTCGCGTTGGAGAGAGGGGCGCCGCCGCGGCCGTCCAGCAGCGTCGCGCCGACGATGGCTCGCGGGGGAGGGGGCGTGCCGGGAGGGGCGTCGATGGCGCCGGTGAGCGCGATCTTCCAGCCATCGCCATCTTTGATGAAGAGGCGCTCGGAGATCCCGCTGTGCTCCTCCGCGCCGTAGCGGACGCGGTAGCGATAGGTCCCATAGACGATGCCCGCACGGATGGGGGTGAGGTGGATGTCCAGCGCCTCGATGCTGTCCGGCCAGCGCGCGCCGGCGCCTTTGGCGAAGTCGTCGAAGCCGGTGGTGAAGCCGCCCGGTCCGCCGCGCACGAGCTTCCCGCCGTGCAGGTAGAGGGCGAGATACGCGTCGCGGTCGCGGTGGCGGATGGCGTCGATGTTCCGGTCGAACACGGCGCGCGCGGCGCGGAGGTCGCTCGCCTCGTCGGCGTGCAACGAAACGGCGGCGAGCAAAAAAGAAAGGATGCAAAGGCGGCGCATGGGACTAGAATATCGCCGCCGGTACCAGGGAGCTTCTCGCGATGCGTCTCTGGCCAACAGTTTCGATCTCCTGTCTCACCCTGTTCCTCCTCATCTCTGCCACCCAGGCGCCGCCGCAGCCGGTCGTTCCCGGCCTCGGCGAGACGATCGAAGTGTCGATCGTCAATCTCGACGTCGTCGTCACCAACAAGAAGGGTGATCGCGTCCAGGGTCTCTCCCAGGATGACTTCACCATCCTGGAGGACGGCAAGCCGCAGGCGATCACGAACTTTTCGGAGTATGGCGCCGAGGGTCGGGCCGGGCTGGAGGGAGAACGGCCTTCCGCCCATCCCGCCGCGGATGGCCGGGTGGAGGCACGGCCCGCGTCGGCCAAACGCACCATCGTCCTCTTCGTCGACTACTTCAAGCTGCCGCCATTCCGCACCGAGCCGCTCTTCGCCTCGATGAAGAAGATGCTGCACGAGGTGGTGCGGCCGGGCGACGCCGTGACCATCATCCGGTGGCGCGGCGAGCCAATCACCGTGCTCGACTACACGGACGACGTGGCCAAGCTGGACGAGACGCTCGCCGGGATCGAAAAGGAGAGCAGCGGTCCGGCCTTCAACACCATCGGCCGCATGCGGCAGGAGATCGCGGAGATCCAGAGCTTCCACTCGCGATCGCTCATCGCGGCGGGCATCGGCGCGAAGGAGGCGAGCCTCGACACGGAGGGGACGCCGCTCGGCGTCCGGGCCGATGCCGTGTGGGCCAAGGTCGAGCTGCAGAAGAAGACCGCGGCGCTCAAGTCGCTGCTGCTCGGCCTCACCGGCGCGGAAGGGAAGAAGGCGCTCTTCATGGTCTCGCATCGATTCTCCATCGTGGCCGGGCTCGAGTTCCTGACCATGAGCGGGGCCTATCCGCTCGACCCGAAGCTGCGCTCGGAGTTCGACATGGAACGGGTGGTCCTCTCCGTCGCCGACGCGGCGAACGCCGCCGGCGTCACCATGTACCCGATTTACCCGGAAGGCTTGGGGGAGGAGACGTTCCCCGACGCCTCGGCGTCGATGGTGGACACGCTGGCGCAGCCGAGCGCCACCCCATCCGCCGGCTACGACCACTGGGTCCTGAACAACGAGACGCCAGCCCTGCAGACCCTCGCCGACAAGACCGGCGGCATGACGGCCTACGGGCCGGACATCATCAAGCTCCTCCCCCGCGTGGAGGACGACTTCACGACCTACTACTCGCTCGCCTATCACGCCGAGACGCGCCGCCAGGACCGCACGCACAAGCTGGTGGTGAAGGCGAAGGACCCGTCCTACACCGTCCGGGCCCGCCGCGAGTTCGTGGAAAAGTCCGACCAGACGAAGATGAAGGAGCGGGTCGTCTCCAGCCTCTTCGGCGTCCATCCCCAGTCGAAGATCCCCATCACCACGACGCTGGGGCAGGCGACGAAGCTCGCGCGGCACCGCTACAGGATTCCGCTGAAGGTGACCGTGCCGGTGTCGTCGCTCTCCACGGTCAATCAGCCGAACGGCGACTTTGCCGGCTCCTTCTCGGTGTACGTCGCCTGGGGCGGCGTGCTGGGGGAGATCAGCGACATCACCCAGCATCAGCAGCCGTTCGTCATCCCGGTGGCCGATGCGGAGAAGGCGGCGGAGTCGTCGTTCACCTATGACTTCGACCTGCTGGCCGACGAGAGCACGGAGCGGATCGCCGTGGCCGTGCAGGATGACGTCGGCCGCGACGCCGGCTACTTCTTCGTCACCCTCCCGCCGCGCAACCAGATGATCACGGAGGTGAAGTAACCATGCGACGGATCGCCGCCATCTCCTTTCTCTCCTTCCTGATGGTCGGCGCCGCCGAGCGCGAGCCGCAGTTGCCGCGCATGTCCGGCGAGACGATCGAAGTCTCCCTGGTCAACCTGGACGTGGTGGTCACCGACCGGAACGGCCAGCGCGTGCACGGTCTCATGGCGAAGGACTTCGAGCTCCTGGAAGACGGCAAGCCGCAGGCGATCACGAACTTCTCGGCGTACCGGTCGGAAAACGCGGCCCCGGATTCGGCTCGTCCGGCAGACGTGGCCGAACCGGGGAGTCGGGCCGAAGCGCGGCCTGCATTCCAGCGGCGCACCGTCGTGGTCTTCGTCGACCAGTTGCGGCTCGCGCCGTTCAAGCGCGATCCGGTGTTCAACGCGCTGAAGGATCTGCTGCACGAGGTCGTGCGCAAGGGCGATGCGGTGAGCATCCTCTCCTGGCGCGGCGAGCCGGTGGCGGCGCTCGACCCGACCGACGACCTCGCGGCCGTCGACGCCACGCTCGACGGCCTCGCCAAGCAGACCACCGGCGTGCAGGGCGATCCGCTGAACGACTTCCGGCGCTCGGTGACGCAGAACATGGACTTCTATCGCCGCAGCGTGGAGCTGGCCCGGCAGCGTGGCTACAACGTCGACGTCAACTCCTTCGTGCCTCCTCTCGACGCGTACGAAGCCGCCGTCTGGGCCAAAGCGGAGATGAAACGAAAGACGCAGGCGCTGCAGGCGATCATGACCGGCTTCGCCGGTACGGAAGGCCGCAAGGTGCTGCTCCTCGCCTCGCACCGTCTATCGCAGACGGCGGGCGCGGAGTTCTTCTTCGCGGCGGGACGGAGCCTGCCGCTCAATCAGCAGCTCCGCGCGGAGTTCAACACCGCCGGCCTGGTGCGATCCATCGCCCGCACCGCCAACGCGACCGGCTTCACCGTCTATCCGCTCTATCCGGAAGGGATGGGCTCGACCTTCACGCTGCCGGACGCGCAACAGCAGCAGAACATCCACGCCCTCGACATCTCGGGCGTGACGGGCGGCTCGTCGGCGGGATTCGACAACGAGGTGTACTCGAACGAGGCGATCTCGCTCAACGACATCGCGGAGCAGACCGGCGGCGTGATGGCCGGCAGCGCGAAGGACATCGCCGAGCTGCTGCCGCGCGTGGCGGAGGACTTCGCCGACTACTACTCGCTGGCCTATCGGGCCACGCGCCACGGCGAAGACCGCGCGCGGAGCGTGGTGGTGCGGGCCAGGAACCACGACTACACCGTCCGCTCCCGGCGCGCGATCGTGGAGAAGTCGGAGCGGACGCGGATGCAGGAGCGCGTCGTGGCCACGCTGTTCGCCCAGCCGGAGCGCTCCGCCATCCCCCTCAGGGTGGAGATCGGCACGGCGAAGAAGGCCGGGCCGAACCGCTACCGCATCCCCCTCACCATCCATATCCCGACCAGCCGGCTGATGACGGTCGCCGAGCAGCGCGGCGCGATCGGCGGCTTCTCCGTCTACCTCGCCTGGGGCGGCATCCTGGGCGAGATCAGCGACGTCACCACCCGCGTGCAACCCTTCACCGCGCGCGACTTCAAGGACGGGAAGGGCTACTTCACCTACGACTTCGAGATGATGGCCGACGACCGGACGGACCGGGTGGCGGTAGGCGTGCTGGACGAGCTCGGAAAAGACTTCGGCGTGGCACGGGTTGCGCTGCCGCCGAGGGGGTGAGTTGCTCGTTGCTGGTTGCTGGTTGCTGGTAGAAACGATTCGGCGCTAGTAACCAGCAACCAGCAACTGCTTTCATCATGCGCATCGGAATCATCGCCGACACGCACGGCGTGCTCCATCCTCGGGTGCCGGACGTCTTCGCCGGCGTGGACCATATCCTCCATGCCGGCGACGTGGGCGGCGAGCATGTGCTGGAGGGGCTGCGCGCGATCGCGCCGGTCACCGCCGTGGCGGGCAACAACGACGAGGCGGACGGCTACGAGATCGTCCGCTTCGGACGCATCCTCATCACCCACATCCTGCCCCGCCCCGGCAAGCCCGGAAAGCACGTGCTGGCCGCCTTGAAGCAGGAACGGGCGGAGGTCGTGATCTACGGGCACAGCCACCTGCCGCACAACGAGGTGGTGGATGGCATCCGCTTCTTCAACCCGGCCAGCGCCGGCCCGCGGCGGTTCGACTATCCGGTCTCGGTCGGCATTCTGGAAGGCGACCGCGCGTACCACGTCGCGCTCGACGAGCGCTCCGTCGCCGCGCTGCAAAAGCGGATGAATCAGATGCGATGATGCGCGCGTGCGCCGCGCGTTGTCCGTCCTCTTCCTGCTCATCGCCGCCTGCTCGAAAGAGCGCGCGACCTTCCGCGGCGCGCCGGTCATCCTGATCTCCGTCGACACCCTCCGCTCCGACCACCTCCCCGCTTACGGCTACCAAGGCGTGCAGACGCCGCACATCGATGCCCTCCGCCGCGACGCCATCCTCTTCCAGCGCGCCTACAGCCACTGCCCCATGACCCTGCCCTCGCACGTCTCCATCTTCACCGGCCTGCTGCCGACCGAGCACGGCGTGCGCAACAACGTCGGTTACCGCTTCGACCCCGCGAAGCACCCGCCGCTGGCCGCGACGCTGCGCGGCAACGGCTACCGCACCGGCGCCGCCGTTTCTTCGTACGTGCTCCGCTCCGAGACCGGCATCGCGGACGGCTTCGAGACCTACGACGACGAGATTCCCGTCGCCGCCGCCGGCGCGGTGAGCGAGCACCAGCGCTCCGGCTACGAGACCCTGAAGGCCGCCGACGCGTGGCTCGGGCAGCACGCCAGCGAGCCGTTCTTCTACTTCTTCCACATCTACGAGCCGCACGCGCCGTACAACCCGACCTACGACGGCGAGATCGCCAGGGCGGACGACATCGTCGGCCGGCTCTTGGCCCGCCTGAAAGCCCTCGGCGTGTACGACAAGGCGCTGATCGTCTTCCTCTCCGATCACGGCGAAGGGCTCTGGCAGCACGGCGAAGACCAGCACGGCATTCTCCTCTACCGCGAGGCGCTGCAGGTGCCGCTCCTGCTCAAGCTGCCGCAATCCGCGCGCGCCAACACCGCGGTCTCACGGCCCGTGCAATTGGCCGATGTGGCGCCGACCATCCTCGACCTGCTCGCCATCGCCAAAACGGATCGTTCGCTGCTGAGAGACGCCAGGCAGAAGCCGATCTACTCCGAGACTCTCTACCCGCGCATCCACCTCGGATGGAGTGAACTGCGCTCGCTGATCGATGACCGCTGGCACTACATCGACGGCCCGCGGCCCGAGCTCTACGACATCGCCGGCGATCCGGCGGAGCGGCAGGACGTCTCGGCCACCGAGCGCCGCACCTACGCCGCGATGCGGCAGACCATGGCCACCTATCCCAGCGCCGTCGAGTCGCTGCAGGTGATCGACCCGGAGGACGCGAAGAAGCTCGCCGCCCTCGGTTACATCGGCACGCCGAAGAACCGCACCGGCCCGCTGCCCAATCCGCGCGATGAGGTCAGGCACCTGGACGAGATCAAGATCGCTTTCCACCTGGCCGACCAGCGCCGCTACGACGAGGCGGTCCCCGTCTTCCGGCGCATGCTCCAGCGCAACCCGCACCTCTCCGACGTCTGGTCGAAGCTGGGGGAGATCCTGGTCGAGTCCGGCCGCTACAAGGAAGCGATCGAGACGTACAAAACGGCGATCGCGCAGTCCGAGCGCTTCTCGCCCGATCTCGCATTGGGGCTAGGCTTCGCGTATCTGAAGAACGAGCAGCCGGGGGAGACGGTGCAGCACGCGCAGCTGGCGCTCTCCACCAATCCGCGCGAGGCGAACGAGCTCCTCGCCCGCGCCTACGCCGAGCTGCGCCGCTTTCCGGAGGCGGAGCAGTGCGCGCGCGCGGCGATCGAGGCGGGCGACCGGCAGCCGACGTCCATCCTCCTCCTGGCCGAGGTGCAGCGGGCGGAGGGGAATTTGAACGGCGCGCTGCAGACCATCGATCAGGCGGAGCGGCGGGCCAACGACCTGGAGGTGCCGCATCTGTACGGCATCGACTACCTGCGAGGCGACATCCTGGCCCGGCTGGACCGTCCGGACGAGGCGATCCTCGCCTTCCGCCGCGAGATCGAGCGCTCGCCGCAGCACATGCAGGCGTACGCGAACCTCGCGCTGGTGTACTTCATCACCGGGAAGGCGGCGGAGGCGAACGCCGTGCTGGATGAGCTGGTGCGGGCGAATCCGCATCGCGGCGCCTACGAGCTGGCGGCGAAGACGCGCGCAACGGTGCGCGGAAAAATGTAGGGCCGGCTCTTAGCCGGCCCCATATCAACGAATAGATGGGCCGGCTAAGAGCCGGCCCTACATCTGTCGTAACTAGAACTTCACGCCCACTGAGACGCGGTACGTGCGCGCCTGCTGGTAAGCGTTCTCGCTGGTCGCGGTGCCGGATGAGCTGGTGCGGGCGAATCCGCATCGCGGCGCGTACGAGCTGGCGGCGAAGACGCGCGAAACGGTGCGCGGAAAAATGTAGGGCCGGCTCTTCAGCCGGCCCAATATCAACGAATAGATGGGCC
>DASYMJ010000084.1:0-6886 GCA_036009105.1 Thermoanaerobaculia bacterium | reverse complement strand
TCACCTCGGCCACGAATACGTCTTCCATCACCTTCACGCCGACCGGGCCGAACGTCGTGCTCACCGTCACGGCGGCGAACGCGAAGGGTTGCTCGGTCACCGGCCAGCGGGCGCTGACCTCGGCCTGCTCGCCGGTCGCGGCGCCGGCGAACGTTGCCGTCACGAACGCGTCCTCCAGCCTGATCACCATCGGCTGGACGGCGGCCGTGGGGGCGGTGAACTACGAGGTCTCGCGCAGCGCGAACGGCACCACGTTCAGCCCGATCGGCACCACCGCGGGGACGACCTATCCGGACGGCACGGTTGCCGCGGGCACCGCGTACCTCTACAAGGTGCGCTCCATCGACGCCGGCGCGAACATGTCCGGCTACAGCAACTTCGACCTCGGCACCGCGGTGACGTTCACCGACCCGACGCTGACCGCCGGATCGACGGCCGTGGCGGCGACGCACTTCTCCGAATTGCGCAGCGCCGTCAACGCGGTGCGCGCGCTGGCGGGCCTCACGCCGGCCAGCTTCACCGACCCGACGCTGAACGCGACGGTGCTCGTCAAGGGCGTGCACATCACCGAGATCCGCACCGCTCTCGATGCAGCCCGCTCGGCGCTCACCCTGCCCGCCATCGCGTACACGGACGGGACCATCACGCCGACTTCGACGAACATCAAAACGGCGCACGTGGCGGAGCTGCGGGCCGGCGTGAACTAGGTGTCATCCTGAGGCCGCAGAGGCCGAAGGATCTCCTCGTACTTGCCGGGAGATCCTTCACCGGCTTCGCGGCTCAGGATGACACCCGCGAAATAATTGCTGTCCTCGCCGCATTTGCCTACACTTACCGGCCCGGCTTCCGGGCCGAATTCTTTGGAAAATCTGCCAGCTCCTTGGACCCACTGAGGGTCCCGCTAGGCCAGAAGGAGGACACATGAGGACTTATGAAGTCCTGTTCATCCTTTCTCCGCAAGTGCCGGAGGAAGAAGCGAACACGCTGATCGGCGAGTTCCGCAAGGTCGGCGAATCGACCGGTGCCACGCTCAGGAATGAAGAAGCGTGGGGCCGTCGCCGGCTCGCTTATCCCATCCAGAAGTTCAACGAGGGCAACTACCACCTCTTCGTCTACGAGAGCACCGGCTCGCTCGCCGAGCTGGACCGCCGGATGAAGAACTCCGACCGCGTCCTGCGGCACATGATCGTGCGCACGGACGAGGACCTCAAGCGCGCCGACAAGCTGGCCAAGCGCAACCCGAAGAAGGAGCGCGTCCGTCCGGCTCCGGCCTTCGCTTCCAGCGAGCCGGTCCCCGCGCCTCCGGCCCCCGCTCCCGCCCCACCCCCCGCTCCGGCCCCCGCCCCCGCCCCCGCGCCGGCCGCCCCCGAGGCGCCCGCGGCTGAAGAGACGGCGCAGCCGTAAGGAAGGAGAACCGACATGGCAACGACAGCACCTGAGAGAAGAGGACCGGGCGGCGGTGGCCGCGGCCCGGGTGGCGGCTCCGGCCCGCAGGGCCAGCAGGGCGGCAAGAAGAAGTTCTTCTACCGCCGCAAGCGCGTCTGCAAGTTCTGCGTCGAGAAGATCGAGTACATCGACTACAAGGACGTGAAGATGCTGCAGCAGTTCATCCCCGAGCGCGGGAAGATCCTGCCGCGCCGCATCTCCGGCACCTGCGCGCTGCACCAGCGCAAGCTGCAGAACGCCATCAAGCGCGCCCGCACCATCGCGATGCTCCCGTTCGCGACCGACTGATGATGGAGACCTCGCTGCAGCAGGAGCCGGTGGCACTCCCGGGGCGTCCGTTCGGACGCATGGCCCGGAGTGTGGCCGGCTACACGCTGCTGACGGGGCTCCTCTTCGTCACGCCGCTGGTGTTCGTGTTCGTTCCCGCCGCACTCTTCCAGTGCGCGCTGCGGAACGGCCGCCGCGCTGCATGGCTCGTTCTGCTGCTGGCCACGGGCCTGGCGGCGCTCTCCATTTTCCAGCTCACCCAGGTACCGGCCGTCCATCCGGACGACGTGAAGATGATGTACGCCGAGCTCCTGGGCCTCGTGCTCGCCGTCGCCGTGCAGGCGCTGGCGGCGCAGCCGCTCATCGAGCGCGGCGAGCCGTTCGGCCGCGTGCTGATGTTCACCACCATCGGCGGCGCGGTCGGCCTCTTCTTCACCGAGACGCTGATGCGCACCGTGGCCGCGTTCTCGCCCTATGGCTGGTACGTGCAGAAGTTCCGGGAGGCGATCGCCCTCAGCGTCAAGCAGGCCGGGATGCCGGCCGCGTACGCGCAGATGGCGGAGAAGTCCGAACTGCTGACCATCTGCCTGCCGGCCATGGTCATGACGCTCGTCATCAGCGTGTTCGTGGTCAGCCTGGCGGTCTTCGCCCGGCTCGATGCGTGGCGCAACGGCGGCGAGCGCAGCCGCGTCTATCTGTTCCGCAACCTTTCCCTGCCCGACTGGCTGCTCTTCGCGTTCGTGCTCGGCGGCATCACGCCGCTCGCGACCGGCACGCTGCGGATGGTCACGGCCAATGTACTGGCCGTGGTGACGTTCCTCTATTTTCTGCGGGGACTGGCGATCTTCCGCTCCATGCTCGCCGCGATGGGCATGAGCCCCCTCGGTGTGATGATCGCCTTCCTCTTCATCGGATTCCTGATCATCTTCATCGCCGCGTGGCTGCTGCTCAGCATCGCCGGCCTGTTCGACTCATTTTTCGATTTCCGACATTTCAAACGAAAGGACGACTCCCATGAAGGTCATTCTGACTGACGAGATCCGCGGGCTCGGTACTCGCGGCGACGTCGTGACCGTCAAGGACGGCTACGCCCGTAATTTCCTGATCCCGAAGAACCTCGCCCGCGAGGCGACGGCCGGCAACATGAAGGCCATCGAGCAGGAGAAGAAGAAGTGGGCCCAGCTGGGCCAGCAGGAGCGCGCCATCGCCCAGAAGGCGGCCGACTCCGTGAAGGGAACCAAGGTCACGATCCAGAAGCGGGTCGGCGATCACGGCAACCTCTTCGGCTCCGTCACCGCCAACGAGATCGCCGACGCGCTGGCCGCGAAAGGCATCGACGTGGACAAGCGCCGCATCGAGCTCGATCACGCCATCAAGACGGTCGGCGTACACGAGATCGACGTCCGCCTGCACCGCGACGTGACGGCGCACATCCAGGTCGAGGTGGTTCCCACCGGCACGGCGAAGGTCGAAGAGGCTCCGGCCCCGGCCGCCCCTCCCCCGGCCGCGGCCGAAGCCAGCGAGTAAGCGAGTGGACGGCCGGTTCGTCGATGCTCCTCCCGCGGGCGCCGATGCATGGCGCGACGTGTGGGAGCACGATCGGCGGTACCGGCCCGGGAAAGGGCGCCACGGATGGATCGTGGCGCTCTTCAACCGCTTCATCGGACGGGCTGCCGCCCCCGAGCTGGACCGGCAGCGCGACTTCAACGTCTCCCTGCTCGACCTCCTCGCCGATCTGCGCCGTGAGCTCGACGCGCTCCGGCGCGATTTCGCGTCGGACATCGCCGCCGTGCAGCAGGACGTCCGCGCGGCGGACGAGGCGCTCGCCGGCGACCTGCGGGCGACGCGCGAGCTGATCCCCATCGCCGCGCAGCGCAATGACGCGCTGATTGCCGCGCTCGATCAGAAGATCGAGACGGTGGCGGTGCGCCTGCGCGATACGACGAACGCCGGCGTTTCGGCGCGCATCGAACCGCTCTCGAAGGATTTCCTGTACCGCCGGCTGGAGGATGGGCTGCGCGGATCCGAAGCGGAGGTTCGGGCGAACCTGCTGCCGTATGTGGAGCGCGCGATCGCGCCGGTCATCGACGTCGGCTGCGGACGGGGCGAGTTCCTGCTGCTGTGCCGCGAGCGCGGCGTCGAGGCGCGCGGCTTCGACACGAACGAGCGCTCCGTGGCCGACCTCCGCGCGCGGGACATCGCTGCCGACGTTGCCGGCGTGCCGGAATGCTTCGCCTCGTACGCGGACGGCTCGGTGGGCAGCATCCTGGCCACGCACGTGGTCGAGCACCTCCCGGTCGAGATCCTGTTCGACTTCTTCCGTGAGTCGTCCCGCGTGTTGCGGCCGGGCGGCCTGCTCATGATCGAGACGCCGAACGCGGAGTCGATGCTGGTCAGCGCCTCCGAGATCTGGCGCGATCCGACGCATCTCGCCCCCCGCCATCCCGCCGCCCTGGTCCTGCTCGCGCGCGAGCACGGCTTCACCATCGACGAAGCGCGCGCCGTCCACCCGTTCCCGGAAGGGACGAGCATCCCTGCCCTGGCGGACGACCCGCCGGCCTTGCAGCGCGTCATCCGCATCCTCAACGAGCGACTCTTCGGCCCTCAGGATCTGCGGCTCATCGCGAGGCGCGGTTGATCTCCGAGGGGGATCTGCTCCGGCCTTCGCTGCGACGCTATCCCGATGCGCGGCGCGCCGCGGCGCCGCAGATCGATCCGCTGCTGCTGCCGTACGCCGCGCTCATGTTGGGCAGCGCCGTGGCCGGCGTCCTGGCGTTCTACAACGCGATCGTCATCCGCCGCTTCGGCAACGCGCTGCTCGCGCTGTTGCTGGGCGCCGCCGGCTGGATCTGCTGCGTGCTCATGGTCGCCGCGGCAAACGACGCGCGGGTGGAGAACGTCGGCTTCGTCCTCCTCGGCGTCCGCGTGGTGCACTTCGTGATCGGCGGCATCCTCTTCTTCCTGCAGCGCCCGCACGTCCATGGCAATGTCTTCCTCCGTGGCGACGTCGCGCCGACCCGAGCCAGCTACTTCGCGGCGCTGGCCATCGCCTGGTTCCTCCCCATCCGCATCGTGCTCGTCCTGCTGGGGGTGCCTCCTGGAAGATGATGACGAGAAGATCATCGTCACGGTGACGCCCGCGATGCGCGTCTCGCATCTGCTCGCCGTGGGGCAGACGGAGCGAGCGCGGGAGATCGCCTCGGATGCCATCGCCTCCGAGCCGAACGATCCGATGAGCTACTTCTCGCTCGCGCGCGTGCTGCTCGCGCTGCAGGACGTGCCGGGCGCAATCGCCGCGATGGAACAGGTGGTGGGGATGGTGCCGGAGTGGGGGGCGGGGTGGGGCGTGTATTCGACGGCACTGTTCCGCGCCGGGCGCTTCGCTGCCGCGGAGCGCGCCGTCATCGAGGCGCTGCGCCTCGAGCCGGACGACGCCGACTACTTCGTCCACTACGCGCAGATCCTCTCCTTCTGCGGCCGGAAGGAGAAGGCGCTGGAGCTCACCCGGCGCGCGCTGGGCATCGATCCCGACGACGAGTCGGCGCATCAGCTCTTCGCCTCGCTGCTGCACGAGGTCCGCCCGTCGAAATGGAAGCTGTCCGAGGAGGTTGCGCGGCGCGCGATCAGCCTCAATCCCGATGACCCGGACGGCTTCGCCATCCTCGGCTCGATCCTGCTGACCAGCCGCCGCTTCGAGGAAGCGGAGCAGATGTTCCGCACCGCGCTGGAGATCGATCCGCACAACGCGCTGGCCATCGAAGGGCTGGCCCAGCTGGTCATGCGCAAGCACCTCTTCTACCGCCCCTTCCTCGCCTACGCCCTGATGATGCGCCGTCTCGGCGCGCCGATGCAGCTGCTCGTCGTCCTCTCGCTGTGGGCCATCGTGTCGTTGATCCGCACGACGGTGCTGCGCGATGATCCCGGCTCGACGATCGTGCTCGTGGTCTACCTCGCGTTCGCGGCGTACACCTGGTTCGCGGAGCCGGTGATGCGGGCCATCCTGCGGCGCAAATACCATTGGTTGTGAGCTGACGTCATGGACCTGAACTCGACTCTCGAAACTCTCCGGCGCGCGCTCGTCCAGACGCCGAACAACGGCTTTCTCTGGCTGCAGGTGGCGGAGCTGCTCGCGCAGCTCGGCCGGGGCAGCGAGGCGGAGGAGGCGGCCCGCGAAGCGCTCGTCCATCTCGATGAAGACGACGCGCGCAATCGCGCTCGCGCTCTCATCGCGCCGAAGGACGACGCGCCGGACAACGTGCTGCGGCTCGTGCGCGGGGAGAAGGCGGCTGGCGAGGCCGGCGAGGTGGACGCGCCGACTCGCGAGAACGTGCGATTCGGCGACGTCGGCGGCCTCGACACGATCAAGGAAGAGATCCGGATGAAGATCATCGTGCCGTTCCAGCGGCCGGATCTCTTCCGCAAGTACGGCAAGCGCGTGGGCGGCGGCGTGCTGATGTACGGGCCGCCGGGTTGCGGCAAGACCCTTCTCGCCCGCGCCACCGCCGGCGAGTGCGATGCCTATTTCTTCAACGTCACGATCGACTCGATCCTGGACATGTACTACGGCGAGTCGGAGCGCAAGCTGGCCGGCATCTTCGAGACGGCGCGCTCCAAAGTGCCGGCCATCCTCTTCTTCGACGAGGTGGAGGCCATCGGCGGCAGCCGCCAGCAGATGCGCTTCAGCCCCGCCAAAAGCCTGGTGAACCAGCTGCTCGCGGAGATGGACGGCATGGCCTCCAACAACGCGAACGTGCTGGTGATCGCGGCCACGAACGCGCCGTGGTCCGTCGACTCCGCGCTGCGGCGTCCGGGCCGCTTCGACCGCGTGCTCTTCGTGCCGCCGCCCGACGAGGCGGCGCGTTTCGAGATCCTCCGCCTGCACCTCCGCGAGCGCCCGGTTTCGAAGGATGTGGACGTCGGGGAGTTGGCGAAGAAGAGCGCCGACTTCTCGGGCGCGGATCTGTTCGACCTCGTGGAGCGCGCGGCCGAGCGGCCGCTGGTGGAGGCGATGCGCGGCGGCGAGCCGCGCGAGCTGCGCCGCACCGATTTCCTCGAGGCGCTGAAGAAGACGAAGCCATCGACGCGCGAGTGGTTCGCCACGGCGAAGAACTACGCCACGTTTGCGAACACCGGCGGCCTGTACGACGACCTGCTCGACTACCTGAAGTGAAAA
>DASYMJ010000083.1:0-18818 GCA_036009105.1 Thermoanaerobaculia bacterium | reverse complement strand
AAGCGGCTTCGCTTCGGCACGAGCGGGTCGTGCCCCGTAATCTCGCCCGAATCGGTTGTGGTGGAGTTCATGGGAGTGCGGCTGGTTTCAGAACGTGGCTTGGTCACCGATATTCCGAGGGCCGCGGCTCGGCCCTTTCCTGTTTTTGTGGCGATCGGCGACCGGCGATCAGCGAGGGGGTTGATTGCTGATCGCTATACTCCGCGCGTGTCGCAACCGGTCGACGAGCTCCGGGCGCAGCTCCGTGAGCGCGGCTATCTGAGCCACGGCATCGAGCGCTGGTTCGCCCTCGATCCGTGGAGCTCGCGCGCGTTCTGGGCGGAGCTGGCCACCGTGGCGCTGAAGGCGGCCACGCTGCTCGCCCTCTTCGGCGCGCTGCCGATGGTGGCGGTGATGCTCTTCCGGAACCATCCGCTCTCCGCGCTGGAGACGCTGGAGCTGACCAGCCTCTACTTCGCCGGCCGCCTGGCGGGCGCCTTTCTCTTCATGGTCGTGCTGGCCCTGATCCTCAAAGTGCGCCCCGAGGTCGTCATCGATACGCCGCGGGCATTGCTCGGGATCTCGTTCGTGGCCGCGGCACTGCTGGCCGTGCCCATCGCGGTCTGGTGGTACCGGTTCGATGCGCCGCCGTCGATTGGGGAGCTGGCCACCGGGCTGGCCCTCATCGTCTTCTTCTTCGTGATGGCGACCCTCGTCGTCTCCGCGGCCCTGCTCTCCTTCTCCATTTACGAGCTGCACCGGGTGCCGGCCATCCACCAGCGTCCCCGCGGCGCGGCCATGACGATCGCCGCCGCCGTGCTGCTCGCTCTGCTGTTCATCCCCGCTTACGCCTCGCAGGAGCGGCCCGCCCCCCCGCCCATCCAGGTGGTGACCACGCCCACCACCGCGCGCGTGGCGCTGATCGCGGTGGACGGGCTGACGAACGACATCTTCCGCTCGCGGCCCGCCCTCAACGCCCTCTTCGCTACGGCAATCGCCGCCCGCGACCTCCCGGCCGAGTCGACCACCGAGCGCTGGGCCTCGGTCGGCACCGGCGTCCCGACGGAACTGCACGGCGTGCGGGCCATCGAGGGGGTGCGGTTCCAAGGCGGGACGCATGTGCTCCAGAGCGTCTCCCGCGTCGACTTCATGCTGCACGGCGTGGCAGAGGCGGTCGGCCTGGCCCGGCGGCAGCCGCTGCCGCCCACGGTGCGCCGACGCGACTACGTCTGGGAGCTGTTCGCCGCGCGCGGCCTGCCCAGCGCGGCGGTGAACTGGTGGACCACCGACAGCCAGGAGGCCATCTTCACCGCCGCGAGGGGCGATGCGTTGCGCGTGGATCAGCTGGCTGCGAAGCGCGTGCTGGCGGCCATCGACGCCGACCAGCCGCGCTTCGTCACCGCCTACCTCCCGGCCCTTGAGGTGATCCTGAACCGGCTGGATCTGCAGCCGGCCGCGAGGTTGGCTTCGTCTGTGCGGGCGCTGGATGGCGTGGAGGCCACGGTGACGGCCATACGCGGCAAAGGGTATGAAGTGCTGCTGGCAGGCAATGGCGTGCTTGCGTACACGGGGCGGCTGGAGAGCCGGCCCTCCGTCTCGCTTTTCGATGTGGCGCCGACCGCGCTCGCCCTCATGGGCTTTCCGCCCTCGCGCGAGATGCCGGGCCGGGCGCTGACCCAGGAGCTGCCGAGAATCGATTCTTACGGCGTCCGTGCCACCGCGGCGCCGCCGACCAAAGTCAACGAGGAGTACTACCAGAACCTTCGATCGCTGGGATACATACGATGAAAAAACTGATCGCAGCAGCACTGTTCCTCACCGCCGCCACGGCGCTGGCCCAGACCCACACCATGACCTTCACCGATCTGGCGGCCATCCGCCGCATCGGCGCGCCGCAGCTCTCGCCGGACGGCAGGTGGATCGCCTACGACGCGAGCACCATCGACATGAAGACGAACTACCGCCGCAGCGCCATTTACCTCATGCCGGCGGCGGGCGGCGAACCGAAGAAGATCAGCGAGGGCTCCAAGCAGGACGAAGGCCCGGTCTGGTCGCCGGACAGCAAGACCATCGCCTACCTCTCCGACCAGAGCGGCGACTCGAAGCAGATCTGGCTCTACTACGTCGCCAGCGGCACGCAGAGGAAGCTGCCCGACCTGCCGGGCGGCGCCTCCACCTTGAAATGGACGCCGGATGCCCTGGCCCTCCTCGTCGTCTCCGACATCTACCCGGACTGCGGCGTCGATCCGGAATGCGTCAGCGCGAAGGACGCCGCCGCGCAGGCGAAGCCGACGCATGCCCGGGTGCTGGACAGCCTGATGTACCGCCACTGGAAGGCCTGGCAGGCGCCGACCCGCACCCACATCCTCCTCCAGCCGATCAACGGCACGCCGCGCGACCTCACCCCCGGCGCGTTCGACGCGCCCCCCTTCTCCGTCGGCGGCGGCGACGAGTTCGACATCTCGCCTGGTGCCACGGAACTGGTCTTCGCCCGCGACACGGAGGATCGGCCGGAGGTCTCCACCAACTCCGATCTCTTCATCACGCCGGTCGCCAGCGGCAAGCAGCAGATCCGCCGCATCACCTCGCGCAAGGGGGCGGACACCAGCCCGCGCTACTCGCCGGATGGGAAGCTCATCGCCTACCGCTCGCAGGCGCGCGCCGGCTACGAGTCGGACCTGTGGGAGCTGTGGGTCTACAACCGCGCGACCGGCCAGTCCACCCGCCTCGCCCCGAATTTCCCGGACTGGATCGAGTCCTTCGCCTGGGCGCCGGACAGCAAGTCGATCTACTTCACCGCCCCCGAGAAGTCGAAGGTCGCCATCTACGAGACGACCATGGGCGGCGAGTACCACAAGCTGTGGGACGAAGCCTCGGCCGACGCCCTCACGGTCAGCAAGGACGGCCAGACGCTCTACTTCAGCCGCTCCTCCCTCACCCGGCCGGCCGACATCTGGTCGCTGACGAGGAGCGGTGCGGCGAAACAGCTCACCCACGAGAACGATGCGCTCCTCGCTTCGCTCCGGCTCGGCGAGACGGGCGACATCTGGTACGCCGGAGCGGACAACACGCAGGTGCAGGCCCTGACCGTGAAGCCGCCCAACTTCGACGCGACGAAAAAGTACCCGCTGCTCGTCCTCATCCACGGCGGCCCGCAGGGGGCGTGGAGCGACCAGTGGTCGTACCGCTGGAACCCGCAGTTGTTCGCCGCGAAGGGCTACGTCATCCTCATGCCGAACCCCCGCGGCTCGAGCGGCTACGGGCAGAAGTTCGTGGAGGAGATCTCCCGCGACTGGGGCGGCCGCGTCTACACCGACATCATGAACGGCGTGGACAACCTCACCGCCATGCCCTGGGTCGACCCCTCACGCCTCGGCGCCGCCGGCGGCTCCTACGGCGGCTACATGGTCGACTGGATCCTCGGCCACAGCGACCGTTTCAAGGCGCTGGTGTCGCATGCCGGCGTGTACGACCTGGAGTCGATGTACGGCGTGACGGAGGAGCTCTGGTTCCCGGAGTGGGAGTTCGGCGGCAATCCGTGGGACAACCCCGAGCTGTACGAGAAGTGGTCTCCGAACAAGTTCGTGAAGAACTTCAAGACGCCGACGCTGGTGACGCACGGCGAGCTCGACTTCCGGGTGCCGATCAACCAGGGGCTGGAGCTGTTCACGGCCCTGCAGCGGCGCGGCGTGCCGTCGAAGATGCTGTACTTCCCCGACGAGGGCCACTGGGTGCTCAAGCCCCAGAACTCGAAGCTCTGGTACGAGACGGTGGGCGACTGGTTCGATCAATACGTGAAGAAATGAATGTAGGGCCGGCTCTCAGCCGGCCCCTTATCGTTCATTTCCTCAGCGCGTCACGCCGGTCGGTGTGCCGGTAGCGCTGCCCGTGCCCGTGCCGCTGCCTTCGCCGAGGGCCGGACGCGCGACCGTGGAGGTGATGCCGACCGCCTCCGCGTACTTCAGGTAAGTATCGATCGATGCGATGACGACGCGAGCCTCGACCGTGATCAGGTCGATGCCCACCAGCGAGATTCTCACCCACGCGTCGACGACGATGCCCTTGTCGAGAATACGATCGAGGACGTCGATGAGACTCGTCCCGCCTGGTGCGCGCTCAACAGCCATGACTTACCTGCCTTTCCTCTCTGACTTGCTTTCCGGGAGCGCCTGAGCCGCGAGCTGCCGCTCGAGGTCGGCGATGCGTTCCTTCAGTGCGTCGTATTCGGCCGGGGCCGGCAACGCGCGGGCGGCGTCGCTCGAATAGAAGCGATCCGAGCGCCACCAGTTGATGCCGATCGCCTCGGCCTTGTCGATGGAGCAGATGACGAGGCGCAGCTGGATGGTCAGCAGCTCGACGTTGGCCAGGGAGACCTTCACGTCGCCCGCCACCACCAGGCCTTTATCCAGAATCTTGTCGAGGATGTCCACCAGCCCTTGCGGCTGGCGCTGCAGACCTCGATCGTCGATCGCCATGGCGCGTAAGTAGACGCGAAGGCGGTGGGGATCGTCAACAAGTTGTTGGTTGGCGGTTGTCAGTAGAACGGTCGGGCCCGGTTCTCCTCTACTAACAAGCAGCAACAGCAACTCACAACGTGCTGATCGGCCCCAGCTTCAGGTTCAGATCCTCATCCGACAGGCCGAAGACGGCCTTCAGCTCGCTCATCTTCTCTTCCAGCTTCATCAGGGCGCTGCCCAGGCGCTCGATCTCCTCTTCGCTGAGGTTGCCCGCGTCCATGCGCCGCAGCGCCTGCTTCTCCAGGAGCCGCCTGACCAGCTCGATGATGGACATCACCAGCCTGGCCAGGCCGTTCTCCACGATCTCCGCATCGGCCGCGATCCGCTCCGGGATCATCGACTCGGTGAAGGCCAGCTGCTGGCGCAGCGCGTCTTCTTCATTCGTGATCAGCATCGGCAAAGACCTCCAGCGGCCAGGGGCCGGACAGCAGGAAAGGGACCTTGGTCCTCTTCAGCTCCTCGCCCGCTGCTCTCACTTCATCGAGCTTCGCACGCTCGATCAGCAGGGCCAGCTCGCTGGAAGACCAGACGTGCCGCGCGCTGAGCGGGATCAGCCTCTTTTCCACCTCTCCGCGAAAGGCATCGTCGATGTTTGCGGTGCTCTCATGCAGCGCTTTGAGGTATTCGGCGCCGCTTCTGAAATCGCGCCGGTCGGGACGCTTCTTCGGATTCGCGGCGGCGATCTTCAGCGTCATCTCCACCCGGCTGCGGTTCTCCTCCAGCAGCGCTTTCCATCTGGCCGCGTGCGGCAATGCCTTCGCTTCCGGCGAAGAGGATGCGAAGCCGTAGCGGATGGCCACGAACGTGGCCCGCTCGAGCAGCTCGGCGCGGAGGCGAGCCACGCGGATGAGCAGCTCGCGGTCGCCTAGCGGCTGGTCATCTTCGACCGGCATCCCGCTCAGGAAGATGTCGCCGACCGGGACCGCATTGGCGACCGGTTCCACATCCTCCCGCCGCAGGTGCGCCCCGATGATGACCAGCTTCATGGCTTCCGCTGCCGGGCGCGCATCAACGAGTCGACATTGGCCAGCACGACGTTCAGTCCGAGGTAGAGCAGGTCGACGTCGCCGATGGAGATGACCGCTTCACCGGCGATGACCACGCCGCAATCGAGCAGATGGTCGAGCGTTTCGAGGAGGGACAGCTCTTCGGTCGTCTCAGGCATGGGTGCAAACGATGAGCTCGTTCATCGTTCATCCTTCCTCGTTCATCGTTCCGACGAATGTGTACGGCGGCCAGGGGCCGGTCAGGGCCAGGGTCACCCCCTCGTGCCCGTAGCGTTGCGCGAGCTCCTCGCGCAGCTCCTGCAACCGCGATTCCTCGTCCCGGTTGATGAGCACGTTGATCTGCGGGAAGGCCCCCTCCCGCCGCTCCCGCGACTCGGCCACGCTCTCGCAGGCCAGCTTCGCCAGGATCTCGCTCTCCACCTCGGCCACGAGCTGCTGCTCCGCCTCGCGCGAGGCCTGCTTGCGCGCCTCATCCAGCTTCTTGCGCAGGAGGAACGCCTTCCCCGCGCCGGCCGTCTCGATCTCCGCCTGCAGCGCCTTCAACGCCTCCACCCGCCCCACCAGCGCCTCGCTCCACTTCTGCGCCTCCAGCTCGATGCGCAGCGTCCACTCCTGCTTGCCTTCCAGCCTTCCGAGCACCTTCCCCAGCTGTTCGCGCCCGCTTTGCAGCCACTCATGCAACGACGACTGGGAGCGGAACAGCGTGAACGCCCGCAATGGCACGATGGTGCCGCCGCGCATGAGCGCCGCCATGACGTTCTGATGCCGGTACCCGATCGCCCCCAGCCACTCGATGTCCCCCGCCCGCCGGTCGATCCCTTCCTGCGAGAACTCCTCGGCCTCCACTTTCGTGTGGAACGCGCACAGGTCGCCATCCTGGAAGCAGTCGACGCGCTCGCTGCCGTCGACCGCCTCCACCCCCTCCGGCAGCGGATGCCCCGCCCGCCCGACCGCATAGACGTAGAGGACGTGCGTCATGGGCGGCAGTTTATGGCTTCTTGTCCAAAATCTGTGCTTTGCGCGGGTTGTCCTCCACTGCTCCCACAAAGGCCCGCGGCATCGGACTGGCGATCAGCACGACCTGGATCCGCCGACCTTCGCGCAGGACGTCGAGGCGCATCTGCGTTCCCGGCCGGATACCTCCGAAGAATTGCAACGCATTCTCGTGGCTGGCGAAACGAACCGGTTTCCGATCGATCGCCAGGATCATGTCCTGCACGCGGAGACCGGCAGAGTCCGCGGGCCTCCGTGATGAACGCGCCGCACGTACAGCCATCGCGCGGAGGGATCCTTCGCATCCGTGTGAAGCGTGAACCCGAGCCCGAGCCAGCCACGCGCCGAAGCGGCGACAAAAAAACAAAACAGCGCCTGAGCGGCGAGCCTCATTTCGCCTCGCCGCTGGGCCACAATCCCGTCGCGTCGACGATCGCCTCACCACCGGCGGACACTGATTGCGACACACATCGCGCAGAAGCGCCAACGCAAACCGCGTACTGTCCTGCCTCCACTTCGACCGTAACTTCGCCGACGCTCTTCCACTCCCGCGGCGGACCGCTGCCGGCCCGCGGATAGAAAAGCAGGAACAGCGCGGCCGCAGCCGCGTCTCTCCGCACGAGCGGCCAGGGCGGCACGTCGCGCAGGCGGATGGTCAGCCTGCCGGCAATCTCCTGCATCACGATCCGCGTCGGCGGCTCCGCCTTCACGGTCAGCTGCGCGATCTTGACGGGCAATCCCGGCGCCACGATCACGATGTCGAGGGTTGGGCTGGACTTCGGGACGCTGATCTCGAAATTGCCGGTCGGTCCGGTGACGCTGTCGCGCTGCCCCTGCACACCCGCCTGGTAGCGCAGCAGCGCGCCCGCCACCGGCGCTCCGCTGGCGCGAACCACCTGACCTCGAATCGTCACGCGCTGGTGCACGGTGAGAGTCACAGGCATCTCGACGCTTTCTGCAACGCGGTAGTGCACCGGGTCTGCCTCCGCGCCATCGGCCGGTGTAACCGCCTCGATCGAAACCTCTCCGGGCGCGAGGCCGATCACGGAAAACACGCCATCGCGGTCGCTGGCCGTGTTGCTGTCGACGTTGCCGTTGCGGAGAACCAGCACTTCAGCAACGACGGGCGCTCCGGTTTCATCGCGTACCGATCCCTCGATCCGGCCGCCGGGCAGCGTGATGTCGACGCGCGCTGCCGGAGCAGCGTCGGAGAGATGTACCGGCACCTTGCGCAGCGCGATCCGCTGCAGGTGTTTCGCCGGAGCGATTCTCACCCGCCAGTCGCCTTCCGCCGGCAGCCACCCGCCGAATTGCCCGCGCTCATCAGCTTCCAGGGTGACGCTTCCCGCGGACGACTCGACCATCAGCTTCGCCGGCAGCGGCTCTTCCCCGATGCGTAAATGTCCCTCGATCGGAACGCAGGTGATGGAAATGGCGGCCGATGCGGCATCCGATACCACCTCGATTTCCTGACGCCCGGCAACGGCGCCGCGGTCATCCAGGATGGAGACGCGATAGCGTCCCTGCTCCAGCCCATCGATGAGCCACCGGCCATCCGCAGCTACGAGGCCCCCGCCACTCACGTCGAGACGTCTCGTTTCGAGATTCAGCCGTTCCAGCCGGACGTGCCACGGCCGGCTTTCCGGATTCACCGGCGGCTGCACGGCGACGGTCAGCATCGCCAACGCGTTCAGGACGAGCGTCTCGCGCATGACGAGCTCGCGGTTCGCCGCCACCCGGATCCCCTCCGCCCGCGCCGGCGTGGCGCCTTTGGCCCGCGCCATGACCGAATACGTTCCCGGCTCCAGATCGCGAAACTGATAGAAGCCGCGCGCATTGACTTTGGCGGTATGGCTGCGAAGGGCGAGACGCCTTTGCAGCGCCGCGTCCTGCCCGAAATTCTCCGGCACCAGCTCGACGACGGCTTCCTCCGGCTTGCCCTCATCCATTCTCGACAGCCAGCCGCTGACCGACGCGCCTCTCACAAGCTTGATGGTCCCGAGGCTGGCCGATTGCGCGACGTCGACGTCCCACGCATAGACAGGCGCAAATCCGGGCACGGAGAGACGGATGTCCAGCGTCGCCGCCGGTACCGCGCAGCGGAACTCCCGAGCGTTGACGTCACACTGGACGGCTGTCTTCGGAATCTCGCCGGCGCCGCGTGGTGGCGACTGAAACCGGAGCTCGATGGCCTGAGGGATCGCTGTCTTCGGAGCAACGGCAAGCTCGCCGCGCAGCTCCGCACGCGGAGTGGCAGAACTCACCTGCACGACCACCGCCGCGGCCCACAGCGACAAAGAGATGATCATGACGCGCTCTGACCGCGGCTACACTTCCATGCAGATGCCGCCCATGCAATCGGCGGGATCACAGACCCGGCCGCCGCCTGGCATGGTCCAACAGAACTTCACTTCCTCACAGCTCGACATCGTGCCGCTGAACGGAGGGACGAGCTGTTCGACACAATGCGCGAAGTCCCTGCCGTCCTCACCAACGCCGCGCCGGCATTCGAAGGGGCAGCCCCACCCGAACATCGGCGGAGACATCAGCAAGAGGATCAGGACACCAACCAAAACGCGGAGAGTCCGGTTCATGAAGTCCCTCCAGTGTCGATATGATGGGCTAATTACGGATCTCCGGCAACACCGGCACCACCTCCCTCAACTCCCCCAGCGTCACCGGCGGATGATCGCGCACCGTCATCATCCATGTCGCGCTGACGCGGAGTCCGCGCTGCTCCAGTTCGGCGAGCAGGCGCCGGGTCTCCTCCATCACGGCCGGCTCGTCGCGCGTCACCACGATCACCTCGGCGCGGTCGGAGTGGAGGGCGGCGTCGAGCTCCTTGAGGGCGCGGGAGGCGTGGACCAGCTCTTCGCCGAGGGAGCCGGGGGGGATGAGGTCGCGGTATTTGAGGAGCATGCGCATCAGCTCGCGGACCCATGCGCCGGCGGTGCGGGGGAGCTCCAGCAGGCGAAGGAAATGGCCGGTCGGGGCGGTATCGACGATGACCGTGGCCAGAGACTGGTCGGCCAGGAGGTCGGCCAGGCGGGTGATGGCGAACAGCTCGTCGGCGCCGGGCGGCGCGATCTCCAGCAGGCGGTCGACCGCCTGGACGTCGTACGCCACGGAGACGCCGCGCGGCGTGAGCGCCTCCACGGCCCGCTCGATCTCTTCGCCGAGGGTTTGGCGGAAGCGATGCCAGCGCTGTTTCGTGTCGACGATTTCGACACCCAGGTTCGGCGGCGGAGCTTCGTGCGCGAAGACGTCGCGCAGAGAGTGGGCGGGATCGACGGAGATCACGACGTAGCGCTTGTCGGGGTTGCGTTGCGCGAGCTGCAGCGCGAGGGAGGCGGAGGTCGTCGTTTTGCCGACGCCTCCCTTGCCCGCCACGAACACCAGTTTCGCGCTGAGGGAAATGTAGGGCCGGCTCTCAGCCGGCCCATCGTCGACGAATGGTTGGGCCGGCTGAGAGCCGGCCCTACATTGCTCCGCATAAAGCACCACAGGCACCCCGATTTCCACCGGCACGGACGCGCGGTTGAGCACGGCCAGCGGCACATCAATGCCTTCCGCGCGAACGTCGCGAATCAGGCGCTTCGTCTGCTCGATCACCCACGGCTCGGCGAGAAATACGGGGATGAACGCAGCGTCACTGGTGAGCAGCGCGCGGCGACGAGCCGCCTGCGCCTCGAAGTCGGCGATGAACTGGTCGACCGCATCGCGCACCTCGCGCCGCGTGAACTGGTACACCAGGTCGCGATGCTTCTCCTGCATCGCATCGAGCGCCAGAGCGAGCTGGCGAAAGTGCTCGCCGGAGGAGAGCATGCGCAGGGTGTGGCCGGTCGGCGCCGTATCGACGATGACCGTCCCCTCGAACGATTCGGCCAGCTCGCCGATGCGCATCCACGCCATCAGCTCGTCGATGCCGGGCAATGACAGCTCGAAGAAGCGGCGGATCTCCTCCCGGTCGAGATATGTGCCCCGGTCGACCACCTCGATGAGCTTTTCGACGTGCTGATCGAGAAAGCGCCGATACAGCTCCTCGGCATCCAGCGAGGCGACGTCCAGCAGGAACACGGGCCGCGTAGCCGAAAAGTGCGCCGCGGCCAGCGAGGCGATCGTCGTCTTCCCCACCCCCCCCTTCCCGCCGAACAGCAGCACATGCCGGTCGGGAAGCGCCTCCGGAAACTTCACTTGCCGTATCCGGTGTAGATCCCGATGCCGCTCTCCGGCTCTTCCTCCCCGCGCGAGGCCGCGGCCTGGCGCGCGATCTCCTCCCGCCGGGCGCGGATCTCGCGCAGCATGGTGAAGACCTGCTTCTCCTCCACCGTGTACTGCTCTTCCGTGATGTCGCCCACCTCGAGCATCATCTGCAGCTCGATGAGCCGTTCCTTCCACGGCTGATCGTTGAGCAGCTCCTCGTCCGCCATGGTCTGGATCTGCTTCATGACCCAGCGGAAGCCGGCCAGCGGCCCCTTGATGGGCAGCAGCAGCAGGTCGTCGAGGATGAAGGCCACGGCGCGGCCCTCAGCGCTCCGCGCGCTCCAGCTTGAGCCGGATGTTCACGAAGTTGTAGGGGGGCCAGGGGCCGGTGTAGAGGAAGGACAGCTTGTTCTCGTACTTTTTGGCGATGTCCGAGATCTGGTCGTCGAACGCCTTCGTCTTGTCGCGCTCCACGAGGAACGCGGCGTTCATGATCATCTTGTCGCCGATCGGCTTGTTCGAGCGCGAGGCGATGGCCGCATCGCGCAGCGTCTCGTAGATCTCCGTCACGTACGCATCGGCCTTGGCCTGCAGCGCCGACTCGACCACCCGCCCCAGCTGCATGCGCGAGAAATACGTCGAGGTGGTGGTGTTGGACGCGATCTCTTCCTTCAGCCGGCGGATCTCCTCGTTCTCCGTCTCGATCTCGCGCACCACCTGGTCCTTGTCCCAGGTCACCTTCAGGCCGAACTCGATCTTCCCCTCCATCTTCTGGAGCACGTCGCTCAGCGCCTCGTACGTCCCTTTCAGGAACGCGCGGATGTCGTCCTCGGTGCGGAAGACGGTGCCGAAGGACATGGGCAACACGGTGAAGTCGCGCATCACCAGCTCGTTCACATGCTCGTGGGCGAGGGCGTTCTCGCGGGTGGGATCGAAGACGATGAGCGGGCAGTTGGAGACGACCGCCGCGAACTCTTTGTAATGGACGGTGTAGACGCGGTCGCCGCGGCCGCCGATGCCGACCGCGCCGAAGTCGCGGGGCGGCTCGGTTTTGATGATGCAATAGACGTACTTGCCCTGTTCGGTATCGGACTGCGCGGACTGCAGTTCTTCTGGCATGGCTGGACGGCCTCGGACGGCCAGAAGTCTACAATACAAACACGTTGCCACCCGCCCCCTCTTACATCACACGCAAGACCGAGCAGTGGTTCCGCCGGCACCGCCGCGACCTCCCCTGGCGCGCCGCCTACGACCCCTACCACGTCTGGCTCTCCGAGGTGATGCTCCAGCAGACTCGGATGGAAGTCGTCCTCGGCTACTTCGAACGTTTCCTCTCCCGTTTCCCCACCCTTGGCGCGCTCGCCGCCTCCACCGAGGAAGACGTGCTCGCGGCCTGGTCGGGCCTCGGCTACTACCGCCGCGCGCGGATGCTCCGCGAAGGGGCGATGGCCGTGATGGAACGCTTCGGCGGCGAAGTGCCGCGGCGAGTCGACCAGCTGCTGACCATTCCCGGCATTGGGCGCTACACGGCGGGCGCGATCGCCTCGATTGCGAACCGCCGGAAGGCGCCGATCGTGGACGGCAACGTGGCGCGCATCCTGGCCCGCCTCTTCCTCATCCGCGAGCCGCCGCTGCGCGAAGCGTGGCGCCGCGCGGAGGAGCTGGTCGCCGCCTGCAGCGATCCGCGCGATTTCAACCAGGGGCTGATGGAGCTCGGCGCGCTGGTTTGCAAACCGCTCAATCCCCGCTGCGACGAATGCCCGCTCCGCGACTCGTGCGCCGCCTTCGAAGCGGGCTGCGTCGATGAGGTGCCGGTGCGTGAGGCGAAGAAAGAGACGCACTCGCTGCGCATCCCGCTCTATCTCATCACCGACGCGCGGGGCCACATCCTGATGCGCCGCGGCTCGGGGCAGCTGATGAACGCCATGTTCCACCTCCCCCACGGCAACAGCGCGCTCCTCGACTCGCCGCCGCTGGAAGCCGACGCGCGCCGGCTCCTCGGCACGTTCCGCCACACCGTCACCACCCGGCGCATCGAGTTCTCGCTCTATGCCGCCGTGGTGGCCGACGTGCCGCGCGATTACACCTGGATCGATCCCGGCTCGATGGCGGAAGTGCCACATCCCTCCTACGTGCGCAAGGCGCTGAAATTAGCCGCTCTCTGAGCCGCGTTCCTCCGCGCATGACCCGGACCCTGGCGCTGGTTGCGCTCCTCCTCGCGTTCCCCGCTTTCGCCGAGACCCGCTCCTACACCATCGCCGCGGACGGCAAGAACCACGCGAGCTTCGAGTCGGCCGCGACGCTGGAGAACATCAAGGGGACGGCGACCCGGCTCTCCGGCACCATCGCCGCCGATCCCTCCAACCCGGCCGCCTCCTCGGTCGACCTCACCATCGACGTCGCCTCCCTCGACACCGGCATCTCCATGCGCAACGAACACCTCCGGGAGCACTATCTCGCCGCGGAGAAGTTCCCCACCATGTCGTTCAAATCGGTCAGCGTGACGTCGCCGCTCCGCGCCATCGCGCCGAATCAGCCGGTCGATGTCTCCGTCACGGGCGACATGACGCTGCACGGCGTCACGAAACGCGTCACCGTGCCGGTGCGCGTGGTGATCATCCCCGAGAGCGACCTGACGAAGGCCTCGCGCGGCGCCGGCGACTGGATCCACGCCACCACCACGTTCCCCATCAAGCTGACCGACTTCGGCATCGAGGTGCCGGAGAAGATGCTGATGAAGGTCTCGAACGACATCTCCATCAAGGTGGACGTGTTCGCGCTCGCGACGCAGTAAAATCGCCGCCATGTGCGGGCGTGTGGCTGCGGTCCTCTTCCTCTCTCTCCTTGCCGTTCCGGCTCTTCCGCAGTGCAACCTGACGCCGCAATACAGCGGCCAGTACCGCTCTTCCGTTCTGGATGCCGCGGTGGACGGCAACGACCTCTGGACCGCGACCTCCTACGGCGTGCAGCTGCTGGACCGCCGCGTCGATCCGCCCGCGGCCATGACCTCGATCGCCATCCCGGGCATCACCCGCGTGGTGCGCGCCTCGAACGGCACGGCGTACGCGGCGAGCGGCACGCGCATCGCGATCGTCCGCCGCAACGGCAACGCCCTGCAGCTGGTCCGCATGCTCGACCTCGGCGCGACGGTGAATGACCTCGTGCTCACCACGCTCTACCTCTACGCCGCGACCTCGAACGGCATCGCCCAGTTCGACCTGCTCGATCCGCTCAACCCCGCGCGCACCACGGCCGCGCTGCCCACCAGCTCGCAGAACGTGACGTCGCTGGCGTTGAACGGCTCGACCCTCTACGCCGCGGACGGCGACCTCACCATCGAGCAGTTCTCCATCTCCGTGCCGGCGCTGCCGCAGCAGACGGGCACCATCGAAGCGCTCCCTCGCTCCATCTCCGTGAAGGTCACCAGTTCGCGGCTCTACGTTTCGGATGGCCTGCAGACGGTGGTGATCATCGGCGGCACGCGCGCCGCGACGCTGCCGTTCGGCGGCACTTCGCTCGTGGCGATGGGGGGTGAGGTCGTCTTTGCCGCGGGCACCGACCGTCGCCTGCGCGCCGTCGACCTCACCGTGGCCGGCAGTCCGGTCGACCTTTACGCGACGGAGCTCGTGCCGAGCGGCGGCACCATCAACCGCTTCTCGCAGCTGGTCATCGCCGGCGGCCGCCTCTACGGCGCGGCCGGCGACGCGGGCCTGCTGACCCTCGACGTCACCGGCTTCTTCGTGCCGTTTCCGGTGCGCAACTTCCCGTTCGGGGCCATGACCTCCATCAGCATCGTCGATACGCGCGTCATCGCCAGCCGCATCGGCGGCGGCCTGTCGGACTTCAACCTCAGCCCCACCGGCAGCCTCACCGCGGGCCGGCAGTGGGACACGCGCGCCGATGTCGTGCAGGACGGCGGCAACGGCTTCCTCCTCACCTCTTCCGGCAAGACGCTCACCTTCTGGACGCTGCAGTCGCAGACGCCGGTGGAGGTGAGCACGGCCACGTTCCCGCAGCCGGTGCAGTCGGCCGTGCTCAGCGGATCGACGGCCTACGCCGTGCTCTCCGACTTCACGTTCTGGTCGGCCGACCTCACGGCGGTTGCCGCTCCGGTAACGCGCATCTCCGTCGCAGGCGCGCCGTCGATGGTCGCCCGCTCCGGCGCCACGTTTCTGCTCGCCGAACTGACCGCGGAAGGGACGACGAAGCTGACGTACTACGCCTCGAGCTCCTTCGCCGCGCCGACCGCGACGCGCGTGGTGGACGGCGTGGCCACGACGCCGGTCGCCTTCTCCGGCACGTTGGCCGCGGTCTTCACCTTCCGCGGCATCACCCTGGTGGACCTGCTCAACGGCTCCTCCTCCGTGCTGCCGGCCTCGAACGCGACGCTGCCCAGGCAGCTCGTCTTCAGCGGCTCGTCGCTGCTGGAGGCCACCGACCGCGAGCTCCTAGTCTGGAGCACCACCACCCGCACGCTGGCACGTTCGCTGTCCCTCCCCTCCGAGCCGGTTGCTCTGCGCGCCAACGACACGCTCGCCGTGCTCGCGACCGTGGACGGCATCACCTCCGTCAACCTCACCGCCACGACGAAGCTGCCGGCCGTGATCCCGACGAAGATCGGCAACGCGTACTACCGCAAGGCCGTCGCGGGCGGCGATCGGATCTACCTCTTCGACGGCCGCGGCGTCGATGCATTCAGCGTCGCCTTTGGCGCGGCGCCGCACTTCCTCGCATCGATCCGGCCGCCGGGAGTGATCGACGTCGCCGCCTCTTCGTCCCTCCTCTTCACCCTGGCCAGCGGCGGCGTGATCAGCGCCTGGTCGCCAGAGGGCGTGCTCCTCGGGCAGGCCACACTCGATGAAGGGCCCGACGTGCAGCCGCTCGCCATCACCACGGTCAAGGACGCGGTGTGGGTGTCGATCGCCAAAGGCTGCCTCACCGCCGCGTGCGAGAAGAAGACGATCGTGCTCGATCCCACTGCGCTCGTGCGCACCGCGACGCTCACCGGCGGCACCATCGACGCCACCGTCGTCTCCAATCGCGCCTACGCCCTGTTCGACCTGCCGTCCGAGGTGCGCGTGCTCGATGTCAGCGACGCTCTCCACCCCACCCCGCTCGCCGCCCGACCGACCGAGGGGACGCAGCCTCCCGTGTCCGTCGCCTTCGGCTCCGGCACGGTCTTCGTCCTGGGCGAAAAGCTCTACCTCTACAACGACTCGCTCACGGCGAAAACGGGCGAGCAGTTCCCGGCCTACGCCGCCGACCCCACGGGTGCCGTCTCGTACGTCGACCAGCGCGTCCGGGTCGACGGCGCCTGCGTCTTCGTCACCGGCCGCTCGTTCTCCCCCCAGTTCCTCACGTTCCCGTCTTTCGCCGTCGCTCAATCGGTGGAGGTACCGGCCGCGGTAAAGGCGGTCGTCTCCGCCGCCGGCCGGCTGTACCTGCTGACGAATTACTCGCTGGAGGTGCTGTCGGCCTCCTCGCCGCCCGCGGTGCCGCGGCGGCGGGCGGCGCGGTGATGGACATTTCTTGAATGGAAGCCGTAAGGCTGTCAGGCTGCTGATCTCCACGCACTGTATGCGCCGCCCGCTGCTTGCGCTCCTGCTCGCCTATGCGCCTCTCCGGTCGGCCCAGGAACCACCTGCCGTGCCGCGGGTAGCGGCGCGGCGATCTATTTGTGTGAAGGTGCAGATTGCTCTCGCCAAGTAATGGGAGATCGGCCAGAGGACCGCTCCGTCGCTGGTTCGCCTTTACACGGCGCGCCGAGATCGAGTTGATTCGCTGCGCGGGCAAATCGTGCAAGGCGGCCGGAGGGGTGGGACCCGGGGCGGCGAATGGAACAAATCATCGCCGTGGACCAGGGTAATACTCCGCTGGTGGCGTTCACGACGGGGAACGAGCACGCACGACAACCGACCTATCCCGCTTCCATCCGACGTGGTGCGCCATGAAGAAATCCGTGGTCGATCCTCGGTATGACGAGTCCCTTGAGAAGGCCCGCCGCAAGAACCCCCCTCTCGACGAGGTCGCGCGCCTGCTGGAGGCCGCGCACGAAGCCGGCGATGCGCGAGCAACATACGCGCTCGCCACCTGGTACCTGCACGGCAAGTACTTCGACAAGAACCTGCGCCGGGCGGTTGCGCTCTTGCGCGAAGCGGCAGAAGGGGACGTACCCGATGCCGTCTACGACCTTGCGGTCTGTTATGAGCAAGGGGAGGGTGTTGCCAGAAACGAACGGAGAGCCGTCGAGTTGTACGTCAAGGCGGCGCTGCTCGGCGAGAAGCAGTCGGTGTACGAAGTCGGCCGCTGCTACTACTACGGCATCGGCGTGGAGAAGAATCGGCGCATCGCCAGAGTCTGGCTCGATCGCGCGAAGCAGTTGAGGGTTGACTGAAACCTACTGCTGCTCGAACTCCACCGTCGTGTCCCGGTCCAGCTTGATCGACATCTTCTTCGCCGGGGCTTGCAGCGACAGGAACTGCGTCACGAGGACCACGCCGGACGCTTTGCCGTCGCAGCCGACGGGCATGGGGCGGACGATCTTCACGTCGCCGAAGGCCTTGGCGATCGTCCTGCCCTTTTCATCGACCCACTCCGGCATGGGCGACTTGCCGTCCAGGATCGCCCTGGCCAGGATGTATGCCTCCTGGTAGGTCAGCTTTCCGGTGAGGAGGGTGATGGTGTGTCTCGAGCCCTCGGAACGGCGCAGAAACTTGTTCATGCAGCCGGCATGGGAAACGAGCGGGAAAACGACGGCGAAAACGGCGGCAAGGGCGGCGGCGCGGCGATTCATCAGGCCGCTCAACCGCCGCTTCGTTGGATGAATTTCGGGACTGATATCATGCCCCTTCGCGTCACCGGAACCGGTCCGGGGAAGGAACCCTCATGAGCATGCCCGAGGAGCGGTCGCGCGGCGATCTTGCCGCGCTGCGCATTCACCGCGAAGAAGAGAAAAACGCCGCTCGCCCATGGGGCAGGATCATCGGCTGGACCATCGCCCTGATCGTGATCGCCGTCCTCGGTTACTTCGGCTATCAGCAGTTCGTCGTCCCCCAGCGGGCGCCGGCGGTCGAGACGATGACGGTCAAACCGACCGTCAACCTGGCCAACCCCGCGCTCCTCACCGCCACCGGTTACCTCGTAGCGAACAAGACCGCCAAGATCACGCCGAAGATCTCCGGCAAGGTCGTACAGCTGAACATCGACACCGGGCAGGACGTCCGCCGCGGCGACGTCCTCGCCGTGCTGGAGAGCACGAACCTCCGCGCCCAGCTCGACGAGGCGGACGCCTCCTTCGGAAACGCCGAGCGCGATTACAACCGGCAGTTATCCATGTGGCGGGAAGGCGTCACCACCAAGGCGCAGCTCGACGCGGCCGAGGCGCAGCTCAAGGCGGCGCGGGCCCGGGTGCAGCAGGTGCGCATCAACATGCAGGACATGGTGATCCGCGCCCCGTTCGACGGCACCATCGCGGCGAAGAACACCGAGGTGGGGGAAGTGATCTCCAGCGTGATGGTGGGGCAGGTCGCGGGCACGCTCCCCTCCGGCGCCATCTGCACGCTGGTCGACCTCAAGACGATCGAGGTCGAGGCGGACGTCAACGAGCAGAACATCTCCCAGCTCAAGGAAGGGCAGCCGGCGGAAGTGACCGTGGACGCGTTCCCGGGCCGGAAGTGGAACGGGCGGCTGCGGCAGATCGTGCCCACCGCCGATCGCGCGAAAGCGGTGGTCAAAGTGAAGGTCGCCATCCTCGATCCGGACGCGCGCCTGCTGCCGGAGATGAGCGCCAGCGTCTCCTTCCTGCAGACCGCGCGCACCTCGCAGGAGCTGAGCGAGCCGGCCAGGATCTGGCTGCCGCCGGCGGCCGTCGTCGACAAGCGGGTGGCGGTGATCGACGCGACCAATCACGTGGCTTGGAAGAACGTCACCACGGGCCAGGTGCGCGAGGGGCGGATCGAGATCGTGGGCGGCCTGCGCGAGGGCGACCGCATCGTGACCGACAAAGCGGAGCAGTTGAAGGATGGGCAGCTGGTGAAGGTGTCCTCGTGAACGTACGGATCCTTCGGCGTCTGCGCGCCTCAGGATGACAGCGAGAACTGGAGAGAAATCATGGAAAGCA
>DASYMJ010000082.1:0-7218 GCA_036009105.1 Thermoanaerobaculia bacterium | reverse complement strand
GCAGTTCGAGGAGTCGTCGAAGTCGAGGTCGAAGTAGTGGAACTCGGTGATGTTGGAGGAGTAGATCCAGAGGTTGTTCTGGCCGCGGATGTAGGAGCGGAAGCTGTCGCTCTCCATCGGCTCGCCGCGGATCTCGGTCGGCACGTCGCGCAGGATCTGCCTGGTCAGCTCGAAGTGCTGGAAGGCGTACTGCCAGCTCTGCTCGTAGGGCCGCTTGGTCGAGCCGCGGGCGCGGGGCAGCTCGTTCCGCTGCTTGAGGATGATGTTCTCCCGCACGAACTGCTCTTCGTCGCTCTCCGCCTCGTAATCGCCGGCGGTCAGCCGCGCCAGGAAATGCGTCACGTCGCGGCTGGAGATCCAGACCCGGCGGATGATCTCGAAGTAGGTGATCGCCGCCGGGTTGACGTCGTAGATGGTGAGGCGCTTCGGCTTCCACAGCGGAATGAGGTTCAGGCCGTACAGGCCGCCCACCACGCTCATCATGTGGATGTCCTGGTGGCGGCGCGGATCGACCCCTTTGTAATGGGCCTCGATCTCCGCGAACTCGCGGAACGAGCCGTCCTGGCTGCCGTCGTCGGTGCCGTAGAACACGTTCTCCGGATGGCTGTGGTACATCTCGCGATTGAAGGCTCTGGGCGCTACTGTGGTCACGGTTCCCCTCTCTCTGCCGGGATTGCGTCCCAGGCGGGCTTGAAGTCGATGCGTTGGTCCAGACCGCTGTTGTCGATGCGCACGGTCGCGGCGATGAAGGCGAGCGCCTCTTCCACGGCCGCGGTCTCCGCATGGCGCACGGTGATGAAGCCGTCGCCGGTGTACGTCGCGGCGGCCGGGGCGCCGATGCGCGGCAGACGCGCCTCCACGATCACGCTGCGCAGCCGCTCCCGGACTTGGTCGATGCCGTGCAGTTGCTCGATCGTCCCCCGCCCATTGCCGCGCAGGAAGATCGTGCCGACGGCGTACTTGCGCTCCCACGGCCCGTCGAACGCGCCGTCCACCACGGCGCGGGCCCAGGCGCGGTAGGGATCGATGTCGTACGCGTAAGCGAGCATCGGCGCGATGCGCGCGCCGGCCGGCCGCAAGGTGGCGTCGGTGAATCCGAGGAGCCGGCCTTTGCGGACGAAGCCTTCCATGTGCGTCATGGCGTTGCCGACTTTCAGCGCGCGGACGGCTTGCAACCCTTGTTCGATGAAGTCGCGGTACGGCGCCAGGTCGCGCGGCATGATGCACGTCCACTGGATGGCCGGGTTCTCCAGAGCCGTGAGGATGGAGGGCCGATAGCAGCAGACGGAGTGGAAGCGCGGCTCGTCGCCGATGGTGATGGTATCGATGGCAATCTCGTCGCCTTCGAGCAGCTCCTCGGCCAGCATGTCTTCCGGAGCATGGGCGGTCGGCGCGCGGCGTGTGCCGAGCCCTCCCCCACCCCGCAACGGCTTGACGATGCACGCGCCGCGAGCACCGCCGGCGACCGGGATGCCCGCCTCGCGCAGCACGCGCTTGAGCGAGCGCTTGTCGAGCGCGCGGCGCACCGTGTCGGCGGACATCGCCTTCAGGCCGAGAGCCTCGTTGGCCAGCGCCACCTCCTCCAGCAGGAGCTCGGTGGCGGTGACGATGAGGTCAGCCTCTCGGGTTGGGCTGAAGCCCGACCTATGTTCCTCGACCCGCAATTCCACGTTGTCGAGGCCCGCCAGAGCATCCGCGGCGCGCTGCGCCTCGCCGATCAGCTCGTGGCAAACGAAGACGATGCGTCTCATGACGCCGCCTCCCGAGCCTGCCGTGCGGCGAGCTGGGCGAGGCGCGCGGCCTTGTCGTACACCACGTACTGGATGAGGTCGCGCGGGCGGTCGTCCTGCAGCGGCTCCACGCCGTGGAAGGAGCGGTCCGAGCGGCGGAAGGCGAGCAGCGAGTTCGGCCGGTACGGCGCGGTCTCCACCCGCACGAAATCCTCGAACGGATAGTGCTTCGAGTGGGGGCAGCCGAAGCCGGCGACCTTCGGACGGTAGATCGACGTGCCGAGCTCCAGCGCGCTCTGGTCCGGGGCGAGGTAGAAGAGCAGCACCACGAGCTTGGTGTTCGCGTCCGAGTGCGGGCCGAGGAAGTAGCCGGCGCGGTGGCGGATCAGTTGCGACTCCACCGAGAGCTCGCCGGAAAAGTCGATGCCGAACGATGCCAGCGCCGCACGGGCCAGCTCGGAGCCGAGGAACCATTGATGGAACGACTCCCAGAAGGTGCGGTCGGCATCGGGGAGAGAAGCCGTCCAGCCGTCCGAGAAATCGCGCTGGTCGCGATGGCGGAAGTGAGCGAGCTTGAGGTCCGTCACCTCGTACAGGTTCTGGTACACGCCGCTGTCCGGCAGGTGATCGAGCAACTGGTCGTAGTAGTCGGAGGGGAACACATCCGACAGCGTGTAATGAGGAAACGGCTCCTCCACCACCGACGCGGTGCGCAGCCGCGACACCATGTGCCCGAGCGGCGTCATCGCGCTTCCGCCCGCCGCACCAGAGGCAGCACCTCGCGGCCGAAGATCATCATCTCCTCCAGCTTGGGCCAGCCGGCGATGATGAACTGCGTCACGCCGATCTCGCCGTAGCGGAGGAACTCGCGGGCCAGCTCCTCCGGCGAGCCGACCAGGGTGATGGAGGACGACCCGTAATACGGCACCAGGCCGGCCCAGAGGTTGTCGTTCATCCAGCCGATGTCGTCCGCTGCGGCGAGGGCCTGCTTGAGCGTCTGCGAGTCGCTGCGCTGCAGGATGCCGCGCTCCTGCTTCTCGATCTCCTGATCGGGCAGCATGGCCTTCCCCGCCGCCACCGCCTCCTGGTGCGTGGGCCGGCAGATGACGCAGCAGCGCAAACACACTTCCACGCCGCGCTCCCGGAACGGGGCCACGATCGGCGCCAGCTTCTCCGGCGTGTCGATCAGGCGCAGCCACGCGGAGCCCTGGGTCATGGCCAGGCGCTGCGCCTGCTCCGAATGTCCGGAGACGTAGACCTCCGGCTCCTTCCGGTCCGGCGCCTGGAACGGCGTGAAGAGGTGGCCGCGCTCGACCCGGTAATGCGCGCCGTCGTAGTTCACATCCGACCCGTTCCGCCAGAAGGCGCGGCAGACGGCGAGGAACTCCTCGGCCCGGGCGTAGCGGTCGTCGTGCTCGAGCCAGTCGCCGTAGCCGCGCTGCTCCGCGGTCGAGCTGCCCGCCACCACGTTCAGCGCCACCCGGCCGCCGATCAGCGCCGAGACGGTGTTGATCTGCTGCACGAACGTGGTCGGCTGCATGAGGCCCGAGCGATAGGCCACGATGTACTTCAGCTTCTCCGTGGCGCGGCCCATGGCGCAGGCGGCGACGATGGTGTCCGGCTCGTAGCGGCTGAAAGAGAACAGCACCGACTCGATGCCCGCCTCCTCCGCGCCGTGCGCGAAACGCACCCAGCCGTCCATGTCCGGCAGCGCGGCGGGCGAGGTGCTCTTCGTGGTCAGGACGCGCGAGGTCTCCTGGGCGGTCTTCATCGCCACCTCGCCGCCCTTCGGCATCATCCAGTGGAACCTCAGACGCATACCGCGCGCTCCGCCTCGCGCACCCGCGGCAACACCTCGGCGCCGAAGCGGCGCACCTCATCCACCTCCGGCCAGCCGGAGAGGATGAACTCCGTGACGCCGATCTGCTTGTACTCCAGCAGCGCCTCCCCGAGCTCCTCCGGCGTGCCGAGGAGCACCGTCCAGACCGGGCCGTAATGCGGGACGAGGCCCGTCCAGATGGAGCGGTTCAGCCAATGCTCGTCCTTCGCCATGCCGTTCCCCTCGCGGTACATCTGCGAGTCGTCGCGATGGGCGTTCGTCGTCTCCGCCTGGTCGGCGGGCAGCAGCGACCGCGCGACGGCGATCGCCTCTTCGCGCGTCGGCCGGCAGATCACGCAGCAGCGCAGGCAGACCTCCAGGCCGTGCTCGCGCACCCGGCCCACCACCCGCTGCAGTTTCTCCGGCGTGTCGAGCACGCGCAGATACGTCGACCCGCGAGCGAAAGCGAGCCGCTCCGAAGCCTCGGAATGTCCGGAGATGAAGATCTCCGGCGCGCTGCGGACCGGGTCGGCGAACGGCGTGTGCAGCTTCCCCTTCTCGACCTTGTAGTAGCGGCCGTCGAAATCGACCTCCGCGCCGCCCCGCCAGAAGGCGTGGCAGACGGCGAGGAACTCCTCGGCCCGAGCGTAGCGGTCGTCGTGCTCCAGGAAGTCGCCGTAGCCGCGCTGCTCCTGCCTCGAGCTGCCCGCCACGACATTGACCGCGACGCGGCCGGGGATCAGCGTGGAAAGGGTATTGATCTGCTGCACGAACGTGGTCGGCTGCATCAGGCCCGAGCGCGTGGCGATGATGAAGCCGAGCCGCCTGGTAGCCAGGCCGAGGGCGGTGGCGACGGTGATCGGATCGGGCTCGTAGCGGCTGAAGGAGATGAGCACCGACTCGATGCCCGCCTCCTCCGCGGCGAGGGCGAAGTGGGTCCAGCCGGGCATATCCGGCCGCGGCGCGGGGGAGGTGGGGAGCAGAGACTCGATGCGGTAGCGCGCCGCCTCGCGCGGCGTCTGCGGCCCAGCGATCACCACCTCGCCGCCTTTGGGCAGCATCCAGTGGAAGCGCAGCTCGCTCATGCGCGCACCACTGTTTCGCGAATCACGCAGCAGTGCTGCCAGGCCGGCTTCACCGGCTGGTGGATCTCGCAGCCCGGAAAGAGCGAGCGGATGAAGTCGGTGGTGTAGTACGCGCAGTACGACTCCCACGGCCGCCCCTCGCGCTTCTGATGGGAGACCTCATCGCCCGGATCGACCAGCAGCTGGTCGCCGATCACCACGCAGTAATCGGCCTGCATCGCCTTCTCGACCAGCGCGTCGATGTTCTTCGCTTTGGAGAACCCCAGGCTCTTGCGCACGTCCGAGCCGGGAGGGAGCTGGGGACTGGAGAGCGAGCGGTCGTAGCGTGGATCGCAGAAGGTGAAGGCGAAGGCGCCGCCCGGCGCGAGGAGCGCGCGCAACGACGCGGTCAGCTCCAGCATCTCGGTGCGGTCCATGTGGGTGAAGACGGAGAAGGCGAGGATGACGTCGAAACGCTCGCCGTCATCAGGAATGGGGAGATTGCGGATGCCTTCCGGGTTGAACTCCGAGCTGTAGCGGTTGAAGTGGACGAAGTGCGCGCGGGGGAACTTGCGCCGCCCTCTCTCCACCACCTCCGGATGTACTTCCATGCACCAGTAGTCCTCGTGCCGCACGTGGCCGTTCACGCCGACCAGGAAGTTGCCGATGTTGCCGCCGAAGTCGAGGATCCGGCGGCCGGGCCACTGCGGATGTCCGAGGACCGCGTCGAAGTAGGCGAACTGATTGGTGCGGGTGGAGAAGTGCACCTTGTCCATCAGCGCGCCCTCCTCAGGATGCAGCAGTGCTGCATCTCGCCGTTGACCGGCGCGCGCAGCTCCGCGCCGGGGAGCTCGCGGGCCATCTGCTCCACGGTGTAGTAGACGTGGTAGCTCATGCACGGCGGGCCGTCGCCGTCGCCGTTGACGTAAAAGTCGGTGCCGTCCACCAGCGCGCACCAGTCGGCCCCTTCGCCGCGCCTCAAGATGCCCTCCACATCCGTCGGCGTGCCGTTCGCGCGGAAGCGGCCGAGCCGCCATTCCAGCGCGCCGACGTCCCACGCGTCCGGCAGCGGATTGAGGTGCGGATCGATGAAGGTGAAGGCGAGCACGCCGCCCGGCGCGAGCTTCGAGCGCAGTTGCGCGACCAGGTCGTGCATGTCCGCGCGGGTGGTGTGCGTGAAGACCGAGTAGGCCACGATCATGTCGAAGGCGACGCCGAGATCGGGCACCGGCTGGTGCGGGTTGCCGCCCGGATTGAAGGAGCAGTTGTAGCGGTCGTAGTGAACCCAGTGCGCCCGCGGGAAGCGGCGCCGCCCTTCCTCCAATGCCTCGGGCACCACGTCCAGGCAGTAGTAGCTGGCCGGATCGATGGCGCACCGCGGATCGAGGAGCAGGCCGCCTTCGTTGCCGCCGAAGTCGAGCACCTTCCTGCCCCTCCAGTCGGGATGGCCGAGCTGCCGGTCGAAGTAGGCGAACTGCCCCGACTTCATGGAGACAGGGCGCGATGCCCGCTGCTCGGCCGACCCGCGCCAGCGATGCACTTCTTCCATTACCCCCTCCACCCGGCGATCAGCGATCGGCGATCGGCGATCAGGAGAGACCTGGCGTGCCTGTCCTTCGGGCTCCTGCTCGCTGCTCGCTGCCCGCTGCTCGCGGAAAACACAGCAGTGCTGCCATTCGGGACTGACCGGCGGATGCACTTCCGCATCGGGAAAAAGCGAGGCCAGGTACTCGGCGGCAAAGTACGAACAGTAAGACTCCAGCGGGTTGCCGGTGCGAACCTGATTGGAGAGCTCGTCGCCCGGATCGGTGTACAGGTCGGTGTCGATGAGGACGCACCAGTCGCTGCGCATCGCCCGCTCCACGATCGCCTCCCGCTCCGCCGGCGTCTTCATGTCGCCGTGCCGCTCCAGCATCTTGCGCACGTCCGAGCCGGGCGGCAGGGAAGGGTCGGAGAGCGAGCGGTCCCAGCGCGGATCGCAGAACGTGAACGCGAGCACGCCGCCCGGGGCGAGCATGCGGCGCAGGCCGCCCACCAGCTCGATCATCTCGCCGCGGTCGGTGTGAGTGAAGACGGAGAAGGCGAGGATGAAGTCGAAGCGGATGCCCGGATCGGGGATCGGCAGGTTGCGCGTGCCGCGCGCGTTGTACTGCGGGCTGTAGCGGTCGAAGTGCAGGAAGTTCGCGCGCGGCCATTCCCGCCGCCCCTGCTCCACGACCTCCCGGTTGATGTCGATGCACCAGTAATCCTCCGCCGCCACCCGGCCTTCGGCGCCGACCAGGAAGGTGCCGATGTTGCCGCCGAAGTCGAGCACCTTCTTGTGCCGCCAGTCGGGGCGGCCGAGCAGTTCGTCGAAGTAGGGGAACTGCGTGGTGCGGGTGGAGACGAGGTTCCACGGCAGCGGAGCGGCGGTCATCATCCCTCCACCGTCCAGGGAACGGGCTCGGGCGCCGCATCGTGGCGCTCGGCCCAGTCCTGCAGCGCCCAGGCCGGCGTGTCGACGTCGCGGTAGCCGCCGAGGAGCTGGCGGGTGATGGGCGTGGCCCTGGCGAGCTGTTCCGCCTCCGGCGCGAGATAGACCTCCGGCGTCATCCAGCGATAGGCG
>DASYMJ010000081.1:0-8809 GCA_036009105.1 Thermoanaerobaculia bacterium | reverse complement strand
TGGAGAGAGGGAAATTTAAAGTTACTGTCCCTCCAGACGGGTGGAGGAAAAGCGCATGCTGAAAAGATTGCTCGTTCTCGCCTTTGCCGTCAGTTCCTGTCTCTTCGCCGGTCCCTCTCTCCGGGCTCAGCCGATGCACTGCATGTGGGGCACGCCGTACTACTACAACGGCGTCTACACCGGCTGCACCATCAGCGACTGCCCGGGCGGCTGTGAATACTGCGAAGTCACGCCGCAGACGCCGTAAGGAGACTGCCATGCTGAAGAAAGTCGCGCTCGTCGTTCTCTTCATCAACTCCTCGCTATTCACGCCGCCGGTCCAGGCGCAGCCGATGAACTGCCAATGGGGATACGTCGTCAGGACGCTGGACGGTTATCCGGCGTGCATGATCGATGACCAGCCGGGCGGCTGCGAGTACTGCGAGGTCACGCCGACGTGCCCGTGAAACGGCTCATCCTCTTGCTTCTCCTGGCGGCGGGAACGGCCGCCGCCAGCCCGTGCGAGACGCTCGAGCCACTCTTCGTGCGCCCGCTCCCGCTGCCGACGTTCAGGCGTCTCGGAGGCGTCGCCTGGCGGGACGACCGCCGGCTGCTGATCGGCGCGGAGAGCGGCGTCAATGAATACGACCTGGAGGGCGGGGGGGTAAAGCGCGTCGTGAGCGCGAGCGCGATCCCGTACGGGCTCCCCGCCGTCACCAACCTCGCCTCGGATGGCCAGCGGCTCTTCGCCTTCAACCTCGACTACAGCGACCTGGCCTTCGATCTCGCCTCCTCCAGGATCCTCCAGGCGCGCCGCCACGCCGCGTTGCAGATCATGGACGTCGCGGTGCGCGGCGACACGCTGGCCGTGCTGGGCCGGCCGATCATGCTCAAGGCCGACTTCGGCGCGCTCTGGGTCGGACGTATCGGCGCCCCGTGGGAGGAATTCCGAGGATTCCGTCCACTGCAGGGCGAGGCAGTGACCATCTACAAGGGGGCCATCGCCCCGTACGGCGGCGCCGTGGTCATCCAGAAGAACGGCACCGTCGCCATGGTCACCCCGGCCGAGGCGGGCGTCCGCCGGTTCGCGGCGGACGGCACCCAGTTTCCGACTCTCGGAGCGGAGCTCACCCAGCTCGTCGTGCCGCGGCTGCCCGAGGCGATCAGGAAGTACAACATTGACGAGCGGGGCCGCTACGAGCAGATCTTCAACCGGCAACCGACGATTGACGACCTGCTCGACACCTCGGACGATCTGGCCGTGGTGGTGCGGCGCATCGCCGATGGGCGGGTGACCTGGGACCTCTGGTTTCCGGACGCAAAGACGACGCGGCGCATCGTCCATCTCGGCTTGAGCGACACGGCGGAGGGCGGGGGGCACCTGCACTGCGACACGCGCGGGCCGCGCATTGCCTGCCTTTTCGGGAAGACCACCGGCTTCGGCAAGCCGGACGTGCCGCATATCGCGCTCTTCGATCTGCGGCAGGCGCGCGCCTGTCCGGCCGCTCACGCGGCGGTGGAAGGGTGGACGTGGTCGGATGATTGCGCGCCGCATCGGGAAGGGGAGAGTTGCCCCGCCACGGTGCGTTACTCCGTGCGGGTCAAGGCGGGGACGGACGTGCGCTGGGGCACCGAGCCGATGCTGGCGGAGATCGCCGACGGGCTGCTGCCGGTTGCCCAGGCCGATGCGAATGGCGTCGCCACCTTCGAGGCTCCGAAAGGGGAGCGCGTCTTGGCCCGCGCCGCCGGTCCGGCGCTCGCTTCCGCCTGGACCGCGATGCCCGACGCCATCACGGCCGGGGAGGCGGCGAAGGTTGCAATGCTGGTCGACCCTCCTCACGGCGCGCACATCGAATTGCGCTCACTCGATGCCGCCGGCCTGCCGTTCCGCGGTGCGGGCGACGGCGCGGTGGAGATCCCGCCCGTGCCGTCCGGCTCGATGCGGGCGGTGGTCTGGAGTGACGAGGGCGCACCGGCCGTGATCAACGCGCTGCCCGGCGAGCTGCCGCGCACCGTGATGCTGACCAAAGGGGTGACGCTGAGAGGCGTGACCGTGACCGAAGAAAGCGCGGCCATCAAAGACGCTGCGATCACCGCCTCCTTCGTCATCCCCCGCGAGCGCATCACCATCCGGAAGCGCGCCGCCTCGGATGGCAGGGGCGCCTTCGCCATCGGCGGCCTGGCCCTGGGCGACATCGCCTGGAGCGCGGCGAAGGAACCGCTCGCGCAGCGGGCGGAGGTGATCCGCGCAGACGATGACATCGACCTGGGACCGGTCATTCTGCCGAAGGCAAGAGAGGTCCGCGTCCTGGTGACGGACGAACAGGCGCGGCCCGTGGCGAACGCCATCGTCCGCGCGGAGGCTGCCCGATCCGCGCGCACCAACGACCGCGGAATGGCGACCTTGCCCGGCGTGCCGGCGGCGCAGTTCCGCCTCCGCGTCACCGCGAAGGGCTACCTGCCGTTCGACGAGACGCGGGAAGGTGACGCGAAAGTGAGGCTCGCCAAAGCGGCGGCGGTCCGCGCGCGCATCGTGCGGGAGGAGGATGGCGCGCCGGCCGGTCCCGGCACGGCCTCCCTCGAGATCAACGGCCGCAAGTCGATCGAAGAGTTCGACGCGAGCGGCTCGCTGGAACTGGACGGCCTCGATGCGGGCCGCCTCAACGTCGAAGTACGGCCGGACGGCTTCGCGCCATTCCGCGTCCCCGAGCGGCGCATCGCCAAAGGGGAGGACGTCGACCTCGGCGCGATCCGGGTCAGCCGCGGCTTCGGCATCGCCGGCCGCGCGGTCGATGCCGCGGGCGCGCCGCTGCCGAACGTGCTGCTGCGCGTGCTCCGGCCGGGCGCCTTCATGCCCGCGCTCGCCTACCTGCGCGGCGAGTGGGCTTCGGCGCAGTCGGCGGCGGACGGCGCGTTCCGCATCGGCGGCCTCGCGCCCGGCGTTTACACGCTCTGGAGTGAGGCGGCGGGGCGCGCGCCGCTGGTGAAGACGGGCATCACGGTCGGCGAGAACAGCGACCTCGACCTCGGGGACGTGAAGATCGGCGAGGTGCACGCGCTGCGCATCCGCTGCGAGCCGGCGGCGCAGTGCGGGAGCGAGGCGAGCGTCGGCATTGACGGCGTCGACTGGTTGCCGCTCGCCGCGCCGCTGGCGAACGGCAACGCCACCATTGCGCCACTGCCTGCCGGGCCGGCTGTGCTGCGCCTGACCGAACGGGGCGGCGTCGTGCACGAGCGGGAGGTCACCATCTCCGCCACCGAACGGACAACCGAGGTCGCGATCGCCATGCATGGCGTGACCGTGACCGGACGGGTGACGCGCGGCGGGCGGGCGGTGGGGGAGGGCCTCGTGCGGCTCTCCACCACGGAACAGCAGCCGTTCATCCAGCTTGCGCAGGCCACGCCCATGGGGACCATCGGCAACGAGATCATCGGCGTCGTGCCGCGCGTGGTCAGCGCGTCGGTCGGCGGCGACGGCGCATTCGAGCTGCGCGACGTTGCGCCGGGACGCTACGCGGCGACGTGGCTCTCCGACACCACCCAGTCGGCGCCGCGGACCATCGTCATCCCGGAGGCGCAGGCCTTCGCGCTCGCGCTGGAGCTGCCGGAGAGCGGCGTGAGCGGCATCGTCCGCAAACGCGATGGCTCCGCGCCGCGGCAGGCGATGGTCACCGTGGAGCAGGGCGCGCGGCGCATCAACATCCTGGCCGACAGCGGCGGCAACTTCTCCTTCGTCGGCCTCGAGGCCGGCGCCGCGACGGTGCGGGCATCGGGCGAAGGGCTCGTGGCGGAGGAGAAGGTCACCGTCGACGAGGGGAGGAGCGCCTTCGCCCAACTGACCCTCGACACCAAGCGCGTGAACGACGTCGCGGTCCTGGTCACGAGCGAGCAGGGCCCGCAGGCGAACGTCTTCGTCTTTCTCCGCCAATCGGGCCAGCTGCAGGCCTCGACCACCGGCGCCGACGGCCGCGCCGTCTTCCACCTGGCTCCTTCCGCCAGCACCGCCGAGGTGACTGCCTGGTCGCCGGCGTACGGGTGGATGTTCGTTGCTCCGCGGCAACTCGGCGACGAGCTGGCCGAGGTCGCGATCACCATGCGCCGAACGGCGGCGGGGCTCCTGGTGGATGGCAAGGGCGCCATCGGCGTCTGGTCGCCATCCGGCTTCCCGCTCCACGAAGCGTTGCAGCTCCTCGGGGTGCGCAGCGCCGCGCCGCTGCGTATCGACGGCCTGCCCGCGGGCACCTACGGCATCACCTCCGCGAACGCGCGGAAAGACGTCGCGGTGACCGACCGGGTAGCCGAGGTTCGCTTTTAGCCGGTAGGGAAATCGTCGCGTCCGTCACTCCCTCAGAGGGGAGGGGACGTGGCGAAGCGACCGAAGAAAGAGGAAAAGGGTCCCAGCGTCGACCGCAAAGCGTGCGAGCGGGTGATGTTCGGCCTCGGCCACGCCCGCCGTTTCACCCAGGACTCGCCCATCCTGCCGGACGTCTGGCTCAAGTTCGCCGAGGACCTCGACGCTACTTGCGAGCTGCTGCTGACGCCGTTCGGCGAGTCGCGGGCGGGCGAGGTGCGGGAAGCGGTCTACGACCGGCTGCAGGCGGAAGGGAAGGCCGACGATCCGGACCGCGAGCTGATCTACAACCAGTCCACCGTCCTGGCCAAGCTGACCTTCGAGGAGCTGGTGCGCATCGTCCTGCCCATCACCGACTGGTGGCGGCATGTGCTGTGGCAGCGGGTCAGGAACCCGCGTTCGAAGACCATCGAGCGGGCGCCGGTCTCGCCGGAGGATTTGCACAAATCGAAAAAGCAGGGGGAGATCGCCGACGCGTTGCGCGATCCGGAGCGGCAGGCGTCGAAGATCGGCTTGTCGCCGGACCTGCTCTGGACCTTCCGCATCGTCGGCTTCCTGGCCCTGGCCAAGAAAGAGCGGCGCGACCGGACCGTTGCCGAGATCGATGCCATCGACACCAAAGACAAGGGCAAGGGGGAGACGACCCAGACGCGCGAGGCGAAGCCCTCCTGGCTGCCGGAAGTGCAGGCCGTCGCCGAGTTGCTCGACGGCGTCGTGCCGCCCAGGCCGGATGGCCCGCGCATCTGGACGGTGAACCTCAACCGCCGCGCGACGACCACCATCTTCCGCTCCTCGGTCGCGGTGAAGGCGGACGCGGCGCGGCGCCTGTTCGAGATCAGCTGCAAAGACCTGGTCTGGGCCATCGTGGACAGCGGCATCGACGCCACGCATCCCGCCTTCCGCCTGCGCCAGGACAAAGCGGACAAGCAGGGCCTGTATCCGCTGTACCCGAAACCGTTCGAGCAGGTCGAGGGCAAGTGGGTCAACCGGACGCGGGTGGTGGCCACGTATGACTTCCGCCTCATCCGCCAGCTGCTCAATCCGGCCCGGCTCGATCCGCCCTCGCTCGACTTGCCGCTCCGGGTGCGCCGCCTCCTCGCCGGCAAGGGGAAGGACGAGAAGCTCCTGGCCCAGCTCAAGCAGCTCAAGCCGCGGCTCATCTCCGGCAACGAGATCGACTGGACGCTGCTCGAGCCGCTCCTCGAGGTGCCGAACGACAAACGCTATCTCACCGAGGCGCTGGGCAAAGACAAGGACAATGACCAGCGCGTCGGCCACATCCCGCGCAACGATCACGGCACCCACTGCGCCGGCATCCTCGGTGCGGACTGGCGCAGCTCCGACGAGGGCCGGGAGAACCAGCCGACCATGAGCGGCATCTGTCCCGACATCCGCTTCTACGACCTCCGCGTCTTCGACGACGACGGCATGGGCGACGAGTTCTCCATCATCGCCGCGCTGCAGTACATCCGCTTCAAGAACGCGCACAAGGACTACTTCGTGGTCCACGGCGCGAACCTCAGCATGTCCATCAAGCACGACGTGATGAACTTCGCCTGCGGCCGCACGCCGGTGTGCGAAGAAGCGGAGCGGCTGGTCAACAACGGCGTGGTGGTCGCCGCCGCGGCGGGGAACGAGGGATACGTCACCTATCTCACGCCGGAGGGGACGACGGAGGGGTATCGCAGCATCAGCATCACCGATCCGGGGAATGCGGACCTGGTGATCACCGTCGGCGCGACGCACCGCTTCAAGCCGCACACGTACGGCGTGAGCTACTTCTCCAGCCGCGGCCCGACCGGCGACGGCCGGATCAAGCCGGACATCGTCGCGCCGGGCGAGAAGATCGAGTCGCCGGTGCCGAACGCAGACTCCGCGCGCAAGGACGGCACGAGCATGGCCACGCCGCACGTCAGCGGCGCCGCGGCCCTGCTCATGGCCCGCTACGAGGAGCTGATCGGCCGGCCGAGGCGCATCAAGGAGATCCTCACCGCGACCGCGACCGACCTCGGGCGGGAGCACTATTTCCAGGGCGCCGGGATGGTGGACATCCTCAGGGCGCTGCAATCGGTTTGAGGCAGAGAGTTGCTGGTTGCTCGTTGCTGGTTGCTGGTAACGAACCGGGGCGATCTACCAGTAACCAGTAACGAGCAACCAGTAACTCGCAACGTGGAGGTCCAAGATGCCCTTGCAGCTCGAAGCTCTTCCCGCTCTCTACGGCGACTCCCTCCTCCTGCACTACGGGACGAAGGCCGACCCGCGGCTGATCATCATCGACGGCGGCCCGAAGACCGTCTACGCGAACTCGCTCCGCCCGCGGCTGGCGGAGATCAAGGCGACGCGCTCGCCGGACGAGCCGCTGCCGGTCCGCCTGGTGATGGTCAGCCACATCGACGAGGACCACATCATGGGCATCCTCGACCTGGCGGCGGAGCTGGACGAGGCGAAGGGCGAGCGGCTGGTCGCCGTGCAGGAGCTCTGGCACAACGCCTTCACCGACATCCTGGGCGACGAGGACGACAAGTTCCTCAAGGCCGCCGGCGGCACCGCCTCGATCGCCTCCACGGACGGGACAGCCTCGCCCGAGCTGCGGGCGAAACACCCCAGCGCGGCGATGATCGCCAGCGTCACCCAGGGAAAGAAGCTGCGCGAGCTGGCCAAGAACAAGCTCGGCTGGACGATCAACGACGACCGTCCGCTGCTGATGGCCGGCGCCGGCAAGGACGACATCTTCGACGTCGGCGGCGGCCTGAAGCTGACCGTCCTCGGCCCCTCGCGCGAGCGCCTCCTCGAACTGCAGAAGGACTGGATGAAGAAGGTGAAGCCGAAAGGGAGCAAGTCCGCCTCGGTCGTGGAGTACCTGGACGACTCGCCGCCGAACCTGGCCAGCATCGTGGTCTACGCCACGGACGGGAAGAAGAAGATCCTCCTCACCGGCGACGCCCGCGGCGACTTCATCCTGGAAGGGATCGAGAACGCGAAGCTGATGAAGAAGGACAAATTCGAGGTCGACGTCCTGAAGGTGCCGCATCACGGCAGCATCCGCGACCTGGAGGCCGACTTCTTCGAGCGCATCCCGGCGAAGGACTACGTGATCTCCTCCAACGGCGGCAAGTTCAAGAACCCCGACATCGAGACGCTCGAGCTGCTCCTCTCCGCCCGGGGCGACGCGGCGTACAACGTCCACCTGACCTATCCGGTCGACCTGTTCCTCGACCCCTATGACCGCAAGGCGCTGCAGAAGCTGGTCGACGGGTCGAAGAAGAAGAAATACAAGATCATCCCTCGCGATCCGAAGGTGAAAAGCGTGGTCTTGTAGGCCGCGCCCGCGTCTTCCACCGGTAGGCGGCCAGCTTCAGCCGGCCGCGAAGATCGAACTCGACGCCCTCCGCCTCGAGGAGCATTCGCTGCAGCTCGTGGGAGTCGCCGGCGGTGCGGGGGCTCACCTCGCCGCGCGCGTTCAGCACGCGGTGCCACGGCACGTCGCTGTGGGGCGGGAGGTGGTGGAGGGCGTAGCCGACCTGCCGCGCGTGGCCGTCCAGGCCGGCGAGCTCGGCAATCTGGCCGTACGTCGCCACCCGGCCTCGCGGTACCCGCCGCACCACGGCGTAAATCCTTTGATACGAAGGGTGCACAGGCAGTAGATCTTATTGCGTTTTCAGGAGTTGCACTGCACAATACTTGGTCACCCCGGCGCGGAAGAAAGCCAGAATACGGCTCGTTTATCCAAGTAACTTTCAGGAGCCCTCAATGCCCAGAGCGTTCGCATCCGGCCAGATTGCCTTCGGCCTCGTCTCCATCCCGGTCAAGCTCTTCTCCGCCGCCGAGGCGTCGGAAAAGATCAGCTTCAACATGATTCATGCGGAGTGCGGCAGCCGCATCCAGCAGCAGCTCTTCTGCCCCCGCGACGAGCGGACCATCGACCGCACGGAGACGGCCAAAGGCTACGAGTTCTCCCGCGGCCAGTACGTCCTCTTCTCCGAGGAGGAATTGAAGGCGATCGAGGAGCGGGCCACGCAGGCCATCGAGATCAACGAATTCCTCCCCTCCACCACCATCGATCCCATCTTCTTCCAGAAGGCGTTCTACCTCGCGCCGGACAAAGGCGGCGAGCGCGCCTACACCCTGCTCAGCCGCGCCCTGGTGGAGACCGACCGCTGGGCGCTGGCCAAGTACGCCGCGCGCGGCAAGCAGTACCTGGTCGTGCTCCGGCCGCTGGGCAAGGGGCTGGTGATGCAGCAGCTCTACTACCCGAACGAGATCCGGGCCCAGGAAGACCTCGATCTCGGCGAAGCGATCGTGAAGGACAACGAGCTGAAGATGGCCATCCAGCTCGCCGAGATGGGCGCCAACGACGAGTTCCATCCGGAGAACTACCGCGACGAGGTGACGGAGCGCATCCGCGCCCTGATCCAGCGGAAGATCGATGGCGAGGAGATCACCATGGCCGAGACGGAGGAGCCGAAGGCGCAGGTCATC
>DASYMJ010000080.1:0-3291 GCA_036009105.1 Thermoanaerobaculia bacterium | reverse complement strand
TTTGCGCGGCAGCGGCTCCGCGCGATTCGCGGCATCCCACAGGAACGAGGCCATGACAACCGAGGCCTGCATCAGGTCGTCGCGCTGGAGGCGCTCGAAGACGTCGTAGTCGGTGTGGTGCGTCCGCGTGTCGTACTCGATCGGATCCTGGATGAACTGGAAGCCGGGGATGCCGATCTCGTCGAAGGAGACGTGGTCGGTGCTGCCGGTGTTGCGCATGGTGACCGTGGTCGCGCCGAGGTCGCGCAGCGGCTCCAGCCAGGCGGTGAAGATGGGGACCACCGCCGCGTTTTCCTGCGCGTAGATGCCGCGGATCTTGCCGGTGCCGTTGTCGAGATTGAAGTAGGCGGAGATCTTCCCGTACTCCGGCTTGGTGACCGGCAGGCCGGTCGACTTGCGCAGGGAGGACGGCAGGTCCTTCTCCGCCGCATCGCCCGGCTCGGGACGGGCGCCGAAATGTTGCGCGACGTAGGCATGCGAGCCGAGCAGGCCCTGCTCTTCGCCGGTCCAGAGCGCGATGCGGATGGTGCGCCGCGGCGCGATGCCCAGCGCCTGGATGATGCGCACCGCCTCCATCGCCGCCACCACGCCCGCCGCGTTGTCGGTGGCGCCGGTGCCGGAGTGCCAGGAATCGAGATGCGCGCCGACCATCACCACCTCGCCGTTCTTGTCGGTGCCGGGGATCTCGGCGATGGTGTTGTACTGGGTCGGGTCGTCGAGGAAGCGCGTCTTGACGTCGAGGTCGAGCTCGACGGGGGTGTTCTTGTCCGCCAGCCGGGCCAGGCGGCCGTACTGCTCGGTCGACATCACCACCCACGGCACGCCGGTCGGCTCGGTCGCCTTCCACGATCCCGACTGCTGGACGATGAACGTGCCGCCGCCGTTGCCGCGTCCGGGCTCGATCACCGCCGCCGCTTTTTCCGCGGCGAAGAATTCGAGGCGCTTTCTGCGCAGGGTGCGGCGCTGGACGTACTCCTCGCGCGTGAGGCGCGGCTTGCCGGGGGTGGCGTAATCGGCGAGGTCGGCGAGCTCCTTCGCGTCATAGCGCTCCATGGCCGCCTTCTCCTGCGGCTTGACCTCCGGCATGTCGCCGAGCAGGACGATGGCGCCGGCGAGCTTGCCCTTCTGCTTCTCGAAGTCGGCGTCGCTCTCGAGCTTCACCTTCACCGCGCGGCCGTGCACGACGCCTTCCGTGGAGGGCGACCAGGCGGCGGGGATGGCCACCAGCTGGGCGACGTCCGGCGCGGTCATGCGCACGGAGACGCTGTCGTACGTCCAGCCGCGGCCGAAGGGGCCCCAGCTCTCCAGGTGCGCGTTCTGGAGGCCGAGCTGCTCGAGCTTCGTCCGCGCCCAGTAGTTGGCGCGCTTCGCGTTCGGCGAGCCGGTGAGGCGCGGGCCGATGCCGTCGATCAGTTCCGAGGCGAGGTCCATCACCTGCGAGCGGCGGAAGCCTTCGTCGCGGATGCGCGACTGCATGGCCAGATCGACCGGCTCGGCGGCAAAGAGAGGCGTCGCGAGAAGGAGAAGGGCGGCTGCGGAGAGTCTCATCAGGCGCGCTATGGTACGGCAGGTCCGCGGCCCGCGCCCGTGCCGCGGATCGCTTCCTCGATCGCGCGCAGGTCGTCCGCTTCGAGGCGCAGCGAGGCGGCGGCGATCCAGCCGTCGACCTGCTCCGGCGAGCGGGCGCCGACGATGGCGCCAGTGACGTCCGGCCAGGAGAGCGTCCACGCCACCGCCACGGCGCCGGTGGAGACGTTGTGCTGCTTCGCGATCGGCACGAGCGCGTCGCGGAGGGCCAGGTTCCGCTCGATGTTCGGCCGCTGGAACTCGGGCGAGCCGCGGCGCCAATCGTCAGCGGGGAGGGCATAGACGCGGTCCAGCGTCCACTTCTCGGTGAGCAGTCCGGATTGCATCGGGCTGTAGACGATGACGCCCGTGCCGTGCTCGCGGCACCACTCCAGCTCGTGCGCCGCGGCCTCGCGGCGGATGAGCGAGAACGGCGGCTGCAAGGAGTCGACGTGGCGGATCGGCTCGCAGCGCTCGAGCAGCTCGACGTTGAAGTTCGAGACACCGGCCCACCGCACTTTGCCCTCATCGACGAGCTTCGCCAGCTCCCCCCAGGAGTCCTCGACCGGCGTCCCGCTCTCGTCCGGCCAGTGAAATTGATAGAGGTCGATGCGCTCGACGCCCAGCCTTTGCAGCGATGCCTCGCACTCGCGCCGGATCACCTCCGGCCGCAGGTCGCGCCGCGGCGCCTTGGCGCGATCCTGCTCGTCCCACGACAACCCGCACTTGGTGAAGACGAGCGGCCGCTCCCCTTCCGGCAGCTCGCGCAGCAACCGCCCCACCAGCTCCTCCGAATGCCCCAGGCCGTACACCGCGGCGGTGTCGATCCAGTTGATGCCGTGCCCCACCGCGTGCTTCATCGCCTCGATCGCCGCATCGTCATCCTGCGGTCCCCAGCCGAAGGCCCACCCTCCCCCGCCGATCGCCCACGCGCCGAAGCCGACGCGGGTGATGTCTGGGCCGTGGGAACCGAGCGTTGCGGTGGGGAGTGAGGTGGGCATCATCAGGGGATGGTCTGCACGGGGCGTTCCGGCGCCGACGCCGTAAAGACGAGCACGATCCCCAAGACCGGCGCTACGAGCCCCAAGCCCGGTGAATGGCCAGAAACTTCCCCGAGTCCAGGCTCGCGCCGCCCACGAGGAAGCCATCGAGCTGCCCCTCCTCCACCAGCTCGCGGACGTTGTCCGGCGTTACGCTGCCGCCGTAGAGGACGGGGACGTTCTCGTAAGAGGAAGGCCAGAAGCGGCGGACCGACTCACGGATCTCCCGCGTCGTGGCGGCGCACATCTTTCCGGTGGCGTTGCGGCCGGTGCCGATGGCCCAGATGGGCTCGTAGGCGATGATGACCTCGCCGCCGTTCGCCACGCCCGCGGCGGCGGCTTTGAGCTGGTCGGCGATGAAGGCGTCGGCGCGGCCGCTGTCGCGGATCTGCAGGTTCTCGCCGACGCAGAGGATGGGGGTCAGGCCGGCGGCGAGGGCGATGGCCAGCTTGCGCGCGATCAGGGCATCGGTCTCGTGGAAGAGCGTGCGGCGCTCGGAGTGACCGAGGATGACGAAGCGCGCGCCGCGGTCGCGGATCATCGTGGCGGAGATCTCGCCGGTGAACGCGCCAGACCGCTGGTCGGAGCAGTTCTGCGCGGCCACGGCGAGGCCTTCCACCTCGTCCAGGTAGGGGAATGGCGGCGCCACGACGAGCAGCGGATCATCGGTAGCTGCCGCACGCAG
>DASYMJ010000079.1:0-31893 GCA_036009105.1 Thermoanaerobaculia bacterium | reverse complement strand
GGAGGTTCGAATCCTCTCGCCCCGACCAATGGAGAGCTACGGAATTGAAAATTGAAGAAATTGAAAATGTGCGGAGTTGCTTTCTTCACTTTCAATTTTCAATTTTCAATTTTTCATTTTCAATTCCCCCTCCCTCCCCGTAGCTCAGCTGGACAGAGCAACAGCCTTCTAAGCTGTGGGTCGCAGGTTCGAGCCCTGCCGGGGAGACCAACCGGGGTGCTAACGCCCGCGCAGTCTCTGCAAGGCCTGCCGCACTGCCGCGTGGCCTACCGCAACGTCGACATCGCGCTGCAGGATGGGGACGTAGCGCTCCGCGAAGGCCGGATCGACGTTCGCACCGAAGAAGCGGTCCAGGCGGGCCGCGATGGCATCGGCTGCCGGACGATCGAAATCGGCGCGCGCCATTTCGTCGATGTCGACGATCAGCGTCGTCATCGGCTTGAGCCAGGCGAAGAAAGGGTCGTCGTTGAGGAGCCGCAGCAGGTGGGTCGGGCTCTCCACCGGTGCGTACCCGAACGCGTAGTCGTCGCGCGCCGCGTCGATGAGACCCCGGTGCAGCGGGATGAGCGCCTTGGAGACCTCGCGCAGGGCGGCCCGGAGCTCCGCGCGCTCCGGATCATCGGGCGTATGCATGGTGCGGCGAAAGTACGCGTCGCGATCCATCAGGCGCGCCAGAGTACAGCACGAACGGCGCCCAATACAGGGGCCGCTCCGCGATGCCGCCCCGGGCGATGAGATTCAATTTCGCGGCCCGCAATGCGGTCGGCGCGTCCTTCCCTTCGCGGAGCTGCCTGTAGAAGTCATCCATCAGCTTCGGCGTCGCGCGGTCGTTGACGTCCCACAGCGCGGCCACGACCTGTTGCGCGCCCGCGCGCAGGAAGGCCCAGGCCAGACCGACCAATCCCTCGCCGGAGTAAGCGCGGTTGCCGGCGCTGCGGCAGCTGGACACGGTGACCAGTTGCGCACCCAGAGGCTGCTTCATGATGTCGCGCGCGTAGAGCTTGTAGGCGCCGTCGCGACCGCAGGAGAGCACGACGGCCGACTGCAGCGGCTGCACCCGGTTCGCCACGCCGTGGGCCACGAAGTGCACGACGTCGAAGGTGCCGACGGCGGTCGCCTTGTACGCGGCGGGGGTCGCCTCCTTCTGCTGGATCTTGCGCGCGCAGTCGAAGTGCAGGGCGATGAGCGACATCTCCTTGTCCGCATTGGTCAGGGCTGGGAACTCTTTGTCGCACGATACGGCATTGCCGACGAGGAGCACCGACCTGGTCCCCACCTTGCCCCGCGCGCCGCCCAGGAATTGCAGGGAGCTCGCGGTGAAGATCGTGGCGTCCTGGATCCAGTAGTGCGGCTTCGGCGTGGAGACGACGAGCGCTTCCATGTTGAAGGCGCTGAGCGCGCCGTCCGGAATGATCACCACCCGCTGCGCGCGCGCCAGCCACGGCTCGGCCGGCTTGACCAGCCTCTGGTAGAGCTTCGCGCCCGCTCCGTCCGCGAGCAGCGTGGGCGATGAATCGGGTTCGAGAATCTGCTGCTGATACGCCTTCACCGCTTTGTCGATCTCGTCCCCGTCCGGCAGAGGCAGCAGCTCGATTGTTTTCGGCGTGATGACCCAGAGGTAGGAACGCCCCACCGCGAAGCGATAGGAGAGGATGACGGCGCGCGCACCGGCGGCGATCCTTTTCGCATCGCGCGCCCTGGCCTGAGCAGGAATGCCCAGCCCCTCGGTCAGCGTCCGGGCCCGCGCATCGTCGGCTACGGCGAGCGCCTGCTCCACCCGGCCCAGACGTACGAGCATGTCGATGTAGGCATCGTTGAACTCGCTCACGTTCGAGGCGAAGCCGAGCTTCAACTCCTCCCGCACCTCGCTGCGGACCGCATCCGCCGTACGGAACACCTTCCTGAAGTACTGCTCCGCGAGGCCGGCCCGGCCGGTCGCGGCGTACAGCTTGCCCAGCCGGCCCTTCGCTTCCCACTGCGTGGAAGGAGGAGCGTTCGGGGCGGCCTCGACGCTCTTGTAGATCGTCTCCGCCTCCGCCACCTGGTTCCGGCCCGCCGCGATCTGCCCCTGGATCAAACGGGAGCGCAGGAGGCTCGTGTCGTCCTGCGCGTCGTACTTGAAGCCGAGCGCCTCGTTGTTGACGCTCTCGGCGGTGTCGTAGTCGTGTTTGTCCAGGGCCAGGACGGCGAGATTGGCCAGGCACTCGCCGGTGCGGCGATCCTTGATGTCCCTGGCGACCTTGACCGCGCTCTCGAAAAACGGCGTTGCCTCGTCGTATTGGCGCTGCGAGCGGCGGATGTTTCCCCGAATCATGAGAGGAGCGATCAGGTCACTCTTGCTGCCCAGCTTCGTCGCGAGCTGTACCGCTTCGTCGGCCCGCTGGTCTGCCAGGGCGAGCTCTCCGAGATTCATGTAGGCCCAGCTCAGGTTGCCGGTGATGCGTCCTGCCTGGATATCGAGGTGGTGTTTTCTGCACAGTGCCAAAGCGCGCTCGTTGAGCGTCACGGCTTCATCGAGACGCTCGTAGTAGGTCATCACCCGCGCCAGGGTGGCATCGAGCTTCGCCTCCTCCACTTCCAGTCCGTTGGCCTGGGCCAGCCGGAGGGCCCGCTGCGCGATATCGCTGGCCTGCGAATACTTGGTGTGGTTCGACAGAATGCTGGCTTGCATCCAGTCGACGAGCACCTGCGAGGCGGGGCCGTGGGCGGCGGCGACGCGAGCCGCGGCTTCGATGTCGCTCGCGAACGGTTTGTTGTTGCTGTCCGCCACCCAGGCGCGCAGGACCAGGCGCCGCACCGCCGGCTCCGACGCATGGCAACCGGCGGGCGGGGGCGGATCGAGGATCAGCTTCGCGGCGCTCCACCTGGAACCGAAGGTCGGCTGGGTAGCGCCGAGGATGTGGATGCCCCACATCCAGCATGATTTGCTGCCGGCGAACTGGCGGTTGGCGCCGCCGATGAGAACGTTTGCGCGGTCGAAGTCGCCGCGGTCGATGGCCGCGGCGACCTCGCGATAGGTTTTTTCTTCAGAGGAGTTGCTCGGGCGAGGCGCCACCGCGACCGCCGCCGCCAGGGCGACGGTCAACAGCAGCATGTACAGGTCACGGTGGCCCGATGGGTGTCCCATTCCCGTCCGCGAAACCTCCCGACGCATCGCCACACAGCGTACATCCGAGATCGAAGCGGAGGAGGTTCAGGCGTCTTTCACTCTTTTTGACGATGACTTCGCCGATATAGATCTTACCGAACTCGCGCACCGACACGACGTAACCGTCTCGCGTCACCGGCGACACGTTGATGTCGTCCCGCCCGCGGTAGGAGTCGATCTCCGGCAGGTCGCTCAGCAGCGAGGCGCGGATCACGCCCGGCCGTTTCTGCGGCGGAGCGAGGCCGGAGCGGCTCTCCTTCGAGCGGCAGTCGTCCAGGTTCCAGGCGAAGCGCCGCGCGTAATCCTCGAACGTCTGCCCCTCCGCGAGGCCTTTGTTGAACATCTCGTACGTGGGGAACCGGGCGAAGAGCGTCGTGTCGAACCGCGGCGTGACCGGCACGCTGGCGATGGTGAGGCCGCGGATGAACGAGCCTTCCAGCGTGATGAAGTTCTCCTCGCCGTCCTCGTCGTGCCGCGAGGCGACGCGCGCCGTGATGAGGTCCGCCGTGACGACGTTGCCGACGTTGAGGTTGCGCACGGTGACGGTGGCCAGCGTGTTGAACACGCGCTTGCCGTTCATCACCTCCTCGCTCCCGGAGACGTAGGTGTGCGCCTCGTCGAAGGTGATGATCCCCTTGTAGTTGAAGTTGCGCACCGAGGCGAAGCCTTCGCCGCCGCTCGGGGCGAGCATGACGGAAGCCTGGCTGGGGATGGTGTCGCAAGTCGGCTGGGTGAGGCGAGCGCCGAAAGCGCCGGCGTGCGCGTTGTACGAGAAATGGACTCTCTCTGGCTTGTCCAGGGACATGACTACCTCCTTACGCGCGGGCGGCGCGTGTCTCTCTGCGTGGAACCCAACAGCGATTCAGTGGAACCGGACCCGGAACCTTGGACTGGCAATCTCTTCGGTGGCGCCACCTCGAGGCTCACCGCTCACCACGACGTTGTACTCTCCGGCTGGCAGGGTGCCGGCCGGAATCCGCATCGTCATCAAGGCTTTCGCATCCGCCCCCGCGCGGGCATAGAGGACCCGTCCTGCCTGGTCACGCACTTCAACCCGATAGGCCGCGAAGTCCTCCCCGGGAAAGACCACGTAGCGGAGGATGATGTCCTGCCCGGGCTTGACATCGACGACCTTCAGACCTTCCGGGCCGCGCACCTCGGCCAACTGTACGACGACCGCATCGCCGCTGTTCACGATCACCGGCCGCGCCGGCGGCGTTGGCTTCCACGGCCTTTGCAGGGTCAGCACGAAGACGGCGACGGCGGCAACGGCGGCGGCCCGCCACACGGATCGCGAACGATGGATCGGGACCGGAACGGGGTTCCGCATCAACTCGCGGCCGCTGTCCATCAGCACGCTCTCGTCGCGCACGGCGGCGGCACATTGGGGGCAGCCGAAGAAGTGCTCTTCGAATGCGTCCCGCGTCTCGGGTGGGAGCTCGCCGAGGATGTATCGCTCGGCCATCGTGTCCTTCATTGCGTCAGCGTGTTCCATCTCTTGCTCTTGGCTCTTAGTGAATCTTTTCCGTCATTCGTTTCAACGGCAGCATCTTTCACTCGGCGGGCATCCACAGCCGTTCCGCGGGGATTTCCCGCAGCACCTCCTCGTAGCAGCGCTTGATCAGCCGCGGCGAGGGGGACACGTCGTCCCGCTCGCCGAGCTTCGCATAGCGTGCCGACGCTTCCCGGAAACGGGCGTGCAGCGCGGGCGGGACTCCCTTCTCGATCTTCATCTCTTTCGAGACCTGCCTGAGCTCGAAATAGAGGCCGGCGTACCCGGAGTGCAGGCTCGTGTAGCGCTCGATGTCCTCCGGACCGTTCGTGAACAGCTTGATCACGGCCAGCACGGCCGCCACGCAGGCCAGCACCGCCCATACCTGCGAGCCGGGCGGCGTCTTCCAGATGTACCAGCTGCCGATGGCTCCCGAGGTGAGAAGCGCGAGGGCGACGTCGAGGATCTTGTTCAGGCGGCGCACCCTGACCAGCTTCGCGCTGTAGTACTTTTCATTGAACAGCGCATCCCGCAGGCGGTCGTGGATCTCCATGACCAGCCAGGGGTTCGCGGAAGGCAGTTCGTGAGGAGGAAGACTGCTGGTCATCGTCTCTTCTTCGGCAACGGCCACGGCTCCGGCGGCTCGAGGCCGGGCGTCAGTTTGGGGAAGCGCAGGATATTCCTCCCGCCATACGCGGCGCGGAAGCGCTCCTTCGCCCGGTGCAGCAGAACCCGCAGGTAGTCGCGGTCCACGCCGAACTCACGGCAGATCGCATCCTTGTCGTGCTCTTTGAGAAAGACGGCCCGGAGAATGGCAGCATCCTTGGGCGGCAGTTCATCCAGCACGCGGCGGACATGTTCGACCGTCTCCGCCGTCGCCAGCGCTTCATCGGCAGCGACGCCGCGGTCCACGATGTCGAGGGCGTCGTCCGGCAGCGGCTCGGTCTTGTTGTCGGTGCGGTACCACTCCAGGAGCACGTTGTTGCAGACGCCGTTCACGAACGCGCCGAGCTTCCGCCCATCCTGAATGCCTTCCTTGGAGTGGAGGAAGCGGAAGACGCGGAGGAAGACCTCCTGGCGCACGTCGTCGATGGCCTGGGTCGAGCGCAGGCGGCCGCGGAGCTTGATGAACAGGAGCTCCTGAAAGTAGCGGAGGAAATGCTCTTCCGTAGCGCGGTCGCCTGCAGCCAGACGGCGCACATACTCGTCATCGAACGAAAAGAGGTCCACGTGAGTCACTTAATTTACTAGAGGGAGGGACGAGCGCAAAAAAATCACGCCTCCGCGGCTGGTTGGGGAAGGGTTGGAAGGCAGAAACCAGCCGGAGAGGCGTGAATTGTGTGCTTGCTGCGCTCTGAGGCGGATAAGTCTACTCCAACTGCCGGATGTCCACCAGATCCCTCCAGGGCGTGGAGTTGTTGCGCTTCCGGACGGCCGCGGCTAGAATCCGCGTCCGCGATTCGGCGGCGGAATGCAGGCCGAAACGCTCCGGTTACTCGCATGTGCTCGCACCCATAGCTTAATTGGATAGAGCATCTGACTACGGATCAGAAGGTTCGAGGTTCGAGTCCTCGTGGGTGCACCAAATACGTTTCCCAGTGACGGCGGGCTGAACGAGCCCGCCGTTGTACTCTTTGAAGGATGAGTCAAGCGCAGTGGATGGACGAAGCATTCGCGCTTGCCGAAGAAGCCGGAGCCGAAGGGGAGATCCCGGTCGGCGCCGTCATCGTCGACGGTGAAGGGCGGATCATCGGCCGCGGCCGCAATCGCCGCGAATCGGGCGACCCGCTCGGCCACGCCGAGCTGTACGCGATCCGCGAAGCAGCCATCGCCCTGGGCGACTGGCGACTCGAGGGGACGACGATGCTGGTCACGCTCGAGCCGTGCGCGATGTGCGCCGGCGCTCTGGTCAACGCCCGCATCGACCGGCTGGTGTTCGCCGCGTCCGACCCGAAGGCGGGGTTTTGCGGCTCTCTCGGCAACCTGGTGCAGGATCCCCGGCTGAATCACCGCCTCGAGGTGGAGGCCGGCTTCATGGAGGAGCGCTCCCGCGCTCTTCTGCAGTCGTTCTTCCGTCAACTGCGCGTCCGCGACCGAACGGAGAGGTGGCAGAGTGGTTGAATGCGGCGGTCTCGAAAACCGTTATACCCTAACGGGTATCGGGGGTTCGAATCCCCCCCTCTCCGCCAGCGCGCACGCCGCGCGGGCGTTGGTTGGCAAAGCCGCGGCCCACTTCCTCGTCCCGATGAACCTCGACCCGTTTGCACCACCCAGGAGAGATGGCCGAGTGGCTTAAGGCGCACGCTTGGAAAGCGTGTGTACGTTAATCGCGTACCGTGGGTTCGAATCCCACTCTCTCCGCCAGTTCCTCCCTCCCCGACCCCACCCCTCCCTGCTGAGCCTGCGCAGTTTTGAGACCACTATGCGGGTCAAATTTTGCGCTGCGGGTCAATGAATGCTCCACTAGCCGCGAACGCTTTCGTTCATTTTCAGTAACTTACGTAAATCCCCCGTTCTGGCACGGTCTTGCAGTGGAGACGGCAAAACCCTGAGGAGGATTTCAAGAATGAAGAAGTCGTTCGCGATGCTGTTCTGTCTCGCTCTCCTGACCGCGTCCGCGTTTGGACAGGAGCTCAACCCCGGAGTGGGGAAACACAAATCCAAAGACAAGGACCATGACGGCAACGGCGTGAGCAACTTCGCCAGGCCGGGCGGCTCCGGCAATCTCGTCGACCACGGCGGCGAAGTCCTGACCAACGCCAAGGTCGTTTTCATCTTCTGGGGCTGGGCCTCGACCACGACCGACAACTACGTGAAGGAGGTCATCTCCTTCCGCGACGACCCGAACGCGATGATGAAGCACATCGGGATGCTCAGCCAGTACCGCAGCACCGGCTCGACCAGCCTCAAGGGCACGCAGCCGGACGTCTACGACGCCGTGCCGCCTCCCGCCACCAAGGTGACGGACGCCATGGTCCAGGCCAAGGCTCGGCTCTCCTGCACGGCGCTCGCCGGCGGCTGCAAGACGGACACGATCTACGAAGTGTTCATCCCCTCCGGCTACTTCTCCGATGATGGCACCGGCGCGCAGTCCTGCGGCGGCACGAACCTCCAGTACTGCGCCTACCACGGCAACGGCGACGGCGTGAATCTCTCCGCCTCCATCAAGTACTCGATCCAGCCGTACCCGGGCTGCTCCGGCTGCCACGGCAAGGCCGCCTGGACCGCGATCCAGGATCAGGAGCACTTCCTGGTGCACGAGACGCGCGAGGCGATGACCGATGCGCGCCTCAACGCGTGGTGGGACCGCGCCGGCTACGAGGCGGACGATAAGTGCGCCTGGGGCGGCGCGACGCTCGACTTCCTCTTCGACGAGACGGTCGGCACGCACCTCTACGGCTACCAGATGGAGTACTCGAACGCGACGAAGAGCTGCGTCAAGTAACCGTTCGATCAGCAACACCGATTCACGGGGCCGGCTGCAGAGCCGGCCCTACGTGTTTTTACGGATGCGGGCTCCAGCGGTCCCAGTTCTCGGTGATGTCGAAGTACACCGTCTTCCTGCTGCCGTCCGCCAGCTCGATTTTCACGATGTTGTACCGCCGGCTGTTGACCGAGCCGGTCCCGCTCCCGTTCCGGCGGAAGCGGCCGTACTGCCGGAAGATCCATTCGTTCTCGAAGTCGACGCCGCCGTTCGGTGCATCCGCCGGCACGGCGATCGCCGTCTCCGGCGAATCACCGCTTCGATCGGCAAGCGCCTCGGCGGACACCGCGGCGGCCGGCGCGGGCGCGGGCGGCGGTGAAGTTTGCACGGCGGGCGCCGGAGGCGGCGGAGCGGTCGCACAAGCAAAGGTGAAAAGCGCAACGGCAGCAGGCAGGCCTGATCTCATGCTGTTCACATCGCCAGTTTTACACCAACGCCGCGCGGCGTGATCACCTCCGCTCACCGGCGCGAAGCAAGCGTCGAGTCAATCCGCTTCGGCAATCAGCTCGATTTCCACCGCCGCGCCGAACGGCAGCTGGGCCACGCCGAACGCGCTCCGCGCATGGGCGCCTTTGTCGCCGAACACCTTCCTGAGCAGCTCCGACGCGCCGTTGGCCACGAGGTGCTGCTCGCTGAACTCCACCGTGCTGTTGACCAGCACCAGCAGCTTGACGATCCGCCGCACGCGCTCGAGGTCCTCCACCGCCGCCTTCAGCGTGCCGAGAAGGTCGATGGCGACCAGGCGCGCGGCTTCTTTGCCTTCTTCCACCGTGACATCGGCGCCGAGCTTGCCGCGTTGTTTGGAGATGTGGCCGGAGATGTAAACGAGCTCGCCGGTGCGGACGAAGGGGACGAACGCGGCGAGGGGCGGCGTCGGCTCCGGCAGCGTGATGCCGAGTGCGTTGAGCGTTTCCTGAATGATCATGGCTTCCTCTCAGTCGAATTTCACGGCGTCGGTATTCGCGCCGCAGACGACGACCGCCACGCGCTCGCCCGCGCCCAGCCGATAGGCGCCGCCGATGAGCGCGGCGAACGCCGCGGCGCCGCCTGGCTCGGCGACGATGCGCAGGACGTTCCACAGTTTGCGCTGCGCCTCGCGGATGTGGTCATCCGTCACCAGCACCACTTGAGCGACGTGCTCCCGCGCGATGGGAAACATCAACTCCCCCACCCGCTGCGGAGCCAGCGAATCCGCGGCGATGCTCCCCGCGTCGGCATTCACCGGCCGCCCCGCCCGCAACGCGGTGGTCAGCGTCGGCGCCCCCTCGGGCTCCACGCCGACGATCTTCACCCGTCCGGCGAACCAGGCGGCGATGCCGCCGATCAACCCGCCGCCGCCGACCGCCACGAGCAGCGTATCGATGCCGTCCGTCTGCCGCTCCAGCTCCAGGCCGATCGTGGCCTGGCCGAGGAGCGTTTCCGGCTGATCGTAGGCATGGATGCGCATCGCGCCCGACTCGGCCGCGTACGTCTCGCTCGCCGCCAGCGCGTCGGCATAGCGGTCGCCGGTGACGACGAGCCGCGCGCCGTAGTCGCGGATGCGCTGGATCTTGGCCGGCGAGGAAACGGTCGGCACGTAGATCGAGGCCGGGACGCCGAGGCGCTGCGCCGCGTAGGCGACCGCGGCGCCGTGGTTGCCGCCCGAGGCGGCGACCACGCCGGCCCGCGGCACCTCGCGCATCAGGAGGCTGGCGAATGCGCCGCGCGCCTTGAAGGAGCCGGAGCGCTGCAGGGACTCGAGCTTGAAGAAGAGGTCGACATCCGGCAGGCCGAAGTCGGCGCCGCGCGCGGCGAGGACGGGCGTCTCCCGGACGTAGGGGCGGATGAGCGCGGCGGCGGCCTCCACCCCCTCGCGATCGACGGCAGGCATTGACAATGAATTAGCCATTTGGCAAATTAGCTTAGATGCTTCCTGTCGACATCGTCAAGGCCCTGGCCAGCGAGAAGCGGTTACAGATTCTCTTCTGGCTCAAGCAGCCGGTCGAGCACTTCCCGCCCCAGGTGGAAGGCGACCTGGTGCGGGACGGCGTGTGCGGCGTCTTCATCGCCGACAAGCTGGGCGTGAGCCCGCCGACCGCCAGCGAGCACCTGCGCGTCCTGGTGCAGGCAGGGCTGGTGCGGGCGAAGCGCATCAAGCAGTGGACGTTCTACAAGCGCGACGAGAAGCGGATCGCGGAGGCGAAGAAAGCCTTCCGCTCCGCGTGGTGAGGAGGAGCTGCCGATGAAAGCGATTCGCGTGTCCCGCAACGGCGGGCCGGAAGTGCTGGAGTACGCCGAGGTGGAGAAGCCGGCGCCGAAGGGCGGCGAGGCGCTGGTGAAGCTCGAGGCCATCGGGGTGAACTTCATCGACGTCTACCACCGCACCGGCCTCTACCCGATGCCGCTGCCGTTCACGCCCGGCTCCGAGGGGGCGGGGGTGGTGGAGGCGGTGGGAGGCGGCGCAACCGAGGTGCAGCCGGGCGACCGGGTGGCGTGGGCGGGGGTGCGGGGGGCCTACGCGGAGTACGCCATCGTGGCGGCCGACAAGCTCGTGCCGCTGCCGGACTCGATCGACGCGCGCGCGGCCGCCGCCGCGATGCTGCAGGGGATGACGGCGCACTACCTGATCAACAGTACGTTCGTGCTGCGCGAGGGGCACACCGCGCTCGTGCATGCGGCGGCGGGCGGGGTGGGCGGGATCCTCGTGCAGATGGCGAAGGCGCGCGGCGCGCGCGTGTTCGGCACGGCCTCGACCACGAAGTTGGACATCGTGCACGGCGACGGCGCGGACGCGGTGATCGACTACACGACGCAGGACTTTCAGGCCGAGGTCATGCGCCTGACGGACGGCCGCGGCGTGGACGTCGTCTACGACTCGGTGGGCCGCACGACGTTCGACAAGAGCCTCGAATCGCTCGCCACACGGGGCATGCTCGCCCTCTTCGGCCAGTCGAGCGGGACCGTGCCGGCATTGGAGCCGTCCCGCCTGGCAAAGAAGGCCGCCTTCCTCACCCGCCCCAGCCTCGGCCACTACACGGAGAAGCGCGAGGAGCTCCTCTGGCGCGCCCGCGACCTCTTCGCCGACCTGGAATCGGGCAAGGTGCGGCTGCGCATCGACCGCGAGCTGCCGCTGCGCGAGGCGGGCGAGGCGCATCGGTTGCTGGAGGGAAGGAAGACGGCGGGCAAGGCATTGCTGATTCCGTGATGGCGATCGGCGATCAGGAGAACGAAGGCGGGCTGATCGCTGATCGCCGCCTGCTGATCGCCGGGAAGGGCGGCGACCGCGGGGAGGTTGTACAATGCGCCGCCGCGGCCCGCTGGGATGAGCCCGGGTCCTGTGCAGCAGGAGCACCGAACCTCGTCAGGTCCGGAAGGAAGCAGCGATAAGGTGCCTACCCTGTGTGACGCAGAACGGCCTGGGCTCTTCCGAGCGGGCGCGCGGCAAGCCGCGAAATTGAAAATGCAAAATTGAAAATTGAAAAAGGGCAGCTGCCTGCGCCAGATTTCTCTTTTCAATTTTCAATTTTCAATTTTCAATTCGCCAACATGTCCTACCAGGCACTCGCCCGTAAATATCGTCCGCAGCGGTTCAGCGACATGATCGGCCAGGACACGGTCGTGCGGACGCTCCAGAACGCGATCGAGTCGGGGCGCATCCATCATGCGTACCTCTTCGCGGGCGTGCGCGGCATCGGCAAGACCACCGCCGCGCGCATCCTGGCCAAGGCCCTCAATTGCGTGAACGGCCCGGCCACCGAGCCGGACAACGATTGCTCGATCTGCCGGGAGATCACCGAAGGCATCGACATGGACGTGCGCGAGATCGACGCCGCCACCTACACCGGCGTCGACAACATCCGCGAGCTGCGCGAGATGACGCAGTTCCAGCCCGCGCGCGACCGCTACCGCATCTTCATCATCGACGAAGCGCACATGCTCTCCGCCGGCGCCTGGAACGCGCTGCTCAAGATCCTGGAGGAGCCGCCGCCCCACGTCATCTTCATGTTCGCCACCACGGAGATGGCGAAGGTTCCGGCCACGATCATCTCCCGCGTGCAGCGCCAGCAGCTGCGCAAGATCTCGCTCGAGGAGCTGATCGCGCGGCTGAAGCAGATCTGCGAGTCGGAAGGGATCGAGGCCACGCGGGAGGCGCTGGAGATCGTGGCCCGGCGCGGCGAGGGCTCCGTGCGCGACGCGCTCTCGCTGCTCGACCAGATCATCGCTTTCGCCGGCCGCAACATCACGGCGGACGACGTCGCCACCATCCTCGGCCTCGCCGACACGAGCTTTTTCGCCCGCCTCATCGGCTACATCGGCGAGGGCGACCACGGCGCGATCCTCGAAGCGCTGGGCGAGGCCTCCGAGAGCGGCCGCGACTTCAAGATGCTCTTCCGCGACCTGCTCAACTTCGTGCGCAACATGCTGCTCGTGGCCGGCGGCGCGCCGCCCGCGATGCTCGCCGGCACGCCGGAAGACGTGGCCACCATCCGCTCCGTCTCCGAGCGCTTTTCGTACTCCGAGCTGCTGCGCATCGCGAACCTGCTGCTGCGCGACGATGAGACGGTGAATCGCGCCGAGCACCAGAGGCTGGCCGTGGAGATCGCGCTGCTCAAGGCGGCGACGTTCCCCAGGCTGCGGGCGGTGGAAGAGGCGCTTTCTGGAGGCAATGCGGCGGCGAGCACTCCTGCTCGCCGCGGGCCGGCTGGAGAGCCGGCCCTACGTTCACAGCCTGCCAGGAAAGGAGATCTTTCCGCGCTGACCGGCCGCCTCCAGAAGTCGAAGCCGCTCATCGCCAGCTACATCGACCAGGCGAAGCGGGCGGACAAGGACGGCAACCGCATCGTCTACACCTTCGACGACCCTTCCTATGTCGACCTGCTGCTGGACGCGAAGGCGACGATCGAGCAGATCGCCTCCGAGGTGTTCGGCGAGCGCATCACCATCGACGCGAAGGCGGAGGCGGCGGAGAAGCCGGGCGGGCGGCGGGCGGAAGAGAAGCCCTCCGCGCTGCGCGATGATCCGGTCCTCAAATCCTTCCAGAAGCATCTGGGAGCGGAGATCAAGGAGACACGATGAACATCAAGCAATTGATGAAGCAGGCCCAGCAGATGCAGGAGCAGATGCAGAGCCAGATGGCCAACATCCAGGTCGAGGGCACCTCCGGCGGCGGGATGGTCAAAGCCACCATGGCCGGCTCCAAAGAGCTCCTCGGCATCATCATCGACAAGGAAGCGGTCGATCCGAACGACGTGGAGATGCTGCAGGATCTCATCCTGGCCGCGGTGAACGAGGCGGGACGCAAGGTCGATGAGCAGCTGCAGTCGACCATGGGCTCCATGACCGGCGGGATGAAGATCCCCGGCCTCTTCTAGCTCGATGACCGCCCCGCCGCTGGCCACCCTGATCAACGAGCTGACCAAGCTCCCCGGCATCGGCGGCAAATCGGCGTCCCGGCTGGCCTACCACATCCTCAAGCGGCCGGCCTCCGAGGCGGAGTCGCTGGCGGAAGCGATCCTGGAGGTGAAGTCGAAGATCTTCCGCTGCTCGGTGTGCAACAACATGACGGACGTCGAGCCGTGCGCAATCTGCTCGGATCCGCGCCGCGATCCGTCCGTGATCTGCGTGGTGGAAGAAGCGTTCAACATCCAGACGATCGAGTCGACGCGCGACTTCAAAGGCGTCTTCCACGTCCTGCTCGGCGCGCTCTCCCCGCTGAAAGGCATCGGGCCGCAGGACATCGACGTGGCCGGCCTCGTGGAGCGGGTGAAGGCGGGCAGCCTTCGCGAGGTGATCATCGCCACGAACCCGAACGTGGAGGGGGAGGCGACGGCGCTCTACATCGCGCAGCAGCTGCGGCCGTTCGAGGTCCGGACCACCCGGCTCGCTTTCGGGCTGCCGGTGGGAGGCGACCTGGAGTATGCGGATCAGGTCACCATGGCCAAGGCCCTGGAAGGACGCCGCGAGATTTGACGTGCATATGTCATCCTGAGACCCGCAGAGGGCGAAGGATCTCCTCGCGCTTGCCGGGAGATCCTTCGGCGTCTGCGCGCCTCAGGATGACACATCCAATGGAGGAGCCTCGCGTCCGGAAGGGCTATGCCTTCGGGCGCTCCGGCCCGTGGCCGGCGTCTTCGCGCCTCAGGATGACACTAAGGTGTGTTATACATTTCCGTCCCGTCCAATACGCTACAAACGGGGAATGAATGGCCTCTCCTGATCTCGTGATGTACGAGGAGGAGTACCAGCAGATCAAGGACATCCTCCAGCGTCTGCAGGTCGACTCCAACTCGAAGATCGTCTTCCTGGTCGACAAGAACGGCCAGCAGATCGCCGTCCAGGGAGACATGCGCGGCGTCGACGCGACCTCCCTGGCGTCGCTCACGGCCGGAAACGTCGCGGCGACCGATGGCCTGGCCAAGCTCATCGGCGAGAAGGAGTTCTCGATCCTTTTCCACGAAGGGGAGCGGGACAACATCCACATCTCGCTCGTCGCCCAGCGCGTGATCCTGGTGGTGATCTTCGACGAGAAGTCGTCCCTCGGCCTGGTGCGGCTGCGCGTGAAGAAGGCATCGCAGGAGCTGGAGCGGACGTTCGAGCAGCTCCTGAGAAAGGCCGAGGCAGACCGCGGCAACCTGGCGAACCGCTTCGACTCGCCGTTCGCTGAGATCACCGACGAGGACATCGACAGCCTCTTCAGCGAATAACGACGACCCATGACGTTCATCAACTACGCCGCGCGGGAGATCAACTGCAAGATCGTCTACTACGGTCCCGGACTGTGCGGGAAGACGACGAATCTGCAGTGGATCTATGACAAGACCAACCCGCAGGCCAAGGGCAAGCTGATCTCCCTCGCCACCGAGACGGACCGCACGCTCTTCTTCGACTTCCTGCCTCTCGACCTCGGCACGGTGCGCGGCTTCAAGACGCGCTTCCACCTCTACACCGTCCCCGGCCAGGTCTTCTACGACGCCTCCCGCAAGCTGATCCTGAAGGGGGTGGACGGCGTGATTTTCGTGGCCGACTCGCAGGAAGCGCGGATGGAGGCGAACGTCGAGTCGCTGCAGAACCTGGACAAGAACCTCAAGGAGCAGGGCTACGACCTCAAGACCGTACCCTATGCGCTGCAGCTCAACAAGCGCGACCTCCCCACCGCGGTGTCGGCGGACGAGATGTACCGCCAGCTCAATTTCAAGGGCGAGCCGACCTTCGAGGCGGTGGCCATGGCCGGCACGGGCGTGTTCGATACGCTGAAAGCCGTGGCCAAGCTGGTGCTGACGGAACTGAAGAAGAAGTGATTCCGTGTCATCCTGAGTCGCGCGGACGACGAAGGATCCGCACCTTCAGGCGCGGCGCAGGATCGGTACGGATCCTTCACTGTCTACGCAGCTCAGGATGACACGCTAAATCGCATGCGCCATCCCGGCCTCGACATCGTTGCCATCGGCGGCGGAACCGGCCTCTCGACGCTCCTCCGCGGGCTGAAACGCTACGTCGATGCGGAGGGCGCCTGGTCGGTGCGCAACCTCGGCGCGATCGTCACGGTCACGGACGAGGGCGGCAGCTCCGGCGTCCTGCGCAAGGAGCTCGGCATGCTCCCGCCGGGCGACATCCGCAACTGCATCGTCGCCCTGGCCGAGGAGGAACAGCTCCTCTCCCGCCTGTTCAACTACCGCTTCGAATCGTCGAACGACTCCACGCTGCACGGCCACGCGCTCGGCAACCTGCTGCTCGCTGCCCTGACGGACATCACCGGCGGCTTCGACCACGCCATCCTCGCCGCCTCGGAAGTCCTCGCCATCTGCGGCGAGATCTATCCCTCCACCCTGGCCGACGTCCGCCTCCGCGCCATGCTGGACGACGGCCGCGAGCTCGTCGGCGAGGTAGCCATCAGCGGCTCCACCCTGGGCGAGAAAGTGAGCAACGCGCAGCGGCACACGCGCATCCGGCAGCTGGCCATCGAGCCGGCCGATGCCACGCCGCCGCAGGCCGCGCTCGAAGCCCTGGCCAGGGCGGACCTCATCCTGATCGGCCCCGGCTCGCTCTACACCTCCGTGCTGCCGAACCTGCTCATCAAGCCGATCGCCGAGGCGCTGCGGAAGGCGAAGGCATTGCGCGTTTACGTCTGCAACGTGATGACGCAGCCCGGCGAGACGGACGGCCTCGCGGCGGAGGAGCACCTGGCCGCAATCGTGGAGCACGCGGGCCTGGTGGTCGACGTGATGATCATGAACGGCCGGCGCCCCACGGAACAGATCCTGGCCGCGTATGCCGCGGAGAACCAGCACCCGGTGCAATTCGAGGCCAACGCGGTGCGCGAGCTCGGCGTGACGCCGTTCTTCGGCGACATCATTGCAGAGGGCAATTTCGTGCGGCACGATCCGTCGGCGCTGGCGGAGACGATCTTCCGCCTCTACGACAGCTACGGCCGCACCCTCGAGCGCATGAGAAGGAACGAAGGATGAGCCAGAACCTCGACGTCATCATTCTCGCCGCGGGCCTCGGCACGCGGATGAAGTCCGCGAAGATCAAGGTGCTGCACGAGGCGGCAGGCAGGCCGATCATCGACTACGTTTTGGACCTCGCGGCCGGCGTCAGCTCGCAGCCGCCCGTCGTCGTGGTCGGCCATCAACGGGAGACCGTGCAGAGCGCGATCGGCGGCCGCGCGCGTTTCGCGGTGCAGGAGCAGCAGCTCGGCACCGGCCACGCGGTGCTGCAGGCGGCGGACGCGATCTCGGGCGAGAAGGTGCTGATCCTCTCCGGCGATGTGCCGCTCACCCGCGCCGAAACGCTGCAACGCATGATCGACGAGCATGAGCGCAACGGCAACGCGCTCACCCTGCTGACCATGAAGCTCGCCCAGCCCGCGTCTTACGGCCGCATCGTGCGGGACGGCGACGGCGGCGTGATGCGGATCGTCGAGGCGAAGGACGCGACGCCCGAGCAGAAGCAGATCGATGAGGTGAACGCCGGCATCTACGTCTTCGACGCCGCGCCTCTGCTCGACAACCTGCGCAATCTCTCCACCGACAACGCGCAGGGCGAGTACTACCTCACGGACGTTCTCGGCATGCTGCGCAAGAGCGGCCACCGCGTCGGCGCCGTCATCGTCGACGACCCGGTCGAAGCCCTCGGCGTGAACTCGCGCGCCGATCTGGCCAACGTCGAGGCCGAGATCCAGAAGCGCGTCGTGGCCAGGCTGATGGCGGAGGGCGTCACGTTCCGCAATCCTTCCACGGTGGTGATCGACTCCATGGTCACGATCGGGGCCGACTCGGTGGTCTATCCATTTGTCACCATCGAAGGCAACACGACCATCGGCCGCAACTGCGTCATCGAGCCGGGCGTGCATCTCAACAACGTCACGATCGGGGACGATGTGCACATCAAGACCGGCACCGTCGCGGAGAGCGCCACGATCGAGAACGAGGCATCGGTCGGCCCTTATGCGCACCTCCGCCCCGGCACGCACCTCGGGCGGAAGGTGAAAGTGGGCAATTTCGTGGAGACGAAGAAGGCGCGCTTCGGCGCCGGCTCGAAGGCGTCGCACCTCTCGTACATCGGCGACGCCGAGGTCGGCGCGGACGTCAACATCGGCGCCGGCACCATCACCTGCAACTACGACGGCGTGAACAAGCACCAGACGATCCTGGAGGATGGCGTCTTCATCGGCAGCGACACGCAGCTGGTAGCACCGGTGCGCATCGGCAAGGGCGCGTACGTCGGCGCCGGCTCGACCATCACAAAGGACGTGCCGCCCGACGCGCTCGCCCTCAGCCGCATTCCGCAGCGGGTGGTGGAGGGGTGGGCGGCGAAGAAGAAGAAGGTGTCATCCTGAGGCGCGGAGACGCCGAACGATCCGTACCGCCCTCGCGCCGCGCCTGAAAGTGCGGATCCTTCGCCCTCTGCGGCGCTCGGGATGACACGTGGCTACGACTGCGCCCGCAGCGTCGTCGCCTGGGGCGGCGTGGCGATGTAGTTGTAGCCCGGCCGGATCAGATCGAGCCGCATCCTTCCAAAGTCCAGCACCACCCGGAAGTTCTTCAGGAAGTTCTCGCCCAGGATGCCGGAGGCGCGCTCGTCGCCGGAGTCGTACATGGGGATGGTGCGGAAGGTGCCGGCCCAGCGGTCGATGCCGAGCTCGATGTCATCCAGCCGGCCGCCCCGCTTGCGGGCGCCGCCCAGGCCTTGCAGGGTGGCGTCGTGCATCTTCGGCGCGATGGTCTTGACCGGCAGCCGCGCCAGCTGCGCCTGGTTGAGGAACGTCACCTCCGAGCCGGTGTCGAGGACGAAGGTGAACCAGCCGCGGCGGTTGATCATCCCGCGCACGATGGGGCGGAAGCCTTCGATGAAGAGGTTCTGATCGGGAGCCGGCACGCGGTCGGCGTCCGTGAGGCGGGTGAAGGTGATGGCCTCGCGCGCGAAGTCCATCTCGATGCGGAACTCCTTGAGCAGGTTCGCGCCGAGGAGGAAGTCGATGTTGAACTCCTTCTTGTCCGTGACCAGGAACTTCATCTTGTCGTCCGGCATGATGGCCACCGGCACGTTCTCCAGGACGATGTCCCCCAGCTCCAGCGTGCGCAGCACGGCGAAATGCACCGGGATCGGCTCGCCGAGCAGGCCGTAGAACGTGCCCTCCACCTCCGGCATCTGCTGCAGCTGCAGCCCCGCGGCGGAGTCCTCGGAGATGATGGAGAGCACCGCGCCGGAGTCGACTACCGCATTCAGCGTCCTGGTCTGGTTCAGCTTCACGTCGACGCGCGGCACGTCCGGACGGCCGATCTTCATCGGCAGGCGGTCGCTGGGCAGGCCGGAGAAGCGGTAGACGTGCACGCCCTTGAGCGCGCGGAGGTATTCGAGGTGCCACCGTTTCACGTTCAGCCCGTGGTCGATCGCGGACTGAGCCCAGTCGAGGCTCGACTCGTAGTTGTTGCGCATGTACTCGACCTGGGCAAGGTCCCAGGCCACGGTGGAGAAGACGGCGCGCGGCGGCTCGAGATCGAGCGCGCTGCGCAGGTGGCGCCGCGCGGCGTCATAGCGGCCGGACGCGAGCTCCGCCGAGCCGAGCGCCGCGAGCTCCTGATAGCTGCGCCGCTGCCGGCCGTCGACGAGCGAGGTGAGCTCGATGGCGCGCAGGTAGTCGGCCTTGCGGACCATGGAGGCAACGTCGGAGCCACGCTCGATGCCGGTGGGCATCACGATGAGAGGAGCGATGGACACATCGGTGTAGAGCGCACAACCGGCCAGGGGCAGGAGGAAGAGCGCGCGCCGCAGTATTTTTGTAAATGCCATAACTCCGCCTTGTAACAGCAGGATGATTGTATGGCGGCTGGGGCGGAAGGGGGGTACGCGGCGCTGTTTCGCCACAGCGGCGTTGAGGCGTTGTAACAATGTAGGGCCGGTTCTCCAACCGGCCCATCGCGGCATGGCGGATCGGCCGGCATGAGCCGGCTGGAGAGCCGGCCCTACATTTTTGGCCGCTTGTTCACCAGGATCCCCAATTCGCGGATCTGATAGGCGAGCGCCTGGCGCGAGATGTTGAGCATCGCGGCGGCCTGGTTCTGGTTTCCCATCGCCTGGTCGAGCGACTTCTCGATCAGGTCGCGGCGGAAGCGCGCGACGGCATCCTGATAGGACGACGAGCTGGCCCGCGGCGCGACGATCTGCCGCAAGCGCTCGGGCAGATGCTCGACCTCCAGCTCCTTCGCCTCGCCGGCCATCGCATGCGCGGCGCGGATGGTGTTCTGCAGCTCGCGCACGTTGCCCGGCCAGGCGTACGCGCGGAAGATCGCCTCGACGTCCGGCGAGAGGCGCGCCGGGCCGGTGCGATGCTTCTCGCGCTCCTTGCTCACGAAGTGCGCCGCGAGCAGGCGAATGTCTTCGGCGCGCTCGCGCAGCGGCGGCAGCGCGAGCTCCACGCCGCGGATGCGGTAGTAGAGGTCTTCCCGGAAGCGGCCGTCCTCGACCGCGCTCTCCAGCTTGCGGTTCGTGGCGGAGACGATGCGCACGTCGGCGGTGCGGTTCGCGGTGTCGCCGACGCGGCGGAACTCGCCCTCCTGCAGGAAGCGGAGGAGCTTCGCCTGCGCGCCGGGCGGCAGCTCGCCGATCTCGTCGAGGAAGAGCGTGCCGCCGTCCGCCGTCTCGATCAGGCCGGCGCGGTCGCGATCGGCGCCGGTGAACGCGCCGCGCAGGTGGCCGAACAGCTCGCTCTCGATCAGGTTCTCGGGAAGCGCGGCACAGTTCACGGCGATGAACGGCTTGTGCCGCCGCGAGGAGCCGGCGAAGATCGCCCGGGCGACGAGCTCCTTGCCGGTGCCCGATTCGCCCAGGATGCAGACCGGGACGTCGCGCCTGGCCACTTTCGCGATCAGGGCGAAAACCTCTTTCATCGCCGGCGAGTCGCCAACGATTCCGTCTACCGTTTGCGCACGGGGTGCGGCGGATTCCTCCTGCTCCATCACCCGCCGCAGACGCTGCAGCTCGGAACGGGTGCGGAACGTGGCGGCGATCGCATCGCGCGACTCGGGTGGCCAGCTGGAGAGGCCTTCCAGGTAGAGCAGCTCGCGATCGCTGCAGGCGATCCAGTCCGTCTGACCCATGGAGAGGATGCGATCCAGCTCCTCGTTCGGCAACTCGGCGCCATGCCACTGGCCGAGGCGGTTGCGGGTGAGGTAGCGGTGCGGCACGCCGAGGTCGTGCCCGAGGGCGGCGAGGCGGAGGATGCGCAGATCGTCGGGCGCTTTGGGGGCGGGTGGGCGCAGCTCGATGCCCAGCTCATTCGCGAGCTGGGCGGCGAGCGCGTGCTGGTGATGGCCCAGGGCGAAGCGGAAGAGTTGCAGCTTTTCGGCGCCCGTCGTTGGAGTGCTGGGCGGCGTGTCGAGGCCGGCGCGGCGCATGGCGTTGATCCGCGCGCGGCGGTCGAGCTCCACGTTCTGCGAATGCTCGATGCGCAGCGGATGGGGCTTGCCTTCGATCCAGTCGAGCTCGTCGAGGATGAGGCAGGCGGCGGCGTGGATCTGCGGGTCGTGCCGCCCCGCCACGAGCGCCGCGGCGGCGTTGCGCGCGGCGTCGAACCGGCCGCGGGAGAAGTCGAGGTGCGCGGCGAGGAGGTCGAGCTCCGCCAGGCGGCGGCCATCGCGGGTGGAGCCGTAGAACTGGTGCAGGCGCTCGATGCGGTGTGCGGCGTGCGCCCACTGGCCGTCGTCCGCGCAGAGGTAGGCCAGGACGAAGAGGAAGCCGCCCGCCGCACGATCCCCCTGCGTTTCCTCGACCTCCACCAGCGCTTCGATCGCGGCGGCCCGCGCCTCCGGCCAGCGGCCGGCGGTGAAGAGCGTGTTCATCCGGTCGAGCAGCGCGTCGATGCGCTGGGCGGGGGTGCGGGCGCGCTGCAGCGAGGCCTCGACGTGTTGCAGGTCGCCATCGCGATAGGTGAGATAGCGCGCGGAGTAGTAGTCGTCGCCGAGCCACGACTCGTCCGGTGTTTCGCCGCGGTCCAACGCGACGACTGCTCTGGCGTACGACAGGCGCACGTCATCGCCTTGCGTGCTCGCGAGCAGCGCGTGCGCCTCGTCCGCACGGCGCTCGACGAGCAGGATCTCGGCGCGCAGCAGGTCGGTCTCCAGCGACCGGGGCAGACGCTCCAGACGTGCCAGCGCCGGCGTGTAGTCGCCCATGCGGCGCTCCGCCGCGGCCAGCACCAGCTCGCGATCGGCCTCGTCGAGCCGCGGCGCGAGATTCTTCGCATCGCGATAGCGGCCCGCTTCGAGCAGCGTGTCCGCGAGATTACGGGCCAGATGCGGCGTGAGCTTCTCGCCCGCGCCGGAAAGCAGCCGCGCCGCGCGAGGAAAGTCGCCATTCTCCTCGGCCACGGAAGCCGCGACCTTGCACAGTGAGGCGCGCGAAGCGGCGGGGATCAGCGAAGCGGTCTGCTCGCGCACCGCGTCTTCCAGAAACAGGAACGAGCCGTTCTCCAGCGCTGAAACACCGTCCACGGCCAGCTCCTCCAGCGAGGCGTCGCACATCAGCTCGCGCAGGTAACGGGAGGCGAGCTCGCGCGGGATGCTTCGGCCGAGAAGGGCGAGGGCGGCGAGATAGGAACGCTTCGGCTCCGCCAGCTGCGCCACGGCGGGCGGCAGGTCGTCCCACGGCAGCTCGCCGCGCTCGAGCCACCCGTCGAAGGCCGGCGACTCGACGAAGCGCTCCAGCTTCCCGCGCCGCTGGTGCACCGGGATCGCGCGCAGCCGCTCCTCGAGCGCGCGGCGCATGGGGAGCGATGGAGCGACGAGGAAGTGCGCGGCGTCGGGCAGAGGCGTGCCGGTCGAGCCGATCCAGGTGGCGCCGGGCAGCGAGGAGAGGATCTGCACCAGCTTGCGCGACGAGGCGTCGAACGCCTCTTCGTCCGCGAGCACGACGATCGCCTTCTCGAACCGCGGCATGAGCCGCTCCGCGGCTTCGCTCTCGCTCAGCCGCTTGTCGACCTCGCGGAACGCGCCGTAGCGCTCGAAGAGGCCCACACCGCGCAGCACGATCAGGCGCCGGGTGGCATCGAGCGCGGCCAGCGTCTCCAGCGATTCCAGGCACGAGGGATCCGCGCTCGCATACCGCTCGGCGGCGAGCGTGCGCAACGCGTCCGGACCGGGCGCGGCGAGCTCCCCGTATGCGGCGCGCCGGGTCCAGCGCACGTCTGCCGCGATGTCGCCCCGCAGCCGCGCATATGCCTCCAGATAGACCGAGTCGGCGCGTCCCCACGGCTGCTTGAGCACTTCCAATGTCGGCGCCGTCACGTGCTCGGCGAACTGTTGAATGAGCGTCAAAGGCGGCGGCGCGCCGGCGACGTCCGGCGCGCGGGCTCCGATGCGCACCAGCCGGCAGTCCGCGCCGCGGCGGCGGACGACGCACCACTCCTCGGCATCGAAGTCGCCGTCGGCGATGCCGGCGAACTGCAGCAGCGCCTGATGCGCGGCGAACTGCGCGACCAGCGACAGCCGATCGCGCGTGCCGGCCTCCGCCAGCGGGCTCCCGGCGATCTCTTCGTTCCGCGGAAGGGTCGAGTGGCGGAGGGTGGCCAGCAACGGCCGCTCCCAGTCGAACGCACGCAGCGACACCGTCCGCGCTTCGCGGAGGCGCCGGTCCGCCCCTCGCATGCTCATCCGTTCATAGGTGGAGCGGATAAGTTCCGTTTCCCTACCCACAATTTTGTCAACTGGCGCCGCCATCGTGGCACGCATCTGGCGCTGCTACGTCTCGTCATGACCCGACGAAACCTCCTCTTAGCGCTCCTTCTCACCGCCGCCACCGCCGCCCGTGCCGCCGAGATCCCGCTCGTGACCGATCCCAGCGCTGGCGCGCCGCGCGTGGCGCTGATGCGCAACGGCGCCGCGTTCGCCTGGAGCTCGCCGGAAGGGCTGCATGCCGCGGTGGTGGACAGCCGCGGAACGCTCGCCGCGGACCAGCAGCTGATCCTCGCCACGAGCAACTTCGGCCCGGCCGCGGTCGCCTCGAACGGCGAGCACGCGCTGTTCGTCTGGACGGAGAACGGTTTGGTCAAGGCGGAGCTGCTCCCGCCGCTGAACAACAGCTTCAACCCGCAGATCCTGGGCGAAGACCCCGGCGTGGCGCCGCCCGCCGTCGCCTGGAACGGCACGCGGTACGTGGTGGTCTGGAGCCATGTCTCGAACGCGATCGTCTCCCGAACCGTGGATGGAAACGGCGTCCCCGAGTCCGGCATCCGCGTGCTCAGCCCCGGCGGAGCAGACGTTGCGCGCCGCATCTCCATCGCCTCCGCGAACGGCGACTCGCTGGTCGCGTGGGACCGCTACACGTACAACCTGCCGGCCTCGACCCGGGCGACGCGGACGGAGCTCGCCGTCCTTGCGGCCGACGGCGCGCCGCGCTCCGGGCCGCGCGTGCTGACCGCCTCCGGCTTCTCGCCGGCCGTCGCCTCCAACGGCACCGAGTTCTTCGCCGTGTGGACCAATTTCGATGGCCAGCAGCTCGTCGGCGCAACGGTCAGCGCGGACGGAACGCTGCGCCCCGAACAGACCATCACGGCCGGCCGCGACGCGAAGCTGGCCTGGGACGGCGCGCATTACGTGCTGTTGTGGATGAATCCGGTTGGCAACCGCACCCGGGTGTACTACGCGTTTCTCTCCGAGAGCGGCGCGCTGGTGACGAACGCGGTCGACGTCGGCGGTGACACCTCGGAGTATGACGTTTCGGCCCGGCCGCAGAACGGCGAGGTGGCGGTGGTCGTCGGGCCGTCCACGCGCCTGACCAGCGTGATCCGCGTCGTGTACGTCGATCCGGTGCGGGCGCGGCCGGCGCGGAGGTTCTAGCCGCCCCCTCACCCCTGCCGCGGCGGGGAGAAGGGGCTACATGCCCACTTTTTTCACCATGGCCGCGAAGCGCGCGTCCTCACGCAGGGTGGCCAGCGTCGGATCGACCTTGAGCCACACCACCGACTCGGAGCGGTCGTTGTAGAGCTGCTGGAGCCACTGCATGGCCTGGTCGTTCTCGCCGCGCGCGGCGTGGAGGCGGGCCAGGAACAGCGGCAGCGTGTAGGACGGCCGCTTCTTCAGCTCCTCGATCGCCTTCGCGGCGGCCTCCTTGTTGCCGCTCAGCGCCTGCTCATAGCCCCACATGGAGACGAGCAGCGCCGAGCGGCCGCCGAGCTCCATCGCCTTGTCCAGCAGCGCCAGCGCATCGGCCGTCCGCCCCTGCGCGAACGCGATCTGCGACTGGGTCATGTAGGCCTGCGCGAAGTGCGGATCGAGCTCGATGGTCCGCCGCGTCTGCTCCTCCGCCTCCATGTACCGTCCGGCGAAGAAGAGCGCCCGGGAGAGATCCCAGCTCGCCGGCACACTGAGCGGATCGATCTCGGTCGCCCGCCGAGCCTCGGCGATGGCGCGCTCGAACTGGCCCGTGGCGGTGAGGAACAGCGCGTACAGCCGATGCGCCTCCGCATCGTTCGGATTGAGATCGAGCGCGCGGCGGAACTCGCGCTCGCCCCCGCGGAAGTCCCAGTCGAACCAGGCCAGGGACAGCGCCAGCGAGGTGTGCGCCTGGGCCACCGAGTCGTCCAGGTCGAGGGCGCGGCGCGCCGCCTCCCGCACGCGCGGCATCGCCTCGAGCGGCGCCATGTAGAGGTTGGAGAGGCCGTAGTACGCGTCGGCCAGGCCGGCGTAAGCGAGGGCGTACGTCGGGTCGTTGTCGATGGCCTGATTGAAGTAGCCGATCGCCTTGCGGATGGCTTCCTCGTTGTACTTGTTCCGGAAGTAGCGGCCCTTGAGATAGAGCTGGAACGCCTCGCTGCTGTCCGCGTTGCGGCGCGCCAGCAACTTGCGCTCCTCGCCGGTGAGCTTGATGCGCAGCTCCTCCGAGATCTCGCTGGCGATGTCCTGCTGCAGCGGCAGCACGTCGGCCAGTCTGCGGTCGTACTGCTGTCCCCAGATCTGCGTCCCCTTGCGCACGTCCGTGAGCCGCGCGCGGACGATGACCGTGTCGCCGCGCTGCAGCAGCTGCCCGGTGACCACGCCGCGCACCTTGAGCTCGCGCCCGATGGCCAGGGGATCGGTGATCTTGCCCTTGTAGCGGAAGGTGGTGCTGCGCGCGACGACCTGCAGCTGCGGCAACTGGGAGAGCGAGTCGATGATCGACTCGGAGATGCCGTCCGAGAGGTACTCGCTGTTCGGATCGCCGGAGGCATTCGTGAAGGGGAGCACGGCCACCGAGTCGATGGCCCGCTCGCCGACGAAGTTGTTGCGCACCACGGCGTAGACCACGATCGCGAGCGAGACGAAGATCAGCGCGGCCACGGCGGCCGGCGCGCGGCGGAGCTGCTCCTTCCAGAGCTGGAAGATGCTGCTCGTCGACTGCGGCGGGAACGACAGCAGCGCGGTGGTCTGATGCTCGAGATCGGGCGAAGACGGCCGGCGCGTCGGCGTCAGCGTCGTGGAGGTCAGCTTGTTCTCGAACTCCAGCTCCTGCCGCAGCGTGCGCAGATCGCTCACCAGCTCGCGCGCGGTCTGGTAGCGGCGGGCCGGATCCTTCTCCAGCGTCTTGAGCACGATGCGGTCGAGCTGCGGCGGCACGCCCGGCGTGATGCGGGACGGCGCCTCCGGCTCCTGCGTGGCGATGGCCATGGCCAGCGCGACGAAGCTGTCGGTGGCGATGGGCGGCCGCCGGGTCAGCATCTCGTACATCACGACGCCGAGGGAGTAGATGTCCGAGCGCGAGTCGGGATGGTGGCCGCGGGCCTGTTCGGGCGAGATGTAGAGCAGCGTGCCCATCACCGCGCCGGTGGTGCTGTTGTTGAGGAGGCCGCCGCCGTCCTGCAGCTTGGCCAGCCCGAAGTCGAGCACCTTCACGTAGCCGTCCGGCCGGAGCATGATGTTCTCCGGCTTGATGTCGCGATGGAGGATGCCCGCCTCGTGCGCGGCGCAGAGCGCGTTGGCCACGCCGAGGGAGATGTCCAGCATGTCGGCGATGGTCATGGTGTTGCGGGAGGAGATGCGGTCGCGCAGCGTGCGGCCGTCGATGTACTCGGTGGCGATGTAATGGCGGCTGTCCGCCTGCCCCACCTCGTAGATGGTGATGATGTTGGGATGGTTCAGCGCCGAGGCCGCCCGCGCCTCCCGCTGGAAGCGCCGCACCCGGTCTTCATCCTCCGAGAAGCGCTCGGGGAGGAGCTTCAACGCGACTTTGCGCTGGAGCATGGAGTCCTCCGCCAGGTAGACCTCGCCCATCCCCCCAACACCGATGAGCCGGTCCACGCGGTACCGCGCGATCTGGTGAATGTCCATGGGGCTGAGGGGGGAGCATAGCCCAATTCTCACCGCTGAGCGGGCGTACCATGGCCGCCGTGCCCACCCTCGCCATCGACCTGCAGGACGGCTTCGAGAACGACGAAGTGGTCATCCGGGTGGATGGCGAGGAGCGCGCCCGGCGGACCGGCGTCACCACCAAGCGGCTCTACGGTCTGGCCGAGACCGTGGAAGTGCCGGCCGGCGGCCCCGTCACGCTCGAGCTGCAGGTGCCCACGCGCGGCGCATCGAAGACGCTCCCGGTGGACGCGACGCGCGACCTCTGGATCGGCGTCTCGCTGCAGGGGGGGGAGATTCACGCGGCCGTGTCCGTCGAACCATACGGCTACGCATAGGAGGAAGCATGCCCGGAGATCCGATCAGCGGCTGGTACGTCGGCGACCTCACCACGCCCGGTGGAGGGAGCGACCGGCTGCACCTGCGCATCGATGTCGACCGCAAGATCGAGCTGGCGCCGGTCACGAACCGGATCAGCGCGGACCTCTTCCACGTGGACGAGATCAAGCTGCCCGGCCAGCCGCCCCAGCAGGCGGAGGTCTACCGCGAGTCGTGGCTCATCGACCGGCCGCAGGTGACGCAGGACGCCGATGCCGTCCGGGCGGAGGGCGTCGTCCGCTTCTGGAACGGCATCCATCCCTCGACCACCGCGCAGATCCGCATCCCCATCAAGCCGGCCAATGCGCCGGTGGAAGTGACGCTGCTGCACGAAGGAACGCCCTCCCTGCACTTCAACTGCGTGAAGGCCTCCAAGTTCTTCCGCACCGTGAACCTGGAGATCGACGTCTGCCAGTCGGTGAACAACCCCCCGATCTTCCCCGTTTACGGCACGCACGCCTCGACGCGGCCGGCGAGCACGCCGAAGCGCGATCTGACCATCGAGGCGGTCTACGCGGAAGCGGGGATCGACCTGCGCATCCTGCGGGAGAACCTCACCGTCATCGACGACTTCACGGTGAAGAGCTGGACGGCCGCCGAGCTGCACAACGTGATGCAGAAGCACTTCCACTACATGACCAGCGGCGGAGGCTGGCCGGCCTGGGAGCTGTGGGGCCTGATGGCCACGCAGTTCGAGGAGCCGCGCGTGGGCGGCGTGATGTTCGATACCTCCAAGCAGTTCGGCGGCGCCGGCTCGGCCTCCGAGCGGCAGGGTTTCGCCGTCTTCCGCAAGCACCTCTGGTTCAACGACCTGGTGGAGACGCCGAAGACGGCAGCACAGGCGGAGGCGGCGCGCAAGTTTCTCTACACCTGGGTCCATGAGGCGGGCCACGCGTTCAACTTCCTCCACTCCTGGGACAAGAACCGGCCCAGCGCGCTGTCCTGGATGAACTACGACTGGAAGTACGACTCGATCCACGGCGCCGGCGCGTTCTGGCAGAGCTTCCCCTTCCGCTTCGACGACGAGGAGCTGATCCACATCCGCCACGGCAACCGGCCGTCGGTGATCATGGGCGGCGATCCGTGGGCCTCCGGCGGCCATGCCGAGGCGCCTCCCGGCGCGGAGTATCTGAAGACGCCGCCCGGCGCGATGGCATCCGTCTCCGGCGCCCTGCCGGTCGAGCTGCTCGTCCGCTCGCAGGAGTACTTCGACTTCATGGAGCCGGTCTCGCTGGAGCTGCGGCTGCGCAACACCCTGCCCGACCTGCCGCTGACGCTGGAGACGGAGCTCGATCCGGAGTTCGGCGGCATCACGGTGTACATCCGCCGGCCGGACGGGCGCATCGTGGAGTTCTCGCCCGTGGCCTGCAAGCTCGCCGCGCAGAAGTTCACCACCCTCGCGCCGGCGCGCGGCGAGGAAGGGGCGGACCGCTACAGCCAGAACGTGTTCATCGGCTACGGCCGCTACGGCTTCTACTTCGAGGAGCCGGGCCAGTATCAGGTCCGGGCCATCTATCACGGCGCCGGCAACGTGCTGGTGCCGTCGAACGTGCACCGCCTGCGCGTGGGCCAGCCGCGGGACCGCGAGCAGGACCGCTTCGCGCAGGACTTCTTCGACTCCGACATCGGTCTCTCGCTCTACCTCAAGGGCTCGCCCTCCGACGCGCTGCGCGGCGCGATGGACACCTTGCAGGAGCTGTTCGACCGCGAGCCGGAGAATTCGATGACCGCCGCCAAGACGGCGGCGCGCATCGCGCCCGGCATGGCCCGCGACTTCCACGACGTGCGGGAGAACGAGATGGTGCTGACCCGGGAAGCCGATCCCGGCGCCGCCCTGAAGCTCACCGACCGCGCCGTCCAGACCCTCGGTGAGGAGCCGTCGAAGGCGTTCAACCTCCAGCTCGCGAAGCTGATGGAGAAGCGCGCCGACATGATGATGACCATCGGCGACCCGGACCGCGCCCGCAAGGAGCTGCTCGATCTCGCTTACAAGCTCAGCGAGCGCGGCGCGAACGCGCCGGTGGTGGAGGACATCCGGCGGAAGGCGGAGACGTGCCGATAACCACTACAATGCGCCCCGCTTGAACGACGTCGAAATCGCCATCGAGGCGGCCCGCCGCGGCGCCGCCGTCCTGCTCCGCTACTGGGAACAGCTGGGGAAGGAGGACGCGCACACCAAGGCGCGCAACGACTGGGTCTCCGCCGCCGATCGGGAGAGCGAGGCGGCCATCATCTCCTACCTTCATGAGCAGCGCCCGGCCGACGGCATCCTTGGCGAAGAAGGAGGGGCGGCCGCCGGCTCCTCCGGCCGCACCTGGATCATCGATCCGCTGGACGGCACCTCGAACTACCTCCAGCACTTCCCGTTCTGGTCCGTCTCCATCGGCGTGCGCACCGGCGAGGAGATGACCGTGGGCGTGATTCACGAGCCGCTGCGCGATCTCTTCTTCACCGCGGAGCGCGGCGCGGGCGCCTATCGCAACGGCGAGCGCATTCACGTCTCCGAGCAGCCCGGCGTGGAGGCCTCGTTCCTCGCCACCGGCTTTCCCTTCCGCGCGCAGCAGTTCGTCTCGACGTACGTGAAGATCTTCGAGGATGTGATCCGCATCGCGAAGGGCGTGCGGCGGGCCGGCTCGGCGGCGCTCGACCTCGCCTACACCGCGGCCGGCGTCTTCGACGGCTTCTTCGAGATGCACCTCGCGCCGTGGGACGTCGCGGCCGGCTCGCTTCTGGTGACCGAGGCGGGCGGGCGGGTGAGCGACTTCTCGGGCGGCGACCGCTGGCTCGCCCGCGGCAACATCATCGGCGCGCCGCCCGGCGTGCACGAGGAGCTGATCCGGATGATCAACCGGCACGTGAACGAGGACCAGCTGGAACGGCGCGAGCAGCACCGCTCGCTCGAGAGTCTGTGAGCAAGCTCCCCCGCGACTTCTACCAGCAGGACACCGTCACGGTCGCCCGCGCGCTCCTCGGCTGCGTGCTCTGGCGCCGCATCGGCCGCGAGCTCGTCGCCGCGCGCCTCGTGGAAACCGAGGCCTACCTCGGCGCGAACGATCCGGCCAGCCACGCCCGCCGCGGCCTGCGCTCGGCGCGCAATGAGTCGATGTATCTGGAGGGCGGCCACGCCTATGTCTACTTCACCTACGGCATGCACTGGTGCATGAACGTGGTGTGCGGCGAGAAGGACATCGCGGAGGCGGTGCTCCTGCGCGCCGCCGAGCCGGTGCGCGGCCTCGAGTCGATGCGCGAGCGGCGGCCGAAGGCCAAGCGCGACTTCGATCTGCTCAACGGGCCGGGCAAGTTGTGCGCGGCACTGGCCATCGACAAGCAGTTGGATGGCGAGCCGCTGGATGGCAAGCGCATCTGGCTCGCGCCGCGTTCCACCGATGTGAGCGAGGAGGAGATCGCGGTGAGTCCGCGCGTCGGAGTGGATGGCGCGGGCGACGCGGCGGCGTGGCCGCTGCGGTTCTACCTGCGCGGCAGCCGGTGGGTCTCGCCGCATCGCCATGTCTGATCACTACCAGACGATTGCCGCGCCTGCCGAGGCTCGCATCAAGATCGAGCGCTCGGATTTTCTGGGAATTGCGTTTCCGGCGACGGCGGAAGAGCAGTTCTTCGCCGGGCTGCAGCGCATCCAGAAGCAGCACTTCGACGCGACGCTCTCTATCAACGCTTCCAGGTGACGGCGCCGTTCGAGACGATGGGCACGATCTACCGGCTGGTCGAGCCGCCGGACGTGATCCTGGTCGCGGAGCACTTCGGCGAGACGAACGTATTCGAGCTCGACGTGCGGCTATCCGTTGCCCCGCAGTTCGCCAGAACGCTGACCGGGCGGAGATTCGAATACAAAATGTAGGGCCGGCTCTCAGCCGGCCCAGCTATTGGCTGATGACGGGCCGGCCGAGAGCCGGCCCCACATTTTCACTCCTCCGTGACCTGCGTCCGGGCGATCCGGTCGCCCGTCCGCGGCCGGCCCACCACCACCAGCAGCGCCTCGATCAGGTTCCAGGGAGGGATCACCAGCGGCAGGTTGCGCACCATGGAGCGGCCGTAGCCGCAGCCTTCACCGCGGGGGGTGAGGAGGCGCAGGCCCAGAAGCCGCTTTCCCATGGAGCGGCCGCGGTGGCCGTCCCGGAAGAGCAGGCAGAGCATGAGGATGCCGAGGGCGACGTACCACACGATCTGGATGGCTTTGACCGAGCCGCCGATCCAGGCCATGGCGTAGCTGACGATGGAGGCCGGCAGGATGAGGAGAACGGAGATGGAGAGGGCGTCGACCAGGAAGGCCGCGACGCGAAGCAGCGTCGTCTGGGAGCTGTCTGTCATGGATGAAACTCTTTCCGTACCCTGCCGTAGAAATTGCTCGTAGGCGCGATATGAACAGCCGGACCGGCAAGCATTATTTACTCACCGTCGCCGTGGCGTTGCTGGCCACCTCCTGCGCGGTCGGCGAGAAGCGCTCCTACACCGTGGAGAAGACGTTCCCCGCCTCCGCCCTCCAGCGCATCGAGATCCGCGAGGTGGACGGCAGCCTCAAGGTCGAGGCCGGCGCCGATGATCAGATCACGCTGGTGGCCCAGGTCCGCTCCCGCGT
>DASYMJ010000078.1:0-14485 GCA_036009105.1 Thermoanaerobaculia bacterium | reverse complement strand
GCGAAGGGAGCCAGTTCGGGGTGCATCCGAGGTGCGTGCAGGTGGTGATGAGGGCATACATCATCTCCTCGTTGCGCACCATCCAGATGCCGTACTTGTCCTTCCAGCGCTCGTCCACCTCGCCGATGGAGTAGTCGGCGGGGAGGCCGGCTTTGAATTTCTGGACCGGCTCAAACAGGACGTTGGGGAAGAGGAAGCGCCCGAAGATGGAGGCGAGGCCCCCCAGGGCGGCGGAGAGAGCGAGCCAGGCGGCGGTGAGGACGAAGGGGAACTTGCGCCGGGTAATCTCCCCCTGCTCGCGGATGTCGGCCGCGGCACTCCCTGCCAATGGAGTCCTGGGGGTTACCTGATATGGCGTGATTTCGTCCGACATCGAGATGGGTGTGCTCTGGTGCTCGGTGCCGCCTAATATCGGCGATTTGAAAATGGGTGTCAACGAAAAAGGAAGCGGCCGGCAAACGGCTCAAAAAAGAGGGCTTGGCGCCGGCGCGCTCCTCACCCGCGCCGGGTCAAAACGAGATGCTCACCCCCAGCCGGAACGCCCTCTTCTCCACCGGGTGGAAATGGACGTCCTCCACCCCGCCCGCCGGCTCGCCGCCCAGGCGTGAGGCGTAGAAGTAGTCGATGTCGCTGGCCTGGGCGTTGAGGATGTTGAAGACGTCCAGGTCCAGCCGGACGCGGGGCGTGAGCCGGTAGCCGAGGCGGGCGTTCACGAGGTGGGAGGCATCGGAGCGGATGCTGTCATCCTCGATCAGCGGCCGGGGACCGAAGTAGCGGTAGCGCAGCTCGCCCGAGACCTTGCCCAGGTCGATCAGGTTCAGGCCGAGGGAGGCCACGCCCTCCACGGCGCCGGGGATGCGGTCGCCGGCCGGATTGGCATCGCGGAAGCGGGCCCGGGACCAGGCGTAGTCGGCATCGATGGCCAGCCAGCGGCGCAGGTTGTAGTACGTCGCCAGCTCCACGCCGCTCCGCCGGCTGGGCCGGCTCGCTTCCGTGCTCCCGGCGTCGCCGACGAAGAGGAGCTCGGAGGCCATGTCGAGGCCCCAGAGGGAGGCGGTGAGGTGGAAGCGGGGAACGGGGGTGGTGCGCAGGCCGAGCTCGGCGCCGCGGGTGCGGACGAGCGGCGTGGCCGTTTCTCGGGCATCGTTGCTGTGGAAGCCGGAGCCGGCGTTCGCGTAAAGCTCGGTGTTCCGCCACGGCCCGAGGATCATGGTCAGCTTGGGGCTGAGCAGCATGGCGTCTTTGGAGGAGAGCGAGCGGACGTCGAAGCGGAAGCGGTCGCCCCGCAGGCCGACCACGGCGCGCAGCCGGGAGGAGAGCTGCAGCGCGCTCTGCGCGTAGAGGGCGGCGCTCGTCTCCTCGACGCGATCCTGGCGCGTGGTCTCCAGCCGCTGGCGTTCCCGCGTGTGATAGAGGCCGACGTTGCCGATGTCATCCCGCCGGGCCTGCAGGCCGGCCACGTTCTCCGCCGACACGCTCCCCCACCGGGCCAGCCAGCGATGGCTGGCCCGCAGGCCATAGACGAAGCGCTCGTCGGCCTGCTCGAACTGGTCGCCGTTCACCGGGTCATCGAGAAAGTAAGTGAAGTCGGAGAAGAGGTTGAGCCGGTATTTCACGGCATACGCGGCGGCCTGGGTGAGGCTGTCGGACGAGTTGCGCTGCCACTCCGACTCCAGCGTGTAGCGCGAGGTCGTGCCGCCGTCGCTCGGATCGACCAGGCCGAAGCGGGAGAGCGTCCCCCCGGTCACGGCGCGGCGGGGGATCTGGTCGGTGGCGTCCCAGCGCGCGCCGTAACCCATGGCCGTGATGCTGAAGCCGCCGCTCTGGCCGCCGCGCGTGTAGCGCAGCACGCCGTTGAATTTGCGGAAGTCATCGGGACGGACCCACGGCCCGTCGTTCCGCCCGACCTCGAGGGCGTAGAGCAGGTATCCCTCCCCCACCTTCGGCGATTCGGCAAAGAGCGCGCGGCCGAAGCCGGCCGAGCCGCCCTGCAGGATGGCCAGCGGCTTGTCCAGCAGGTTGACGTAGTTCACGTTGACGGCGCCGGCGCTGGCGAAATCACCCTCCTCCGCAAAGTACGGCCCTTTCTTGTACTGCACCGCGCCGACGAGCTCCGGAATCAGAAAGTTCGCGTCGGAGTAGCCCTGGCCGTGGGCGTGGGTCGGCATGTTGATGGGGACGCCGGCCACGGTGATGGCGATGTCGGTGCCGTGATCGAGGTTGAAGCCGCGGAGGTAGTACTGGTTCGCCTTCCCCTCCCCGCTGTGCTGGCTGACGATCACGCCGGGCACGGTCTCCATGATCTCGCCCGCGCGCTGGAAGGGGCGGCGCTCGATCTCCTTCGCCGTGATCACCCCTTCGGTCGCGGAGTCGGCGATGCCGAGGAGGTCGTTCACCGGCTCGTCCAGATCGGCCAGGTTGCGGAAGGTCTGCTTCGCCGTCACGACCACGTCCGCGCTGGAGGAAAGGTAGAGCGTCGCGTCCACCTTGGCGGCCACTCCCGGCCCGACCACCACGTTACGGCGCACGCTCGTGGCGAAGTTGAGCAGGTGGAAGCTCACGTCGTAGGTGCCGGGAGCGGCGGGCACGGAGTAGGTCCCATCCGCCGCGGTGACGGCGATTTGCGTCGGGCCGCCTTTGGCCGCCACTTCCACCGTGACGCCGGGCAAAGCGGCGTTCGTCGAGTCGAGGACGCGGCCGGCGATCATCAACAGCAGCAAGGTTTTCATCCGGTCAACCTACGGGCCGCCAGCGCGATCGGCTCTGTCCGCGCGGGGGCGCTCGCGCCGCTGACTCTACTACCGCGGTTTGCTCAGCGCTTCCTTCGCCGCGGCCTGCACCCGCAGGCTCGGATCGCTCTTGACCAGCCGTGTCAGCTCCGCCCGCGCCTCGGCGCCGGCGACGCGCGAATAGGCGGTTATGGCGACGATCATGGCGTCTTCCTTCTGGTCCTCGCGCATGCCGGCCACGCGGGCCAGGCGCTCGCGGTCGAGCATCTCCCGCAGCACGCCGAGCGAGCGTTTGTCGCCGAACTGGGCCAGGGCGACGGCGGCGTTGTAGCGGACGTCCGGCGTCTCGTCGCCGAGCGCGTTGGCCAGCACGTCGACGCCGCGCGGATCGCCCAGCTCGCCGAGGACGTAGAGCGCGGTCTTGCGCACGTCCTTTTCGTCGTCCGCCGCCGCGTGCAGCACGGGCGGCACCGAGGCGGGATCGCGCAGGTCGCCCAAAGCGAGAAGCGCATAGATGCGGGTCTCGACGTCCTTCTCGTTCAGCGCCTCCACCAGCAGCGGCGTCGCCCGCCGGTCGCCGAGGTTGCCCAGGACCATGGAGAGATAGCGCCGGATGCGGGGATCGTCGTTCTTCGCCCCGACGTAGATGGCCGCGACCTTCTCCTCCAGGTTCGGATAGCGCTTCGCTTCTCCCCTCTTCAGCGACTTGGACAGCTGATACGCCGCCAACCACCGCTCATGCCGGCTCCCCGACTGGATCTCGTTCAGATAGTCCGGAATGGAGTGCTCGTCCTGGGCGAGACGCCCGAAGAGGAGGAACACGGCCACGCCGATGAGGACGATGCCGAGGGGGAAGATGACGAACTGGAAAAGGACGGTGCGGGGGGAGTCTTTGGGGACGTCATCGTCTTCGCGGGACGGGCCTGGATCGAGGGGAGGCATGGTGGGAGGAAATTGAAAATTAGAAATTGAAAATTGAAAATGGCTGCGCGCGGCGCTCCCTTTTTTCAATTTTCAATTTTCAATTTTCAATTCCGCACCTCCTCACCTCCCCGTTCCGAGGACGACGAAGTCCGGAAGATATCCCTTCAACTGCGTCGGCGCCTGGGGCACGACGATGGCGTCCTTGTCGCAGACCGACTCGCAGAGGCGGCAGGCGACGCATTTGTTCTTTTCCACGAAGGCGATCTTGTAGTGGTTGGCCAGCGTCTCGTCGTCCGCGTCGATCATGGAGATGCATTCGAAGGGGCAGATGTCGACGCAGAACTCGCACCCGGTGCAGAGCTCCTTGATCACCTCGGCCTTGGGGATGTCCTTCGGCTTCACGCGGGGGATGTAGTCGCCGTGCTGGTTCTGGATGGCGTCGACCGGGCAGTAGATGCCGCAGACGGAGCAGTCGATGCAGCGCTCGGGGTGGATGTAGAACTGGCCCTTGGCCGCGCCCCAGATCGTGTTGGTGGGGCACTTGATCTCGCAAACGCCGCAGCCGATGCACAGGTCGGTGATGAAATGGGGCATGTTTTCGCGCGCCAGTTTACATGACTGGTCAATCCACCAGAAGAACCACCACTCCCCTGTCGATGAAGAGGGGCCGGACCTTTCTTCTCTGCTCGCGGATCGCCTTCAACTCGGGGGCTGACGCTTCTCCTACCCATACGAACGTGCCGCCGGGGAGCCCGCTTCCCGCCACCGCTCGGGTCCGCCAGCCGGGATGCTGCGCCTGCTCCGGCGGAAAGGCGATCACGGTGCGGCCGGTGCTGACCGTTTCCAGCCAGGCGTAGCCGCTGGCCACCAGCGGCTCCGGCCGGCGGGACGCGACGAGCGCGGCCGCGCGGAACGGATCGAGCGGCCGGCGGAGGTGGTCGATGATGCCCCGCCAGGTGACCACCAGGCCAATCAGCATCAGGCTCCCGAACAGGATGCGGCGCACGGCCGGCTGCCACTTTTCCAGCGAGAGCGCGGCCCAGAGCATCAGCGGCGGCGCGATCACGGACTCGAAGCGCATCGGGAAGTAGACGCCGAGAACGATGACGCCGGCCAGCGGAATCAGCACGGCCGGGGCGAAGCCCCTCACCCGCCGCTCCGCGCCACCCTCTCCCCGCAAGCGGGGCGAGGGTTCTTGCGCGAGAGCTACCGCGAGAACGACCAGCGCCACGCCGATCAGCCACCCCGGCGCCGGCGCAAACAACGCCTCCGCATAGTTGCCCGCGAAAGAGACGTTGATCAGCGGATCGAGCGGCGAGCTGGCCAGCCAGGCCATCGCCTCGCGCGGCTGGTGCGTCGCCAGCCACAGGCCCGGCGCGAAGAGCACGCACGCCGCGACGAAGGAGAGGAACCAGCGCCGCAGGAGCAGCAGCGGCAGGAAGAGCACGGCGTAGTAGTGGGTGTAGCAGGCGAGCACCAGGGTGATGGTCGCGAGCAGCGGCCGGTCGCGATCGATGGCCAGCACGGCCACGGTGATCAGCAGCGCGGCCATCGCGTACGACCGCGCATCCACCGCGAGCAGCACCGCCGGCGGATAGACGGCGAGCAGCGCCGCGGCGGTGAGGTTCGTGCGGAGGATGAGCGCAAACGATGCCGTCGCGCAGGCCAGGGAGAAGAAGCGCAGCGCGGTGATCGAGCCGAAGAGGTGGGCCACGAAGTAGTAGAGCGGCGGGCCGGAGTCGTGGCGCAGAGCCTGGAGAATGCCGCCGAAGGAGCGAGCGGCAATCCAGCGCGTGTACAGCTCGTCGAAGAACGGCTCGCGGGCGAAGAGGAGAGCGAGGCGGAGGGCGAGAAAGAGGAGCGTCGCGCCGGCGGCCACCGCCGCCCGTCCGCGCCGGCTGGCCAGGAGGTCGGCGCTCACACCGCCAGCAGTTCGGAGATGGTCTTGATCAGGTGCGAGGACTGGATGGGCTTGGAGATGTAAGCGTTCGCGCCGAGGGCCAGGCCGCGCTCACGGTCCTCCTCCGCTCCCTCCGTGGTGATGATGATGATGGGGATGTTCTTGAGCTGCGCGTTCTGGCGGACCAGCGACACGAGCTTGAGCCCGTCCATGACCGGCATGTTGATGTCGGTCAGGATCAGGTCGATCTTCTCCGGCCCGGACAGCTTCTTGAGCGCGTCGACGCCGTCCACGGCCTCGATGATCCGCGCATTCTTGAAGCGTTTGAGCGAAAAGGAGATCAACTGCCGCATGGTCGGCGAGTCCTCGACGACCAGAAAGTTCGCGTTCTCCAGCGCCAAGCGTTATGCCCTCAATCTCTCTCAGTTGGTGAGCAGGTCGAGGAAGCTCTGGATCGTGTTCAGCTTCCGCTCCGACTGCGAATAGAGCTTCGACGAGAAAATGGCCGTCGCCGCGTGCGCGGCGAGCAGCGAGAAAAGCTCGTAGTCGACGGCCGAGAACGAGTCCTTCTGCTGCAGGAGCCGGTAGATCACGATGAGGCCGATCACGTGCTCCTTGATCTTCAGCGGCACCGCGGCCAGCGGCTTGTCCAGGGTGACCGCCCCCCCCTCGACGTCCTGATTGATGTAGTAGCTCTCGCCGGTCTTGGCCACCATCCCCAGCACGCCGTCGCCCAGGCGGGCGGAGATGGCGTCGATGCCGGGCATGACGTCCTCCCCTTCCGAGGCGATCGTCTTGAGCTCGTTCGTCTTCTCGTCCAGCAGAAGGATGGCGAACGACTCCGCGCCGATCAGGTTGATCACGATCTCCTGCACGATCTGGATCACTTCCCGGAAGTCCAGCGTGGAGTGGAGCTGGTAGCTGGCCACGTAGAGGTTGGCCAGGTTGTTGTTCTGCTCCTCGATCTCGATGTAGCGGTTGGCGAAGTCCTTGTTCTCTTCCTCGACCTCGCGAAAACGCTGCTGGATGCGGCGGTTCTCGTCCGTCAGCTGCTGGACCTCGGCGCGCAGGCGCTGGATCTCTTCGTTGGAGGCGGGCGACTGTTCCGTTTCCAGCGCGGCGAGGCGAAAACGGAGGCGCTGGTTCTCCCGAAGCAGCTCTTCGGTGAACTCCTTGCCCTTGTTGAACAGTTCGAGGAACTTCTCGGCTCGGGATTCTTCTGACATGGCGGACCCGGGGAGGAATCTAGCACACTTCCGTTCGTCGCTAACCCATGCAAAGGCGGCGAATGGCGGCCGGGATGTCCTGCAGCGGCAACACCTGTTCCACCGCCCCCGTTTTGATGGCCTCGCCGGGCATGCCGAAGATGATGGCGCTCTCCGCCGACTCGGCGATGGTCTTGCCGCCGCGGTCGCGAATCAGCTTCATGGCCTCCGCCCCGTCGTCCCCCATCCCGGTCATGATCACCCCCACCATCCGCTCGCCGCAGGCCTCGCTCGCGGTGCGCAAAAGGCGGTCGACGGAAGGCGCGTAGATGTCGCCCGGCGCCGAGTCGAAGACGCGCGCGCGCAGGCCGTCCGCGGTGCGGCGGATCTCGGTCTGCATGCCGCCCGGCGCAACGTAGACGCTCCCGGCCGCGAGCAGCTCGCCGTCTTCCACCTCCTTCACGATGAAGGAGGAGAGCTTGTTCACCCGCTCGGCGAAGAGCCTGGTGAAGGTGGCGGGCATGTGCTGGGCCACGACGAACGGCACCGGCAGCAGCGGCAAGGCCTGGAAGAGGTGCTGCAGAGCGGGCGGGCCGCCGGTGGAACAGCCGATGGCGATCAGCTCGATTCCCATCGCACATGCCGCCGCCTCGGGAGTGACTTCCGCCTCGTGCGCCTCCTCTTCCTGCACCCGCCGGCGGAGGTTCTCCATCCGCACCTCGGCCACCTGCAAAACTTTGGTGACCAGGTCTTTCTGGATCTCTTCCAGGCGCGGCGAGACCCGCCCGCCCGGCTTGGCGATGAAGTCGAGCGCGCCGAGCTCGAGGGCCTTGAAGACGCTCTTGTCGCTGGCCCGGGAGGATACCGCGATGACGGCCGTGGGGAGGTTGACCATCAGCCAGCGGAGGAAGGCGAAGCCGTCCATGATCGGCATCTCCAGGTCGAGCGTGACCACGTCCGGCCGGTGCTTCATGGCCTGCTTGATGCCGTCCTCCCCGTTCACGGCCGTGGCCACGACTTTGATCCTGGGGTGCGATTCCAGCATGCGGGTGATGGTCACCCGGTTATAGGCGGAGTCGTCGATGACGAGGGCGCGCACCATGCGGGCCGCATTCTAGCGGCAGGACCGCGGTCGGATCCGGACGTAAGGGCCGATTGGGAACGATGAACGAGGAAGGATGAACGATGAACGAGCGCACGCGGCGGCTCGTGTCGTGTTCATCGTTCCCTACTTCTGGTACACCATGTCGTTCTTCAGGTGCCGCAGCTTGAACTGCGTCGATAGCGAAATGAGCGACTCGGAGTGGCCCAGCAGCAGGTAGCCGCCGTCGATCAGGCGATTGTAGAAATTGGAGACGACGACGCGTTTGGAGGCGTCGTCGAAATAGATGATGACGTTGCGGCAGAAGACGACGTCGAGGTGGCCCAGCAGCGAGACGCGCGCCTCGTCATAGAGATTGAGGCGGCCGAAGGAGATGCGGTTGCGGATCTCGTCGCTGATGCGCCACGCGCCGTCGTCCTGGCGGGCGAAATAGCGCTCCCGCAATTCGGGAGTCGTGGCGCGGAAGGCGTTCTCGCGATAGAGGCCCTTGCGCGCCTTGGCCAGCACCTGCTGGTTGATGTCGCTGGCGAAGATCTCGAAGGTGGCCTGGTTGTACCAGCCCGCTTCCTGCAGCAGCATGGCGAGCGTATACGGCTCCTCCCCGGACGAACAACCGGCCGACCAGACGCGGATCTTCTTCACCGCCTTGCGCGCCAGCAGGTCGGGGATGATCTCCTCGATGAAAGCGGTGAGCTGCGCCGGCTCGCGGAAGAAATACGTCTCGTTCGTGGTGACGAGGTCGTAGATGTGGTCGAACTCCGACTCCGCGCGGGGGTCGTATTGCAGGAAGTAAAAGTACTTCTGGAACGAGTCGAAATTCAGCTCCCGGGCGCGGGGGGAGAGACGCTTCTGCAGAAGGTACTTCGAGGCGTCCGTGAACCACATCCCCGTGCGCTTGTAAATCTGCTCCCGCAGCAGCCGGAAGACGTCGTCCGGCAACTCGAGATGATGGTTCAGCGACAGGTTGAACGTGGACATGTCTTAGAACGATGAACGAGGAAGGATGAACGATGAACGAGGCGTGCCCCGCTTTTGCTCATCGTTCATCCTTCCTCGTTCATCGTTCTCCCCTCATGGCCTGCAAGATGGCTGCAATCACTACCTCTCTCCTGCTGTCCGCCGTGCGCCACGCCTCCTCCAGCAGGTCGCGGTAGAGATGCTTGTGGCGGACGAATACCTCCGACACCTCGTCGAGGATGGCCGTGTTCTCCAGGGCCCGGAACAGATGCGGAAACGACGAGCGGTCCGGGATCTTGTCCAGGGCGAGGACGGCCGACTGCTGCACGTACGTGTCCGCATCCTCCAGGGCCCGATGCAGCAGCGGCAGCGCGTCGCGGTCTCCCCGGCCGCCGAGGGCGGTCGCCGCGGCGGCCCGGATGCGCCAGTCGACATTGCCCAGCTCCGCGGCGAGGCGGTCGAACACTTCCTTCCCCGGCACGCGGGCCAGGGCGAGGATCGCCGCGCGGCGGATCTCCAGATCGGACTCGCCGAGGCAGGCGAAGAGGACGTCGCGCACGCCGGCGTCTTCCGACTTGCCGAGGGCTTCGATCACGGCGATGCGCACGGGCGGGAGGTCCTGCTCCAGATGCCGCATCAGCGGCTGCAGAGCCGCCGGCTGGCGGTACTCCCCCAGGGCCTGCGCCGCGGCGGTGCGGATCCAGATGTCGGGATCCTCCAGAGAGCTGATGAGCGGGGCGAGGCCCTTCTCCGGCCGCAGATGCACGATGGCGTTGATGCCGGCCAGGCGGACGGCGGTCGATTCATCGGCCAGTGAGAGCACGAGCTGGTCGGCGAAGCGCTCCTCGCCGAATTTCCCCATCAGGGAGACCGCCTTCTGCCGGATCACCGCATCGCTGTCCTTGGAGGAGAGCAGCAACCCGTCGTGGTAGCCCTCCCCCTGGATGTTCACGAACACGGAGAGCGAATTGAGCTTCGCCGGCACCGACTTCGATTGCAGCAGGCGCTTGATCCGGGCCAGCACGTCCGCCTTGCTCTCCGGGAAAGCGCTGACCAGCGCGGAGATGGAGTTGACGGCGGCCTGCTGCGAGGCGACGTCCGCATCGTCGAGCTTGGCCAGCAGATAGTCGATGGAGGCCGGATCGACGACCTCGCCCAAGGTCTCGATGGCCAGGCGGCGGATGGTCGGGTTCTCGTGATCGAGGAACTGGAGGATGCTCGGCACCGTGTCGCGCCCGCCGAGGACGTTGATGATGCGCAGCAGGAGCGCCACGACCTCGTCCTCGTCCGCGTTGCGCAATGCGGTGAGGATGGCCGGCATGGCCGCGACGCCGAAATCGATCAGCCCCTGCGCCGCCACCTCCGCGGTGTCCGGCTGCTCCATGTAGTGCATCAGCACGGGGAGGGCGCGCTCGTCGCCGGACCAGCCGAGGAACTTGAGGATGAAGTTCTTCACCTCGCGCTTGGGCGTGGTGTGGAGGTGGTCGACCAGCGGCGCGATCTTCTCCCTGGGGAACGACTCGCGGAACTTGCGCTGGATGAGCTGCCGCTCGGCCTGTTCCACGATGCGCGGCTTGCTCGTCTCGGCGATGCGAACCAGGGCCCGCAGGGCGGTCAGGTTCAGCTTCTCCTCGTCGTTGATGATGCGCAGCAGGAAGCTGACCGTGCCGACGTCCGCGATCTTGCCCACCGCTTCGAGCACCGGCTTGCGCAAAGACTTCTCGTTGTAAAGCGGCAGGATGGTCGGCAGCGCCGCGCGGTCGCCGATCTCGCCCAGGGCTTCGATGACGTGGAACTTGAGCCAGAGGTCGTCGCGCATGCGCAGGACGCGCATGAGGTGCGGCAGCGCGGAGGCGTCGCGGTACTTGCCCAGCGAGGAAACGATCGATGAAGCGACGTTGATGTCGTGCTCGCGCTCCAGCAGCTCGATGAGGATGGCGAAGCCTTCCGGGCTGCGCAGGTCGCCCAACAGGTTGACCAGGGAGAGGCGGACGTCGATGTCGTTCTCTTCGCGCAACCGCTTCACGATCGGGGCAATGGCCGCATCTCCGATCCGCACCAGGGCCTCGGTGGAGGAGTTGCGTTTGCCGGCGTTCTCCGCGTCGGAGAGCGAGTCGAGCAGGCCGCCCACGATTTCCGCGCGGGCGTCGCGCACGAAGCCGTCCACGATCGTCTTGCGCACGCGCCAGTCCTTGTCGCCGAGAAGCTCGAACATCAGCGGCAGGTTGCGCGCGTCGGGCGAGCTGGAGACGAGGAAAGCGGCTTTCTGCCGGGCGTCGGGATCGGTGGAGCGGGCCTGCTCGATCAACTGTGGATCCGTCATCAAGCCACCCCCGAGCCCTGGCCCTGACCCTGGCCGCTGGTCAGCCGCTCGAGCTCCTCCCGCTTCATCTGTACGAACTGCTGCAGCGTCTCGGTGTAGATCTCCGTGTCGCGCCGGACGCGGAACGGCACGCGCGAGTCGTAGTACTGGCGGCCCTCCTCGATCTCCTCGCGCAGCACCTCGAAGAAGTTGTTGTCGCGGATGCCGCGCTCGACCGCGCCCGCGTGGTAGATCACGATGTCGGAGAGGATGAGACGGGCCAGGCGGCGCGCCTCGTCGTACTCGCGCGGCTCGATGGGGATCTCCGCCGTGCCGCCGATGGTGGGAAAGAGCCTGCGCACGATCTGGCGGAACTCTTTCTCCGGCACCTGCTCCTCGATGTACTCGTCCGCGCCGTAGAGGTTCGTCGGGTTGGCCCGGAAACGGTTGGCCCGGAAGAGGGCGCCGATGAGGATGACCCGGGTGTGCTGGAGGTCGGGATCGGCCTTGATCTCTTCCGTCACTTCGACCCCGAGCTTGCCTCGCAGGTAAACGTTGACGATGAGGAGGTCGGCCCGGCTGCGGCGGATGAACTCCAGCGCCGGGTCGCCGGTCTCGAAGTAGGCCACTTCGAAGCCGAGGCGGCGCAGGTGCTCGCCGAGGAAGTGGCGGAAGGGGCGCGGCTCATCGGTGATGGCGGCGACGCGCTTGCGGCCCTGCGGCTGCGGCTGCGCGAGCTCGGCCGGGGTGATGGCTTTGTGCGCGCCGCTGGACGGCTTGACCACCATCTGGTTGCGGCAGGAGGGGCAGGCGACGCGGACGGGGCTCTTCAGCGGCAGCTGGATCGCCGCGCGAAACTTCGAGCCGCACTGCTTGCAGGTCAGTTCCATCGGAGGCCAGTGTTCAGGAAGCTCGCTGGGCGCGGGTGGCGCCGCGGTCCAGTAGCTTGTCGAAATCGAGGAGGATCGTCAACGCGCCGCCCTGCCGGAAGACGCCGCGGATGGCCGCTTCGCTCTCGCTGGCGTGGACCACCGGATGGGGCTCGATGGCGCCCGGCTCGATCTTGACCACCCGCTGCACCCGGTCCACTTCGAACCCGAGGATCTCGCCGCGGTAGTCCACCACGATCACGCGCGTGTCCTCGGTCTGCGCACCGGCCAGGCCATGGCGCAGCCGCTGCCGCACGTCCACCAGCGTGACGATGGTGCCGCGCAACGACATGATGCCGACGATCGACTCCTCCGCGTTCGGCACGCGGGTGATGTTGCGGGGACGGACGATCTCCACGATGTGCTCGATGTCGAGGGCGTATTGCTCCTCGGCGATGGAGAAGGTGAGCAGCTCCCGCTGCTCCGCCTCGGCGCCGCGCTCCTCGGATTTGACGACCTCGCGGCGGCGGCCGGCTTCTTCTTTGAAGCGGGTGAGCTTGGACGGCTCAGTTGCTGGTTGCTGGTTGTTGGTTGCTGGTTGCGGGGCGGTTGTCGGTTGTCGGTTGTCGGTTGTCGGTAAGGGGTCGGGCGCGGGCTGCGGCTCCGCCACGTTCTCCTGATCGCTGATCGCCGATCGCTGATCGCCCTTCCTGGCCTTCTTCCGGATCTTCACCAGATCAACCATGCGCGGGCTCCATGCGGTGCTCGCGGGCGGCGGCGGCGATGCGGGCGGGATCGATGTGCGGGGCGTCTTCGCCGAAGGCGTCGAGCAGGGCGGTCGTGGCCAGCGTGTTGATCAGGCGGGGGATGCCGCCGGAGAGCTGGTGGATCTCGCGCACGGCGTCGCTGCTGAACGGGTTGCGCGCGCCGCCGGCAACGCGGAGGCGGTGGTCGATGTAGCGGACGGTGTCCTCGAGGGTCAAAGGACCGAGAGAGTAGCGCATCCCGATGCGCTGGCGCAGCGGCGCGTAGGCGGCCCGGTCGAGGCGCGCCTCCAGCTCCGGCTGCCCGATGAGGAGGACGGAGAGGAGGTTCTGATCGTCCAACTGGAAGTTGGTCAGGAGGCGGATCTCGTCGAACGTCGCCTTGGAGGGAATCAGCTGCGCCTCGTCGATGATCAGCACCGGCTCCCGACCCTCCTCGTACAGCTCGAACAGCTTCGTATGCAGCCGGTCCAGCAGCTCGTTGCGGAACTTCGCCGGCTCGATGCCCAGCGCCGCGGAGACGGCGCGCAGCAGCTGCACCGGCGTGAGGCGCGGGTTGATCAGGAGGATGATCGGCCGCGCCTCGCCGATCCGGTCGATCAGCGCGCGGGAGAGCGTGGTCTTGCCGGAGCCGATGTCGCCCACGAGCAGCGCCAGCTCCTTCTCCTCCACCGCGTACTCCAGCCGGGCCAACGCTTCCTTGTGCTGACCCGACTCGTAGAGAAAGGAAGGGTCGGGGGTTTTGCCGAAGGGCTTGGCGGTGAGGCCGAAGAATTGTTCAAACATGGCTGTTTGAAATTGAAAATTGAAAATTGAAAATTGAAAAAGCGAGCCGAGGCCGCGCGGACGTTCTGTTTTTCATTTTCAATTTTCAATTTCCCATTTTCAATTTGCGATAGCGAACGCGCGCGTCTCGCGAGCTCTACCGCCGAAGTGATCGATCAAAGTGCCGACGTCGATCACCAGGACGATCTCGCTCTCCCCGATCTCCGTCGCGCCGGCGATGCCGGGCACGCTCTTGAGGCGCTCGCCGATCGACTTGATCACCACCTCCTGCTGCCGGACCAGGGCGTCGACGAGGAGGCCGACGGTCTTCTCGCCGGCGCGGGTCACCACCACGAACCACTTCGCGTCGGGGCCGTGCTCGTGCTGGTCGGCCAGGCCGAAAGCGTCAGAGAGGCGGAGCAGCGGCAGGGTGAAATCGCGCAGGGTGAAGACCTCGCGCCGCTCCACGGTACGGATGTCGCGCGAATAGATGCGCAGCGACTCCTCCACCGAGGTGAGCGGAATGGCGAAGTTCTCCCCCCCCGCCCGCACCACCAGGGCCTGGATGATGGCCAGGGTGATGGGCAGCATGATGCGGAACGTCGACCCCTCGTTCACCGTGGAGATGACGTCGATCGTCCCCTTCAGCTCCTGGATGTTCTTCTTCACCACATCCAGCCCCACCCCGCGGCCGGAGATCTCGCTCACCTGCGACGCCGTGGAGAAGCCGGGCGTGAAGAGGAGCTCGTAGGCGCGCTGCGCATCGACGACGTCGCCCGCCGAGACGAGGCCGCGCTTCACGGCCACCTCTTTTACATGCTCCGGATCGATGCCGCGCCCGTCGTCGTGCACGTCGAGCACGACGGAGTTGCCCTGCTGGTAGGCGTTGAGCGTCACCCGCCCGACCGGGCTCTTCCCCTTCATCCGCCGCTGCTCGGTCGTCTCGATGCCATGGTCGAGCGCGTTGC
>DASYMJ010000077.1:0-10713 GCA_036009105.1 Thermoanaerobaculia bacterium | reverse complement strand
TCGGCCACGCCGGCGAAGGCGGAAGGCTCGCCGGCCGTCCAGTCGCCCGCCAGCGACGCGCCGCCGATCTGCGCGAAGTGGAGCGTGGAGTTGACCGTGCCGCCGGGCTGGGTCCAACCGGCGTTGTAGCGGCCCATGACGTACGCCGACTCGGTACCGACGGCCTCGCCCCCGTTCCAGATGTACTGCAGCGTGGCGGTGGGGATGGCGGTGCTGATGGTCCAGTAGCGCTGGAGCAGGCTCGCCGTCATGGCATTGGGATGCGGTCCCTGCTTCGCCGTGACGGTGGTCAGGCCCGAGCCGCTGGGGAGGATGTCGACCGGCGCATAGCCGCTCGCCGTGCCGACGTGGAACGTGCGGGTGGTGGCGTTGGGCAGGTTCATGGCCAGCGGGCCGCGCACGTATCCGGCGGTCCGCGTCACGGACGCACTCGTCACCGTCAGCGCTTCGGTCAGCGCGACGTTGATGATGCCGCCCGCCAGGTCGAGCGTGCCGCCCACGTTGATGGAGCGGTTCAGGGCCAGGCCGCTGAGGTTCGCCATCTGCAGGTTGTTCAGGGTGGCGATGATCGAGCCGCTCCACGTCTGCGCCGCGCCGCCGTCGAGGACGATGGTGCCGGTCGAGCCGGTGAAGACGCTGTTGTTCGTGACGTCGCCGCGGAACCTCCAGACGCCGGAGCCGGCATCGATGCTGCCGCTGTTGAAGGTCAATCCTTCCACGGTCAGGTTGCGCGTGCCGCCCTGGATCGAGCCGTTGGTGATGTTCAGGTTTCCGAAGACGGTGGCGGCGCCGGCGAGCTGCGCGTTGCCGGCGATCTTGTTGATCTGCAGGTTCTGGTAGCTGACGCCGCGCACCTGCTGGTTGCCCGTGCCGTTGTAGGTGAAGGTGGAGAGCCCTCGGGTGAAGGTGCCGGTATTGGTGAAGTCGCCGCCAAGGTTGATGTTGCCGGTGGAGACGCCGAAGGAGATCGCGCCGTCGCCGCCGAGGCTGCCGGAGACGTTCGCCGTCTTGCCGGCCAGGTCGAGGGTGAGGGTGCCGCCGCTGTTGGTGGGATCGAGGCGCACCGCGTTGATCACGCCGCCGCCGTCCACCGTCTTGACGATGCCGGCGCCGCCGCCGGAGTCGACGGTCAGCCAGCCGTAGTTGGGGAAGGAGGCGATCTGCTGCGCGCTGTTGGCCGCGGCGTAGAGCACGTCGCTGCCCGCGGCGAAGGTGTTGGTGGTGAAGCCGCCGGGGAAGCTGGTGGAGAGCGCGCCGCTGCCGAGGCTGAGCGTGGCGCCGTTATCGACCTGCAGCGTGCTGCCGGCGCCGCCGGTGATCTGGTTGCCGTTGTCGGAGAGCGTGCCGCTGGCCACCCAGAGCATGTTCGTGGCGGTGGTGGGGGAGGCCAGCAGCGCGGTGCCGCTCGTCTTGGCGATGGTGAGGTTGTAGTACGTGCCGCCGCGCAGCGACTGCGTCCCCGCGCCGTTGACGGTGACCGTGCCGGTGCCGGGCGTGAAGGTGCCGGTAAAGCCGTTGCTGTTGCCGCCGAGCAGGAGCGTGCCGCCGCCGAGCGAAAGCGCGCCCGGGCCGGTCAGGTCCAGCGTCGTGAGGTTGTTCCCGCCGAGATCGAGCGTGCCGGCGGTGAGGATCACGCTGGCGTCGACTGTGACCGGAAGGGCCAGGGTGGCCGTGCCGGACGGCTTGTTGATCTTCAGGTTGTTGAACGTCCCCCTGACGCTGGCGGGCGTCGCGCTGACCAGTTCGACCGTCGAGGCGCCGGTGAGGAACGTCCCGGTGTTGTTCCAGCTGCCGCCGATCTGGTGCGTGAACGAGCCGCCGTCGAAGGTGGCGCCGCCGTTGATGTTGACCGTGCCGGTGGTCAGCAGGCCGGCGCCGCTCATCGACTTCGTGCCGCTGCCGTTGAAGGTGACCCCGTCGAAGGAAGCGCTGCCGCGGTCGATGGTCTGGGCCGCGTTGCCGTTGAAGTTCACCACCGAGCCGGCGGCGTTGACCGTGCCGTTGTTCGTCCAGTTGCCGGCCACGTTGTGCGTGAAGGAGCCGAGGATCAGGCTGGCCGAGCCGCTGAAGACGTTGACCGAGCCGCCGATGGTCATCGACGCGCCGGCCGTCACCGCGGCGGAGCCGCTGACGGAGAGATCGGCGGCGATGGAGGAGACGCCGGTCATCGTCTTCGCGCCGCTGCCGCTGAGGAACAGGTAGTGGTAGCTGGTGGCCTGCACCGTCTGCGCGGCGCCGTTGTACGCGACGGAGTTGCCCGGCGCGGAGGCGATGAGCGCCGGCGCCATCGGCCCGCCCACGCTGAGCGTGGCGTTGTTGCCGTTGGTGAACGAGCCGCTGCCGAGGATGCCGGCCGCGGTGTCGGCGTGCACCTGGCCGTTGTTGGTGAGGACCGCGCCGCCGGAGATGACCATGCCACCGTCGAAGTTGAGGTTCGCCGTGTTGAGCACCGTGCGGCTGCCCTGCACGGTGACCGGCGGATTGAACGTGCCGCTGCCGTCGAGGCTCGCCGTGCCGGTGAGGGTGAGCGAGCCGCTGCCGGCGACGGTGACGGTGCCGTCCACCGTCGCGCCGCCGTTCACGGTGAGGGTGCTGATGCCGACGTTCACGAAGCCGGTGCTGTTCACGGCGAGGCCGGCGCAGGTGGCGCTGGCGGTGAGCATCACGGTGTGGGTGGCGTTGATCTGCACCGTGTCGAGGGTGCCGGGGGGGATGCCGCCCACCCAGGTGGCGGGCGCCGTCCAGCTGCCGCTGCCGGCGCTCTGGATCAGGCCCGGCGCGTTGACGGTGAAGCTGGCCGCGCTGCTGCCGGTGCCGTCCGGATTGGTCACGGCGATGACGCCGGTCGTCGCGCCGGCGGGGACCGCGGTCGTGATCTGCGTCGCGGAGTCGACCACGAACGAGGCCGGGGTGCTGTTGAACGTGACGTTCGTCGCGCCGGTGAAGTTGGTGCCGGTGAGGACCACGGTCACGCCCTGGCTGCCCGCGGTCGGGCTGAAGCTGCCGACGGTGGGCGGCGCGCCGCCGAGGCTGGAGGGCTCGCCGGCCGTCCAGTTGGCGGCCGTGGCGTTGATGGCCTGCGCCGTCACCGTCCCGGTGTGCGTGGCGGGGACGACCGTACCGCCCGGATAGGTCCAGGCCGCGGCCTGGTACTTGCCGAGGACGTAATTGTTCTCGTTGCCGGCCACGGGGGAGGGCCAGGTGAAGGTGAGGTCGGCCGTGACCGGCGCGGTGGAGAAGAGCTGCCACGACTGGTTGAGGTGGTTCGCGCCGTTGAAGGTGCAGCAGCCGGTGCCGGACTGGGCGACGACCGCCGTGTCGGCGGTGCCGGTGATGGTCATGGAGAGCGGCGAGTAGCCGGCCGGCGTGCCGACGTCGAAGGTGCGGAAGCCGGTGGCGTTCTTGTGTTTCTCCTCCCCGTAGATCCAGCCGGTGGTGCGGGTCAGCGACGAGCCGCCGTTCATCACCACGGCCGAGGCGTTGGTGGTGATGATGCTCGTGCCGATGTTGAGCACGTTGTTGACCAGGAAGGACTGGGTCAGCGCCACGCCGGCCAGGTTCGTCACGGTGAGGCTGGCGAAGGCGACCGGGACGGTGCCGCCGATGGTCTGCTGGGTCGCGCCATTGAGGGTCCAGGTGTTGCCGCTGTTGGTCAGCGTGCCGTCGCTGGTCAGGTTGCCGGAGAGGAGGTTGACGCCGCTGCCGGCGTTGACGCTGGCGCCGGAGTTGATGGTCAGCGTGCCGCCGATGTTCAACGCGCCGGTGAAGGTCTTCAGGCCGGCGTTGGTGAAGATGACGTTGTTGAACGAGCTGGCCCCGATCGACTGCGCGGAGGAGCCTTCGAAGGAGATGGTGCCGCTGCCGCCGTTGTAGATGCCGTTGTTGGTCCAGCTGCCGTCGACCAGGTGGGTGACCCCGCCGCCGTTGAACGTCGCGCCGGAGTTGATGGTGACCGAGCCCTGGATGGCCAGGATGCCGGAGGCCGTCTTCGGGCCGGCGTTGCTGAAGGTGATGTTGTAGAAGGAGCCGCTGTTGATGGTCTGCGTGCCGGCGGCGCCGTCGAAGTCGATGGTGGAGGTGCCGTAGGAGAACGTGCCGCTGTTGGTCCAGTTGCCGCCCACCTTGTGGGTGAGCGAGCCGCCGTCGAAGTTGGAGCCGAGGTTGATGGTGAAGTCGTTGGCGACATCGAGGCCGCTCACCGGCGAGGACTTGAGGCCGGCCCCGGTGAACTGGACGCTGTAAAAAGAGGCGGCGCCGTTGTTGATGTTCTGCCCGGAGCCGCTGTTGAAGTTGACGGTGGAGGTGCCGGCGTTCAGGGTGCCGTTGTTCGTCCAGTTGCCGCCGACGGTGTGGGTGAACGCGCCGAGGCTGAGCGTGGCCGCGGCGCCGACGCTCACGTTGCCGCCCACCGCGATCGAGCCGCCCAGCGTGGCCAGGGTGGTGCCGGCGACGTTGAAGTCGCCCAGGATGTTGGACACGCCGGTCACGGGCACCGCGCCGCTGCCCTTCAGCGTCAGCGTGGCGTAGAACGCGGCCGGCTTGATGGTCTGCGAGGCGCCGGTGTACTCGACCGCATTGGAGATGAAGCTGGCGTCGAGCGTGCCGGCGCCCGTCATCAGGTTGCCGCTGATCTTCAGCGTGCCGGTGTTCGTCCAGGTGGAGGTGGCGTCGGCTCCGGCGATGGAGCCGGCGGTGGTGACGCCGCCGTTGGTCACCGTCACGCCGGACTGCAAGGTGAGGGAGGCGAACGTCAGGGTCGAGCCGTTGTTGATGTTCTTGGAGGTGACGAACGTGACCGGCGCGCTGACCGTGCCGGTGCCGCTGAGGCTGGCCAGGCTGCCGTTGAACTGCAGGCCGAGAGTGCCGTTGACGGTGCCGTTGATGTCCGTTCCCGCCGAAAGGGTGCAGGTGGTGAGGAGCAGGTCGAAGGTGCCGCCCGTCTGGGTGAAGGAGCCGGCCACATCGATGGTGCCGCCCGCGGTCGCGGTGCCGGAGGTCTTGTTCAGGGTGAGACGCTGGTAGCTGTACGCGCCGACGGTCTGCGCGCCGGTGCCGCTGTAGCGGATCAGGGAGCCGGACGCGCCGGCGAAGTTGGTCAGCGTCGCGCCGTTGCCGAGGGAGCCGGAGAGGTCGAGGGTGCCGGTGCCGGTGAAGGTGAGCTTCGCGTTGCTGGTCGAGCCGGAGACGGTCACGCCGCCGTTGACGGTCAAGGTTCCGCTGCCGATGGAGAGCTGGCTGATGCTGTTGACTCCCGTGCCGCCGGTCAGGATCACGCTGCCGACCGTGGCGTCGGCGCTGCCGACGTCGAGGGTGTTGGTCACGCCGGGGCTCAGCGGATCGTTGAAGGTGACGGCGCCGTTGACGGTGAGGAACTGCCCCGCGCCGATCACCAAGCTCCGGCTGCTGCCGCCGCCGGTGAAGGTGAGGTCCGCCGCGAGCGCCGAGTTGGTGATGGTGACGGTGTGCCCGGAGGCGATGACGACGTGATGGAAGCTGCCGTCGCCCGGGAACTGCCCGCCGCCGACGTCCCAGGTGTTCGGGTCGTTCCACGGCCCGCTCTGGACGCTGGTGAAGGTGACGTTCTGGGCCAGCAGGGGGGTGGCCGCGCAAAGGAGGAAGAGGCACAGCAGGAGTCGGCGTGCGGCTCGAATGTTCATTCGTCTGTCTCGCGGTCGGGGACTGGACCTGTCACTGCATGTACGGACAGCGCACGCCCCTCGGCGCTATGCCGAAGCGAGGGAGCTGTCTCGATTGCTGAAATCCGGGTGCGCGCGATTATAGCAATAACTACCTGGTTGTCTGGAACCCGCGCTCACGATACGCCCTGGGGGGCGCCGGGACGGTGATGCAAGTCACCGCTGCGGCAGGTCGTACTCGAGCGTGACCCGCGCGCCCTGCTGGTCGTGGCTGTAGCGCGCTCACGATCGCCCGAATCGCCCCCTCGCGGGTTTCCTTGCCGTCGAGGTAAGCCTGCCAGTGCGTTTCCAGCGGCTGTTTCATGCCGCGGAACGGGCCTTCGTACATGGAGCTGATGAACGGCTTGTAGTCGGCGACCCCGCGCCGGGCCAGCGCGCGGCGGGTGAGCTCGCCGGAGGTGTAGAAGAGGATGGCGTGCCACAGGTTATAAGGCGCCTTCACGTTCAGTTCGCGAGCGGCCCGGGTGATGTCCGGGCCGATCGCGGCCGTGGCGCCGTCCACGATGGCGTGCGACGGCTCGTGCATCAGGCTCTCCAGCGCCCCGAAGCCCTGCGTGCCCGGGTTGGTGCTCATGATGACGGCGTGCGCCGAGTCGCCCTCGCCGACGGTGTAGGCGCCGAACTCGCCGGCGAACGAGGCGACATCAACGCGGATGTGCGTCGGGAACGGCATTCCATACGCCTTCGCATGTGCCGCGGCCAGCTCTTCGCCGGCCGAGAGGATGAGCGGCTGGGCCACGGCGATCCAGAAGCGGTTCGCCCGGTCGTCCTCCTCCCATTGCGCCACCCGGTACAACGGCATCGCCGCGTTCAGCACCGTCGCCGCCGGCGGAGGGATTCCCTCCGGCAGCTCCGCCTTGCTCGTCGCCGAGAGCGCCGTGTTGATGCGGACCAGCTCGGCGTCGAAGAGGGCGTTCCGCCTGCGCAGAAAGACGCGATAGTCGTCCACCGCTTTCTTCCACCGCGCGAGCTGGTCGGCGGAGAGTCCCGCCGGAGCCGGCGCTCCGAACTGCGCCTCGTACATCAGGCGCTGATGCAGATTCACCCAGGGGTTGCTCTGCAGGTGATAACGGCCGATTTCGACGGCGAAGACGATTGCCAGCAGCATGGCGGAGAGTCTACGCCGGTGACGACGCTCACCGCCCGTTCCGTTCCGTGCACCGAGAATGAAAAGGAATGCGGCGCCTCCTCCTGGCCCTCCTCGCAGCGTGCGGCGCCCTCGCGCAGCAGCGCGGCGGCGAGCTGCCCCGGCCGCTGCCGCTCTTTCCGCTCAGCAACTGGTGGAACGTCGACATCAGCGGCGCGCCGGTCGATCCGAAGAGCAGCGCGTTCATCGCCTACATCGGCGCGGGGAAGGGGATGCATCCCGACTTCGGCGGCGACAGCGGGGACGACGAGGCGCCGATCTACGGCATGCCGTACGTCATCGTGCCCGGCACGCAGCCGCTTGTCCCGGTCACGTTCGACTACGACGACGAGAGCGACGTCGGCGGCTATCCCATCCCCGAACAGGCGAAGACGGAGCAGCGCTGGATCGAAGGCGGCCTGGCCGGCAGCGACCCGCGCGCGGATGGCGACCGGCACATGCTCATCGTGGACCGCGACCGTCGCATCCTCTTCGAGCTGTATGCGCTGCGCTGGACGGGGCGGTGGGAGGCGGGCTCCGGCGCCATCTTCCCGCTCGACTCCAACAGCCGGCGGCCGGACGGCTGGACCTCCGCCGACGCCGCCGGCCTGGCCATCCTGCCCGGTCTCATCCGCTACGACGAAGCCTACGGGCCCGATCCGATCCGCCACGCGTTCCGGGTCACGGTGCGCAGCACCAACGGCTACGTCTTCCCCGCCTCGCATGACGCGGGCGGAACGAACGGCGCGCTGCCGATGGGCGCCCGGCTGCGGCTCAAGGCGAGCAAGGACCTCTCTTCGTATCCCGAGCCGCTGCGCAAAATCTTCCAGGCCATGAAGACGTACGGCCTCCTCGTGGCCGACAACGGCACCGACCTGTACGTCACCGGCACCTACGACACGCGCTGGGACAACGACCTGCTCAACCCCGCCTTCGCCGCCATCAAGGCCTCCGACTTCGAAGTCGTGCAGCTCGGCTGGCAGCCGCGGGACGCGCCGCCGAAACGCCGCCGCGCCGCGCGGTGAGTTGCCAATCGCGCCCGAGTGGCGTCTAACGGTTCGATATGAAGTATGCGATCGCGTTCCTGACCATCTTTTTCACCGCCGCCGTTCCCGCCCAGAAGCAGCCCGCGCCCGCGCCGACGCCGGCGCCGGCCAAAGGGGCGGCCGCTCCCGATGCGGCGCCCATCTCCATGACCGATCCGGACGGACAGGACCTCATCCTGGAGGACCTCTCCGCCCGCGCCGCGGTACAGGGAATGCTCTCCCTGACCGAGCTCGAGCTGCGCTTCCGCAACCCGCGGCCGCGGCGCATCGAAGGGCGCTTCACCTGCACGCTGCCGGCGAACGCCGCCATCAGCCGCTTCGCCAAGGAAGTGAACGGCCAGCTGATGGAAGGGGAGGTCGTCGAGCGGCTGCGCGCCAATCAGGTGTACGAGCAGTTCCTCCACCAGATGCGCGACCCGGCGCTGCTGGAGCAGGAGCAGGGCAACCGCTTCTCCGCGCGCATCTTCCCCATCGAGGCCAACGCCACGGTGCGCATCGTCCTCTCCTACACCACGCTCCTGCCGCTGCGCGGCGGCCAGCGCACGTTCGCCCTACCGCTGCGCGGCACGGCGAAGATGAAGCACTTCCGCTTCCGCGCCATCGGCACGGCGCTGCCGGGGGAGGAAACCGGCGGCGTTATGGCCAAGAGCACGGCGGACGTCTGGTCGATGGAGGAGAGCGATTACACGCCCGACCACGACATCGAGATCAGCTGGCGCCCCACCGCGGACGCCTCCCGCGCGCGCCTCCTCCGCTCCGGCGACTTCTACCTCGCCGCCTTCCGCCCGCCCCTGCAGCGGACGGACAGCGATCCGAACACGAACGGCCGCTGGCTGTTCTACGTCGACACCTCCGCCTCGGCCGCGGAAGGCGCCGAGCATCGCATCCGCGCCCTGGAGCAGCTCTTCGCCGCGCTGCCGCGGCGCGACACCGTGCAGGTCCGCGCCTTCGATCAGGAGATCGTGACGCTGGCCAACGGCCCGGCCTCCGAGGTCTCGCGCAACATCGGCTCGCTCCTCCGCGCGCGCCTCTTCCTCGGCGGCACCGACCTGGGCGCCGTGCTGCGCGACATCGCGAGCGCGAAGCCGAACGAGACGGTGGTCGTGGCCAGCGATCTGGTCCCCACCCTCGGCACCACGGACCGCAAGGAGCTCAACGATCAGCTGAAGGCGCTGCCGCGGCTCACCGTCCACGCCCTGATCCTCGGCCCGCGCGAGGACGCGCAGCTCGCCCGCGCGCTCACCGCCAACATGCGCGGCCGCATCGTCCGCCTGCCCTTCAGCGAACAGCTTGATCAGCGCGCGGCCGAGGCGGCGGCGGCGCTGCGGCACGAGCTCGGCGTCTCGTTCGACGTGGTCGACAGCGGCGCCGAGTGGGTCTACCCCTCGCACTTCGACGACGTGCAGGAAGGCGACGAGGTGATCGTGATCGGCAAGGTCAAGCCGGCCGCGCAACCGGCGGTGCATCTCACCGGCGCGGCCGCGACGCAGTTGCAGATCTCCTCGCTGCCGGCCGGCACGTTCGCGCCGCTGCTGGAGCGGGAGGGCTATCGCGCCTATCTCGACTACCTCGCCGAGCGCGAGGCGAACGAGCCGTCCGAGGCGGTGCGCAAGGCGCTGGCCACGGAGCAGGTGCGGGTGAGCGTGGAGCAGCGGGTGGTCATCCCCCGCACCACCATGCTCGTGCTGGAGACGGAGTGGGATTACCAGCGTTTCGGCCTCGACCGCCGCGCGCTCGCCTCCATCCTGACCATCGATGCGGGCGGCATCACGACCATCGACCGCCGCGGCGAGAGCGTCGCGGCTCTGCCGCCGCCCCGTCCGCGGCAGATGCCTGTGCTGGCGCCGGAAAACGAGCTGCGCAAGTCGGCGGTGATGGGGAACGCGGCGGGCGGCGCGCGCGCCGATGCGCCGGCCGGGCAGGTCCTCTCCTCGGAGGCGCCGGTGGACCTGGACGCCGTTTCCGCCGGTGCCGAAAAGGACGTGCAGGCCCGCATGGAAGGCGGCGTGGAGGGAGGGGTGGTGGGCGGAGTGGCGGGCGGGGTGGTCGGCGGCGCCGTTCGCGAACAGGTTGCGGCCGCGCCACCCCCGCCGCGGCCGCGCCTCCAGGCGCCCACCCCGACCATCCCGATCGAGTCCGCGCCGGTTGTCGCGCCGCCGGAGCCGAAGCGCGATGCCTCCTGGACGAAGATGGTGAAGCCGGACCAGGCGCGCATCGACGAGCTGCAGGCGAAGCTGCGCCAGTCGCCGCGCGACCGCGAGCTCTATAACCAGCTATCCGAGGCTTTGGCGGTGAACGAGGATTGGAGCGCTTTGCGCAAGCTCGCCCTGCAGTGGCAGCCCTTCGACCCGGAGAACCCCCAAGTCTACGAGCTCCTCGGCCTGGCCGACGAGCACCTCGGCAGGGAGAGCGAGGCGGCGCGCGCGAATGCGTCGATCATCGAGGTGGCCCCGGGCAAGACCGAGCTCCTCCAGCGCGCCGGCCTCCTGCTGGTGCGCAACAAGCGCGCGAAGCTGGCCGAGACGCCGCTCCGCCGCGCGCTCGAGCTGCGTCCCGATCGCGTCAACTCCTATCGCCATCTCGCGCTGATGCTCTGGCTCGATGGCCGGCCGGAAGAGGCCGCGGGCGTGCTCGAGGCGGCCACCAGGCAGAAGTTCCCCGACTGGTACCGCGACGCTCAGCGCGTGGTGCGCGAGGAATTGGGGTATGTCTACCGGGCGTGGGGAGCGAAGGACCCGGCGGCGCGGGCGGAGATCGAGCGCCGCGCGGCGGAGTACGAGGTCGACCTCGACCGCCGCGATGCGCTGCGGGTGACGCTGGCGTGGGAGACCGATGCCAATGACGT
>DASYMJ010000076.1:0-11854 GCA_036009105.1 Thermoanaerobaculia bacterium | reverse complement strand
ACCCGAGCCTTTATCAGGAGGGAAGCCCGCAGTTCATCGCGCTCCTGAAGCTTCAGTCGGACTGCGGCGGCGGAAAACCTTCCCTGGTCACCGGCGAGCGATGACGCCCTGATCGTCCGGCGCCACGACGAGGCCGAGGCGACGCTGCCAGTCGGCAAGCAATTCCGCGGGAGTGCGCGCCCTGGGAGCAGCGACCGACGGGTTTGTGCTCCAGATGCGCGCCGCCGTCACCGAGCGGGTGACGATCCAGGACCGGTCGGGCGCATAAGCCACTCCGATCGGCTTGTCCACCGCGATCCGTTCGAGCGGCGACAGATCGGCCCGATAACGATCCAGCCCTTTCGCGGAGACGATGGCGATCTCCTCACCATCATCCGAGATCGCAACGTCGTCGATCCGCGAGGGCTCCGACCGCTCGGCGAGCTTCACGCCGCCGGAGCTCCAGATGGTGAGCACCGGTCCGGCCGCGGTGGCCACCAGCCGGCCGTCCGGCGAGAGGGCCACGGCTCTCACCGCGTCGCGGTGCTGCATCGGCCGTCCGATCGCCTTGCCGCTCCAGCTCCAGAGACGCACCGTTCTGTAGGACGCCGTGACCGCCGTTCCATTCGCCGAAAAGCGGATCGCGCTCACTTCCTGCTGATGGGGAAGCGTGATTACCCGCGGCGTGGTGGTCGAATACAGCAGCGCCTCCGGAGAGTCGGCCGAGGTGACGCCGATCATCGTGCCGTCGGCGGAGACGGCGATGGCCGTCACCGCGCTGCTCGCCGCCGGAAGGTCGACGTTGAAGTCTTTCTGCTTCCTCCCGTCCCACCGTTTGCTGGCGCCGTTGTCGTCTCCCGTATACAGCAGCCCTTGCTCGTCGAAGGCGACCGTGTTCACGGAGCGGTTGGGAAGCTCGTATGCCACCCGGCCATCGCTGGCCGACCAGACCGTGTTGCCGACGGCGATGAAGCGTCCGTCCCGGGAGACGGCGATGCCGCCGCTGAGGACGGACGGTCCGCGCAGCGTTGCGCGCAGCCGGTCCAGCCCGAGCTGGTCGTACAGCTGTTTCGTCTCGGCACTGGGCGGCTTGCCGAGCACCACCGCGGCGGTGGCGCCGTACAACAGCGCCGCATCGTATGCCCCCCGCACCCGCTCGGCCGCGGCCCGCTTTTCCAATGCCGCCGCCCGGCGTGCGGTAAAGCCGGCATATGCCTCGCGGACGCGCGCTTCGTAGCGGCGGTGTACGAGCGACGCCATCAGCCCGCTGTTGTCCCGAGCCAGGTCGGAGTAGGCGGATTCCGCCAGCACCGGATCCGCGGTCTGGCTGAGCGTCGCCAGGTCGCTCTGCGCTTTACGAAATTCGATCCGCGCCGACTGCGTCACGGTTCCGATGACGAGCAGGCCGAGGGCTGCCGCGCCGGCCAGATACATCCTCAGGCGGCGCAGCGTCCGGCGAGGCTTGCTGCTGGCGATCCAGCGGCGGTCGAAGAGCGCCTCGTAAAGCGGGTTGCGGACGATCAGGTTGCCGTCCGGATCGCGCTTGACCAGCCCGGAGAGCTTCAGCTGCGTATGGACACGGTTCGGAAGGTCGGGCACCTTCTTCTTCCCGTCCAGGATCCGTTCGTAGAGGGCGAACGTGGCGAGGGCATCGGAAAGGCGTTCCTCGATGAAACCGGAGATCTGCTCGAAATGCCCGCGGGCGTTCATCACCTCCTGGAGCGTGACGTACGTCCTGGCGACGTAGGTATCGACGTCGGTCTCCCCCTCCCCGGCCAGGTCCAACACGAACCGCATGGTGAGATAGGGCTGGCCGCCGGTCCAGTAGAGGATGCGGCCCAGCATCCTTCGCGCGGTCTCGGGATCGGGATGGAGCTCGGCAAGCAGAGGGGTCAGGTCGTCGCGGTCGCCGTCGAAGTCGCGCAGCTCGAGCGTCACCGCGATGTTGTATGGCGTCTTGCGCCGGTTTTTTACGAGCTCGCTGGGCGAGGCGACGCCGACCAGACAGAACGTGAAGCGGCCATAGCCGGGATGGAACGCGCGCTCGTTGGAGATGGTGCGGATGGCGATGAACAGGTCGTCGGAGTACGGGATGCTGAGCGTGGCGTCGATCTCATCCAGGAAAATCACCACCGGCCGGGTGAGCTGGCTGCCGATCTCCCGGAAGAAGCGCAGGAACTGCTGATTGGGCGTACCGCTGGTGGAGGCCAGCCACTCCTGGAGGTCGAGCTCGATCGCCAGCTGATCGCAGATGCTCGCCAGCAGGCCCTGGTAGGCATCGGCCTGGTTCTCGTCGCTCCCCAGCTCTCCGATGTCGATGTTGACGCAGTCGATTTTCCGCGCCTGCAGCTTCCGCGCGGTCGACACCACGAGGCTCGACTTCCCCATCTGCCGGGAGGTCAGGACATTGGCGTAGCGACCCTCGGCCAGCAGGGCCAGCAGGTCCGCGTCCTCCGCGCGCTCGATATAGAGGTACTCGCTCCGGTCGACGGTTCCACCGGCCCGAAGAGGCACGGCCGCCGTGTTGCTCACAGATTGCCCTTGAAGAAACGGGCGTACACCAGGTTGGCCGGGACCACCCGCTGCCCCTCGCTGCGCACCAGGCCCGCCCCCTCCAGGCGGTCGCAGAGCTCCTGGCTGGGCCGCTCCTCGGACTTGATCAGCCGCCGCATCCCCTCCAGCAGATCGCGCTTGTCGCGCAGCAGCATCAGCAGCGCGCGGAGATGTTCCCCGAACGGGCCGTTGCGGTCGGCGGACCGGGCCACCAGCTCGGCAAAGTCCGAAACGATGTCTTTCGTCACGACGCGGTAGAGCGCCAGCCGGGTGAGATACGGATGTCCCCTCAGCAGCTCCTGCAACTCCTCCACCTCTCCCGGCCCGAGAGGAGAGCCATAGCGCTCGTTGAGCATCCGGCACATGGGCAGATCGAAGGCGGAGAGCACGACCGGATCGCTCACGTTGAAGGGCGAGCGGCTTGCCGACTCGATGAGCAGGTACGGCTCGGTCGAGATGACCATCGCCAGGCCCGCGCGCTTCCACCGCCCGCGCAGGTCCTTGCCCCGGTTCTCATGCCACGTTCGCAGCATGTAGAAGAAGTCGCCCTGGTAGGGTTTGCCCAGCACCCGGTCGACCTCGTCGAAGGCGAAGATGACCGGACCGCCGCTGACCGGAAGCACCTGGTTCTGGATGAAGTAGGTCAGATGACGCGGCACGGTGAACACGGCGTCCGTGGTCAGAGAGACTCCGAACGCCTCACCGATGGTGCAGGCCATCTCGCGCAGTAACGTGGAGAGGTTCTCCAGCTCCGCGTCGGCGAAATTCGAGAAATCGAGAAACGCGACCTTCATCCCCTGCCGCTGGCATTCGCCGAGGTAGCGGACCAGGAGCGAGCTCTTGCCCATCTTCCGCGGTCCCTTGATGACCAGCGTCTCGCCGCGGCCCGTATTCGCCGTGCGGGTCACGATCTCGTCGGCGCGGCGGGCGATGTAGAACGGATCGTCTTCCTGGACATTGCCGTCCGGCGCGCTCAGAAGCCGCGGATCGACTTTGGGCTGCGGGCGCTTCAGGTCCACGGGGGGGACCGGCGGCGCCGGTACAGGCGCGGGGCGCGACTTCTCCCCCTCGGCCCGGCGAAGGATCTGCTGGATGATCTTTTCCGAATCGTCGGCGCTCTCCCACATCACGTACTGGATGCGGGCCAGATAGCTGTCCAGCTCGTAGTCGAGGGGACCGCTGTAGTTCATGCGGATGGGGAGGATCTCCGGCTTGTGCTCGCGCTTCCGGCGGTGATGCGCCAGACGAACCTCCGCCTGCACCATCTCGCTTGCGGTCGCCGCCTCGGAGAGAAGGACGATCAGGTAGTCGCACCACCCGATGCGCTCCGCGATCTCATCGGGCCAGTCCGTCCCCAACACCATGCCGGTGTCGATGAACGTCTCGTGGTTCTCCTCCTCCAGCCGCTTCCGGATCGCGTCCGCGAACGTGAGGCTATCGGCCTCGCTGCGGCGGTAAGAGATGAAGAACTTCGCGCGGGCGAGCTTTTTCCGCGCGCCCGTTCGGTTGCGAGACTTCGATGGATTGAGGACTGTCACGACCTCTTCTCTTGGGGTGTGTCTGCAATGTAGTCCACCTATCCGGAAATGTCACTGCGGCACCATCATGAGCAGCGCGTCGTGCTGCCCTTCCTTCTTCCCGCCCTGACTGGCCGCCAGGAACCAGAAGTCTTTTCCGACGACCGTGCCGATGGTCGGCTCGTCCATCAGCGGATGGTTCATCTCCAGGATCTCGCAGCTCCTGATGCGGCGGCCGTCCAGGCGCAGGCGCGTGACCCGGTTCGGCTCGATGCCGTTCTGGATGGCCAGCAGCGCGCCGTCGGCATACTCCAGGCCGTCGATGCCCACCGTGCTGCAGTCGTCCGGCGCCTCCAGGCGCGAGGCCTTGCCGCTCGCCGGGTCCACCGCCCACACGCCCGTCGCATAGTCGGCCACGTACAGCGTCTTGCCGGCCAGCGCGGAGCCTTGCGGCGAGCGCATCACGCCGCGCGGCACCAGCGTCTCCAGCTTGTCGCCGCGCAGACGAAACATCATCCCGGTCGAATCGGAGAGATAGACGGTGCCGTCCGGCGCGACGGTCAGGTCATCGAAGTAATGCCCTTTTTCGGGTGCTGCGATCCTCCGCACGATCTTGCCCGTGCCGAGGTCGATGGCCAGGAGGGCCATCTCCGCATCATCCTTCTCCGCATACCCTTGCGCGCGCGGGCTGGGCGAGCTGCTGGCCCAGAGCAGGTTGCGCTTCGCGTCGATGCCCAGGCCGTTCGCGCCCCACAGGCCTTCCGTGGAGAAGTCGGTCATGTGGCCCTCCAGGTCGACGCGCACGATCTTCTTCTGATGCGTCGCGCTGACCAGGAACGTCTTCCTCTTCGGATCCCACACCACCGCCTCGGTGATGAGGTCCTTCTGGGGGATGGTCACGCTTTTCGTCGACTGGTGGATGCGCTCCGTGCGCGCCTCTTCGATCCGCTTCGCCGCGGCGCGGAATCGCGGCGTCTCGCGGATGGCATCGAAGTCATGGTCGGTGAGGTCGACCGCCACGCGCATCGCGGCCAGCCGCTCGAACTGGGCCAGCGCCTCGTCCGCGCGGCCGCTGAGCGCCAGCGCGCCGCCGAGGTTCGCGATCACGATCGGATTGCCGGGGCGCATGGCGGAGAGCGTGCGCATCGCGGCGAGATACGCGGGGTAGTCCTTCCGGTCGTAGGCCGCCTTCGCCTCCTGGGAAACCTGTTGCGCAGTTCTCTCCTCCGCGTAGAGAGAGAGGGCAAAAAGGAGCGTAAAAGCGACACATATCCGCATGTTTCGGAATCTATGCGATACCGAGCGTGGAGCGTGTTACCGAACGAAGCCGAACACGCTACACTCGGCAAAAGAGGAGGAGCCCCTTACATGAAGATCAAGGTCTGGATCTCGGTTGCCCTGCTCCTGGTTTGCGCCGCCGTCGCCGCGGCGCAGGATCCCGCACAGAAACAGATGTCCCCGGAAGAGAAGGCAGCCATGGAGGCGTGGCAGAAAGCCATGACGCCCGGCCCGCAGCACAAGGCGCTCGACGCGATGGCCGGCACGTGGGACACGAAGGTGTCGTCCTGGATGGCCCCCGGCGCGCCGGCCATGACCAGCAACGGCACGTCGGTCAACCGGTGGATCATGGGCGGCCGCTACATGGAGCAGCGCTTCAGCGGCTCGGTCATGGGCCAGCCGTTCGAAGGCCTCGGCTACACCGGCTACGACAACGTCTCCGGCAAGTACTGGGGCACCTGGATGGACAACATGAGCACGGGGATGATGAGCTCCACCGGCTCGTCCTCCGCCGACGGCAAGTCCTACACCTTCACCGCCACCATGAACGACCCGATGACCGGCAAGACGACCTCGTCCGAGGAGCGCATCACGGTCTTGGACAAGGACCATCACAACTTCGAGATGTGGGGCCCGGGGCCGGACGGCAAGAACTTCAAGATGATGGAGATCAACTACACGCGGAAGAAGTAGCTACTGCCAGGAGCGCGGGACGCCCGCGCTCCTACCGCAATCTCCAGAACTCCCCCACCAGGCCGAGCTCCGCGAACAGCGCCTCGGCCTCCTCGAGGGTCTTCCGCCGCCACGACGGCGCGCCGCGGTTCTCCGTGTACCAGGCGACAGCCATCCCCCACTGCTGCTCCGGCGTCATGACGCCGCCGCGCGGGCGGCGCCACTGCTCGCACCAGCGGTCGATGTGCTCTTCCGACCGGAAGAGGAGCATGGTCCGTCACGTGAAGACCACGTCCTCCCACCACGACCGCGCCGGCACGGCGTAGTGAACGATGCCTTCCCGCTCGCGCAGCTCGCCGCCCAGCACGTGCAGCGTCATCACCGTGCCGCAGCAGCCGCAGGCCGTGTTGATCGTCGCGTCGCGCTGCATCATCACCGGGATGCCCAGCGCGTCCCAGATGCAGTTGCCCCACGCCCGCACGCCCCCCGCATCGACGACGAACGAGGTGGGCACCGCGGAAAACGGCATGGCCATCAGCACCTCGCCGCTGTCGCGCTGGAGGACGAGCATGTGCGCCTCCTCCAGCTCGCGCAGCGCCGCGCGAACCTCATCGCGAGCCGCGCCGGTGACGTGCGCCAGTTCCGTCGAGTGGGGGATCCGCCCGGTGGCCATCACCAGGTCGTAGACCACGCGGCGAATGTCGGCGGCCAGGCTCACGACATCCCGAACAGCGCGAACGCCGCCCCCTGCGGATCGCGCAGCACGGCCATGCGTCCCACCTTCGGGATGTCCATCGGCGGCATGAGCACGCCGCCACCCAGCTGCTCGGTCTTGCCCGCGATGGCGTCGACGTCATTCACCATGAAGTAGATGAGCCAGTGAGCCGGCCCTTCCTTGACGTCTCGCATGCCGCCCGCGGCGCCGACGAGCTCCACATACTCCGGGCTCACCTTCGCCGTCCAGCCGAAGAGCGAGGTATAGAAGCGCAGGGCCTTCTCGCGATCGGGCGACTGCAGCTCGCACCACGCCAGCGTGCCGTGCTCGTTCACCACCTCCGAGCCGATGTGCTTGTTCGGCTGCCACAGCGCAAAGTGCGCGCCGACCGGATCGCGCAGGATGGCCATCCGCCCCATCTCCATCACCTCCATCGGATCGGGGCCGCCCTCCGCGCCGAGCTGCTGCGCCTTCTCCCACATCGCGTCGACGTTCTCGACGGTGATGTACGGCATCCAGTTCGGCGGCGCCTGCATCTGCTCCATCAGCCGGTACACGCCGCCCACGTCGCGGCCGTTCTGCTTCAGGATGCTGTAGACCATGTCGCCCGGCGGCGCCGTGGTGTCGGACGCGGTCAACCCGAACAGCTCCGTGTAGAAGCGCTTCGCCCCATCGACGTCGGTGGTGGCGAGCTCGATCCAGGAAAACGTGCCGGGCGCGTGTTGCGTGACTTTAGTCATTTCAGTGCCTCCTCCAGGGACGACGGATCGTCGAACATCAACCACTCCACCACCGACAGCGGCAGCGTGCCGTAGCCGAGCAGCTCGTCGTGGAACTGCCCCAGGCGGAACGCCGCTCCCTTGCGGTCGCGGTACTTGCCGAGGAGGCGCATGATCTGCCACTTGCCGGTGATGTAGCTGATCTTCTGCGTCGGATCGCTCGCCGCGCCGGCCGCCTCCCCTTCCGCCGCCTCCCGATCCAGCCCGCCCGCCTCCATGAAGTACTTCACCGCCTCCTCGAACGGCCAGCGGCCGGTGTGCAGGTTGACGTCGACGCCGATGCGCGCCGCGCGGTAGCGGGAGAGGCGCAGGATCTGCCCGCTCGCCGCGGAGTCCGGCGCATACAGGCCGGTGCGCATCAGCATCTCCTCCGTGTACAGCGCCCACCCTTCCGCGAACACCCCGTCGTAGTGCTCCCGCCGGATCTCGTTGCTGAGGTGGTTGGAGATGGAGAGCTGCAGGAAGTGGCCGGGGATGCCTTCGTGCCCGAGGATCGGGCGCGGGTCTTCGATGGCGGCGCGGATGTAGAAGTTGCGGCTGGCCGGATCGTAAGTGGGGATGAAGTAGAAGCCGCTGGAGTCTTTGTCGTAGAGGCCGGGCGGGTTCATGAAGCCGCCCGGGCTGGTCGGCTTGAACGCCTCCGGCAGCTGCCGGATGAGGAACGCCCCGATGTAGGGCGGGATGGTGATCAGCTTCTTCTGGCCCAGGAAACGGATCATCTCCTCCTGCCGGCTCTGGTAGGCGCGGAGGAACGCCTCCTGGTCGCGGGGGATGTTCGCCGCCCGCTTCGGATCGGGATCGGCCAGGGACGGATCGGGCAGCAGCGACTCGAGCGCGCGGTAGCGGGCCAGCTCCGCCTCCCCGAGCATGGCCAGCTGCTTCGCGTCGATGGGCAGGAGCAGCGCGTGATGGAGGTACCAGTTGTAGTCCGCCTCCCCCATCGCCTTCCAGGCCGGCATCTTCGCCAGGCCGCTCTCCAGCCAGGAGGCGAAATCGGCGAACGCCTTCGAGGCGCGCGTCCGGGCCGCCGTCAAGCGCTGCTTCTCGCCCGGGGTCAGGTCGGCGGCCAGCGTATCGGCGGTGGCGAAGAGCGAGTCGATGCCGCGCGCCGAGTCGATGGCCAGCTGCGCGTAGAGCCGCACCGGCTGCCGGAGGTTCCGGCGCGCCTCGGCGATCATGGCCGGCATCGCCTCCAGCCGCGCGGCCGCGGCCAGCGCGCGCGTGCGCGGCGGCGCGTACTCCTTCTTCAGCAGCGAGAAGATCGCGTTGCTCGCATCGCCGACGTACGCCAGCGGATTCGTCTCCTCGCTGCGCAGAATGCGGTCGCCGAACTCCGTCCGCTCGATCTGGGAGCGGAACAGGATGAAGTCGATGCGGTCGTCCCTGGCCCACTGCTTCGCATCGGTGGCGTGGAGGCGCGCCAGCAGCCGCCGCACGTGCGCGCGCCGCTCCTCGATGGCCGCCGCCGAGTAGTCGGTCAGCTGCTCGTCCCACGTATGCATCCCCTGATCGGAGGCGAACACCGGATAGTGCTGCTGGCGCCACGCGTAGAAATCGTGCGCCGTGCTGTGCAGCGTGGCGGGCGTGAGCGGCTGAGCGGCGGCCGGCATGGCGATGGCGATGGCGAGAAGAAGGAGCGCGGAGGCGGTCTTCACGCCGCGGAAGTGTACTCCCGCAGCGCCTCGCGCCAGCCGCGCAGCGGCGGCGCGGCGATCATCGGCGTGTTCCGCGGCCGCGGAGCGCGGATCGAGCACGTAGTTGGAGCTGAAGTGCACCGCCACCGCCGCCGCCACATTGGCCGCGCCCTCCACGTTCACCCGCCGCGCGAGCTCCGGCTCCCCCTCCGCCGCATCGACCCCCACCACCGCGCAGTTGAGCGCCAGCTCGAAACCGGCCAGCGCCCGGCGCACCGCATCCCCATCCGTCACATCGAGCGCGCCATGCCGGAACGAGGCTGCCTCCGAGAATTCCGACAGGAGAGCGGAGGCGACGAGACCGCCCGCGTCGGTGATGGCGATGCGTATCTGGCGATCGTATTGCACCGCGCACTTTCCGGATAAGATGCGTCGCCTTTCGATGTTCCTTCCGCTCCTCCTCTCTCTCTACGCCGCCGCCGCACCCGCCGAAACGCTGCACCTCTCCCTCGCGGACGCCGTGCAGCGCGCCTTGCGCGGCGGCACCCAGGCCGAGCTCGCCCGCAGCGAGCGCGAGCGGGCCCGCATCGCCACCAGCGAGGCGTGGCTCAACCTCCTCCCCCAGGCCGACGTCCGCCTGCAGCGCTACAACCAGTCCCTCAACCTGGCCACGTTCGGCTTCAGCATCCCCGGCCAGCCCTCCGTGATTGGCCCCTTCAACGTGACGGACGGCCAGATCGCCGCCGCGATGCAGGTCTTCAACCTCGCCGCCATCCGCCGCTACGCGGCCTTCCGCCAGGGCGAAACGGCCAGCCGCTACGCGCTCGAAGCGGCCGACAACGACGTCGCCGCGGCGGTCGCGCGCCTCTACGTTCTCGTGCAGCGCGCCGACGCGCAGGTCGCCAGCCGCCAGTCGGACGTCACGCTCTTCGAGCAGCTCTCCCGCGTCGCCGCGGACCAGCTCCGCGCCGGCACCGGCACCCGCCTCGACGTCGCGCAGGCGAACGTCCAGCTCTCCCGCGCCCGGCAGCTCGTGCTCGTGGCGCAGAACGACCGCGAGAATGCGCGCCTCGCCCTGCTCAACGCGATCGGCGCCGACGAGGCGGAAGACCTCGTGCTCGACGAGCCGCTGCCCGCCACCGCCACCGCCCCGCCGCTGGAGACCGCCCTTGCCGCCGCCCAGTCGACCCGTCCCGAGCTGCGCGAGCTCGAGGCGCGCGAGAAAGAGGCTCGCCTCATCCTCGAAGCGGCCCGCGCCCGCCGCATCCCCGCCGTCTCCATGGACTTCGAGGGCGACATGAGCGGCAATCACACCGACGACCTCCGCTGGACGCGCCGCATCGGCGGCACGCTTTCCGTCCCTCTCTTCCGGGCCGACGTGCAGATCAACATCGCCCGCGCAAAGGTGCAGCTGCATGACGCCGAGGTGCGGCGCGCGCAGCAGCAGCGCGACGTCGAGCAGGATGTGCGCCGCTCGATCCTGAGCATGCAGAACGCCGCGGCGCGGGTCACCGTCGCCGAGGAAAGCGTGCGCGTCGCCGAAGAGGCGCTGACCGTGGCGCGCGACCGTCAGGAATCGGGCTACGGCTCATCGGTCGAAGTGGACCGCGCGCAGGATGCCTACCGCCAGGCGCACGAGGATCTCATCACCGCGCGCGCCGATCTGGCCGCCGCCGGCAACGAGCTGCGCCACGCCACGGGAGACATCCGCAGCATCGCCGGAGCGGCGCCGTGACCGCGGCGACGATGAACGGCACCGCGCTTCCCGCACAGCGCAAGCCGGTCAACAAATGGCTGGTAACCGTCTCCATCACCTTCGGCACGCTGATGGGCGCCATCGACGCCTCCATCGTCAACGTCGCCGTCCCCCACCTCACCGGCGCCCTGGGCGTCACCGTGGAGCAGATCACCTGGGTCACCACCGGCTTCGTCATCGCCACGGTGATGGTCATGCCGCTCACCGGCTTCCTGGCCCGCCTCTTCGGCCAGAAGCGCGTCTACCTCGCTTCGCTCGTGCTCTTCATCCTCGGCTCCGCCCTCTGCGGCCTGGCCCATACGCTTCCCCTCCTCGTCTTCTTCCGCATCCTGCAAGGCCTCGGCGCGGGCGCGCTGCAGCCGACCGAGCAGGCCATCCTCCGCCAGACCTTTCCGCCGCACGAGCAGGGCATGGCCATGGCGCTCTTCGGCATGGCCGTCGTCCTGGGGCCCGCGTTCGGGCCGACCCTGGGCGGCTACATCGTCGACAACTACAGCTGGCCCTGGATCTTCTTCATCAACGTGCCGATCGGCGTCCTTTCCGTGCTGATGGTCACCAAGTTCGTACACGAGCCGGAAGACGTTCGCGAGGCGCTGCACAAGGCGGCCGAGGCGCAGCGGAAGAACATGGACTGGAGCGGCATCGCGCTGCTCGTGCTCGGCCTCGGCGCGATGCAGTACGTGCTGGAGGAAGGCGGCCGCAACGACTGGTTCGCCTCCGGCGAGATTCAGATCATCACGCTGATGGCCATCGTCTCGCTGGCCGCGCTCCTCATCCGCGAGCTGAGCGCGCCGGTGCCGGCCGTCGATCTGACCCTGTTCAAGGACGTGGTGTTCGCCTCGGGGACGATCATCGGCGCGGTGATGTTCGCCATGCTCATGGCCATCACCTTCCTCCTGCCGCTCTTCATGCAGACGCTGCTCGGCTTCACCGCCACCCAGTCCGGCATCGCCCTCATGCCCCGCTCGCTG
>DASYMJ010000075.1:0-2246 GCA_036009105.1 Thermoanaerobaculia bacterium | reverse complement strand
CGCCTTCCCCCGCAGGAGCATGGCCCGCAATTGGGCGCGGAGTTGCTTCACCTCGGCGAGGAGCCCCTCACCCGGCCTGCGGCCCGCGGGGCGGATGAGGGGCCCCAATTCCGCCGCCTCGAACCACGCGCGCAGGTCCTCCTCCGTCTGCAGCAGGTCCACCCGCTGGCCGTTCGCGATGACCTCCGTATTGACGAAATCGACCACCGGAGCCCCGCCGATGAAAACAAACCGGCTCATGGTTGACAGATTACGGTTGTCAACTTATAACCGTCAATACTATATTTTGGAGGTTAGAGGCAATGCAGCCAGGACATGTAGGCATCAACGTCACCGATCTCGACCGCTCGCAGCCGTTCTATGAGCAGCTGCTCGGCCTGCAGGCGATGGGCGGCTCGCGCGAGGACGGCCGCCGCTTCGCCTTCCTCGGCGATGGCGCCAACATCGTGCTCACGCTGTGGGAGCAGGCCCGCGAGCGCTTTGCCTCGTCGAGCGCGGGGCTGCATCACCTCTCCTTCCGCGTCGACTCGCTCGATGCCGTCCGCTTGGCCGAGGCGACCGCCCGCGGACTGGGGGCCAAGCTGCTCTACGATGGCGTCGTGGCCCATCGCGAGGGAGCCGACTCGGGCGGCATCTTCTTCGAGGATCCGGACGGCACGCGCCTGGAGATCTTCGCCCCGGCCGGCCTCGCGGAGCAGGCGGCGCCGGCGCACGGCCCGGCGTGCGGGTTCTTCTGATGCCGTATCACTCCGGAGAGCTCGCGGTGCAGGCCCGGGCGGGCGTGGCCTCGCCGCGCATCGGCGTCCACGACACCGTCCCGCCGGTCGCCGCGCAGTTCCTCGCCGCGCAGCCGATCGTGATCGCATCGACCATCGATGCCGGCAGCCGCGTGTGGGCCTCGCTCCTCGCGGGCGAGCCCGGCTTCGCACGGGCGGTCGACTGGCAGACGGTGCACATCACGCCTGCCGGCGGGAACGACGTGTTCGACGGCGACGCCGGCCTGCTGGCCATCGAGTTCGCCACGCGGCGGCGGATGCGCATCAACGGCCGGCTGCATCGCCAGGGCGGGACGCTGGTCGTCGAGACACGCGAGGTCTACTCCAACTGCCCGCAATACATCACGCCGCAACCGGTCGCCGTGCCGTCGCTGCAGGCGCCCTCCTCCGCCTCCGTGCTCACCGAGGAGCAGCAGGCGTTGATCCGCGGCGCGAACACGTTCTTCATCGCCACGGCGCACCGCGAAGCGGGCGCGGACGCGTCCCACCGCGGCGGCCCCGCCGGCTTCGTGCAGGCGCGGGAGGACCGGATCAGCTGGCCCGACTACCGCGGCAACAACATGTTCAACACGCTCGGCAATCTCGCCGTCGATCCGCGCTGCGGCCTGCTCTTCACCGACTTCCGGCGCACGCTGCAGGTGAGCGGCGTCGCGTCGGTGGAATGGGACGGGACGACACGCCGGGTGGAGATGCGGGTCGAGCAGGTCAGGGAGCAGTGAGGGTTTTGGATGCGGCCAGGACCTCGGCAACATCAGGGCTGAGATTCTCCCGCGCGCCAGGATCACGAGCACTTCGTGAATGGCAAAACCGGCAAACTGTTGGATGAAGAGAGGCGAAATTCCGGCAGGCACGTCTTTCCGAAGCAAGGCGCCGCGTATCATCGGTCCCTATGCGCCGCACCTCGCTGATCGCCGCTTTCCTCTTCGCCGCCTCCGCGCTCGCTCAGAACGACGTCGGCGAAGTCGCCTTTGCGAATTCGGGGGCGGCGGAAGCGCAGCCCGCGTTCCTGCGCGGCCTCGCGCTGCTGCACAACTTCGAATATCCCGATGCGGCCGAGGCCTTCCGCGAGGCGGAGAAGATCGACCCGTCGTTCGCCATGGCGTACTGGGGCGAGGCAATGACGCATACGCATCCGCTCTGGTTCCAGCAGAACGCCGAGGCCGCGCGCGCCGCGCTGCTGCGGCTCGGGTCGACCCGGAGCGAGCGGCTGGCGAAGGCGAAGACGGATCGGGAGCGCGACTACCTGCGGGCGGTGGAGGTGCTCTACGGTGAGGGGACGAAGGAGGAGCGCGACGACAAATACGCCGAGGCGATGGGCGCGCTGCACGCGCGCTGGCCGGACGATGTCGACGGCACCGCGTTCTACGCGCTGGCGCTCCTCGGTACCGCGCACGAAGGGCGCGACTTCGGGACGTACATGCGCGCGGCGGCGCTGCTCGAGGAAGTGTATCCGTCGCACATGCGCCATCC
>DASYMJ010000074.1:0-1503 GCA_036009105.1 Thermoanaerobaculia bacterium | reverse complement strand
GCCTGCTTCTGCAGGAGGATGGGATTCATGAAGCCGGTGATGAGCGCGGAGATGCCGACGGGAAGGATCGCCGCGGCCTGGTAGCCGGCGACGTAGATGCCGATGTCGTGAGCAGGGACCATGGTGCTGAGCAGGACGCGGTCGGAGAGATTGATGAGCCAGCCGGCCGCGCCGATGCCGGCGAAGAACCAGCCGTGGCGGATCGTGGCGCGGGCGATCTCCCTGGAGAAGAAGCGGCGCTCGGCATCGTGCGGGGCGAAGCGGAAGATGGCGATCCAGCCCAGGGCGGCGATGAGCGCGCTGTTGATGGCGTAGGCGATGAGGACCGCCTTGGCGGAGAGGCTCAGCCAGCCGGCCGCGGCGGCGATGAGGAGGAGCTTGCCCCAGCCGTCGCCCATCAAAAGAGTCGCGTACAGTCCGCGCCAGCGCGCAGCGCCGGTGATGGTGATGACCGGCCCCTTGAGCACCTCGGCGCCGAGGTAGAGCAGCCCGCAGGCGATCAGGCCGCCCAGGGAGCGGGCCCGGTCGAGCGCTTCGATGTGGCGGGTGGCGGTGAGGAGGACGAGCGGCACCAGGGCAGTGACGAGGGTGGTGAGGAACAGCGTGCCGAGAAGCTGGCGGGCGCGGCCCTGCTGCACCGCCTCGTGGAACATCATGGTGCCGGCGCCGGAGCCGGGCGCGGCGAGCACGGTGACGATGGCCACGACGTAGCTGGTCACGATGGCGGTGTAGCCGTACTCCGCCGGCGGCAGGACGACGGTGAGGAGCTTCACCGCGGCGAGCGCGGCAAAGGCGGAGCCGGCCTGAGCCACGAACACGATCGCCATCTCGCGGGCGTGGCGGGTGGTGAGCATGGTTACTGGTTGCTGGTTGCTGGTTGCTGGCAGGTGAACAGCCAGTTGTATGTTGTTGGCGCCGTTGCCGGTTCACCGACCCAGCGCGCGATGTCTTCTCTCGTCACCGCTCGCTCCTCCGCGTCGGCGGTGGTGCAGCGGTAGCCGTTCTCGAAGAACATTGCGAACGTCTCCGCAAAGTGCGGATTGGGCGTCTCGCGGTTCTGGGTGAGCGTGATCTCCATCAGCCACTGCGGCTTCGGCGTGCGTTGCAGCAGCGCGTTTGCCCCCTGCAGCGCGGGGAGCTCGGCGCCTTCGATGTCCATCTTCACGAAGAGCCGCGCGCCGTCGAAGCGGCGGGCGAGGAGGGTGTCGAGCGTCGTGACCGGGATGGTCTGCCTGAAGGCGTCCGACACGCCGGCCCAGCCGCGCACGAGCGAGGCGCCGGTCGCGCCGCCGTAGAGCGTCATCACGCCCGCTTCGGCCGCGACGCCGACGGGCCAGACTTCGACATCATCCCACCCGTTCGCCTCGATGCTGCGGAAGAGGAGCTGGACGTTCATGCGGTGCGGCTCGATGGCGATGACCTGCTTGCCTGCCGCCCGGGCCAGGCAGGTGTAGAGCCCGACGTTCGCGCCGACGTCGACGAAGACGTCGCACTCCGGCATCA
>DASYMJ010000073.1:0-19600 GCA_036009105.1 Thermoanaerobaculia bacterium | reverse complement strand
TGATTGATGAGGATCGTGTTGCAGGCCGGGATGTCGATGCCGTTCTCGATGATGGTGGTGGCCAGCAGGACGTCGTACTTGCGCTCGATGAAGGCGAGCATGGCCCGCTCCAGCTCGCGCTCGTCCATCTGCCCGTGGCCGATGATCACCCGCAGGCCGGGCACCAGCTTCTCCAGCAGCTCCTTCATCCCATAGATCGACTCGATGCGGTTGTGGACGAAGAAGACCTGGCCGCCGCGGTCGATCTCGAAGGCGATCGCATCGCGGATGAACTCGTCGTTGAACGGCACGACCGCGGTCTGGATGGCCAGGCGGTCCTTGGGCGGCGTCTCGATGACCGAGATGTCGCGGATGCCGACCATCGACATGTGCAGCGTGCGCGGGATCGGCGTGGCGGACATGGCCAGCACGTCGACCGCCTTCTTCACCTGCTTGAGCCGCTCCTTCTGCGCCACGCCGAAGCGCTGCTCCTCATCGATCACCATCAGGCCGAGGTCTTTGAAGTTGATGTCCTTGGAGAGGACGCGGTGCGTGCCGATGATGATGTCGATCTCCGCCGACTCGAGCTTGCGCACGATCTCCTTCTGCTCCTTCGCCGAGTAGTAGCGCGTGAGCAGGTCGACCGTCACCGGGAACGAGGCGAAGCGGCGCAGGAAGGTGCGGTAGTGCTGGAAGGCGAGGATGGTCGTCGGCGCGAGGACGGCCACCTGCTTGCCGTCCATCACGGCCTTGAAAGCCGCGCGCATGGCCACCTCGGTCTTGCCGTAGCCGACGTCGCCGCACAGCAGGCGGTCCATCGGCTTGCGCGACTCCATGTCGTGCTTGACGTCGTCGATGGCCGCCATCTGGTCTTCCGTCTCGTCGAACTCGAACGCGTCCTCGAACTCGAACTGCCACGGCGAGTCCTTGGAGAACGCGTGGCCGGGCACCATCTGCCGGGTGGCGTAGAGCTTGAGCAGCTCGTCCGCCATGTCGCGCATGGCCTTCTTGACCGAGGCTTTCGTCCTGGCCCAGGCGGTGCCGCCGAGCTTGTCCAGCTTCGGGGCCAGGTCGGTGCCGCCGGAGTACTTCTGGATGAGATTGAGATTCTCCATCGGCATCAGCAGCTTGCCGCCGCCGGAGTATTCGATCTCCATCACTTCGCGCTCGTTCGGTCCGAACGGGATGCGCTGCAGGCCGACGAAGCGGCCGACGCCGTGGTCGACGTGCACGATGTAGTCGCCCGACTTCAGATCGCGCAGGTCGGTGATGAACGCGTCCGTCGCCTTCCGCGCCCGCCCGCCGACGCGCGTGGAAGTGGGCGGCTCGAACAGGTCCCACTCGGAGTAGGCGACGAGGCCGACCTCATCGAAGCGGAAGCCGCGCGCGAGGTTGCCGCCGGTCAGCACCAGCTCGTCGCGCAGCCCTTTCGTGTCGTCCGCGTAGGGGACGCTGAACTCCTTGAGCAGCCGCTCGACCTTCTCGTGGCCGCCTTTCGTGGCGTGGAAGAAGAGCTGCTTGCGCCCTTCGTCGAGCTCGCGCCGGATGTCGCTCGTGAACTCGGGCAGCCGGTTCGCGTAGCGCTCCACCGAGGGGGCGTGCAGGCGCAGCTCGTGGAATTCCTTCGAGGCGATGTGCACCTCGCTGAGAGCTATGCGGGAGCGCCCCAGGAACTCCAGGATGCGGTCGCCGGGCGTGACCAGCCGGTCCGGCGCGTACACGGCGCGCCCCTTCTCCACCGCGCCCTCGTATTCGGTGCGCAGCAGCGACTCGTACTTGGCGACCGCGCTGGTGATCTGGTCCGGCTCGATCAGCGCCAGCATCCACTCCTCGTGCAGGTAATCGGCGAAGGCGACCGACTCGCTGGCCACCGGCACGTAATGCTGGATTCCGGGGAACGTCGCCGACTCGTTGAGGCGGTCGATCTTCTCCGCCAGGTCGCGCTTGTAGATCGGATCGTTGAAGTCGACGGACATCCGCCGGGCCAGCGCGGTGCGGATCTCGCGCGTGAGCGGGAACTGCGTCATCGGGTAGATCGCCACCGGCCCCGAGGCCTCCTCGGAACGCTGCGTCTCCGGCTCGAACCAGCGCAGCGTATCGATGGTGTCGCCGAAGAGCTCGACCCGCACCGGCTTGGCGGTGTTCGGCGGGAAGACGTCGAGGATGCCGCCCCGGAAGGCGAACTCGCCCGCTTCGCCGACCAAGTCCGTCCGGACGAAGCCGTTCTCGACCAGGGTCTGCAGGATGCGGTGCACGTCGATCTCGAGGTTCTCCGCCACCGCGATGACCCGCCGCCGCAGCTCCTCGGCGCGGGGCAGGCGCTGGAAGAGCGCACGGACCGGGATGATGAGCATGTCCGCGGCCGAGTCGACGAGCATGCCGAGGGCGTGGATCTCCTCCCGGGTGACGCCGAGGGAGGGGCCGACGTCCTGGTAGGGGGAGAGGGAGGGCGAGGGGTAGACCGAGACGCAGCGCGGATCGGCGTGGAAGAGGCGGAGCGCGGTCTCGAAGTCGCCCAGCGCGGCGTCGCCCGGGACGATCACGGCGATGCGCTTCTGCGACGCCTGATGCAGGGAGGCGAGGAGCAGCGCCCGCGCTTCCATCGAGGCGCCGGTGATCTCCACCCGCTCGCTCTCATCCAGGATGCGCCGGAACGGCGCGCTGGCGATGACGGTGGCGCGGAGCTGCGCGATGAGCTTGTCGGTGCGCATTTGCAGCGGTCAGCGATCAGCAGTCAGCGATCGCGGGACGCGCATTGTACTTCCGGCCCCTCACCCCGCCTTCGGCCAGCCCCTCCCCGCCGCGCGTCAAGGGGCGAAATAGCCCCGGATGGTCCGCGCGGTCAACTTCGGCGAGGCGAGCACCACGCGTACCTTGCGCCACTCGTTGTGCTTCGCGTAGTCCGTCACCTGGTAGCGGATGGCGAACTGCGCGCGGAGGTCCTTCTCGATGTCGCCGTAGCGGGCCACGAGGTTCTGATTCGAGGCCGTGGCCACGAAGCCGCCGGTCTCCGTCGCCAGGTACTTGAGGCGGTCCAGATCCTTCGACTGCGTCACCTCTCCGGTGTCGTAGGCGATGAAGTAGAGCGGGATGCCGGCCTCGCGCGCCTTGCGGTCGACGTCCTCGAAGCTGGCCATGGAAGACGTATCGCCCCCGTCGGTGAGGATCACGATGGCGCGCCGGTTCTTCTCGTCCTTGAGCTCGCGGATGGCCGTGTCGATGCCGTCGTAGAGCGCCGTCTGGCCGAGGGCTTTGATCGAGCCGAGCGCCTTCTCCACGGCGGCCCGGTCGTTGGTCAGCTCGATCATGCGCCGCGGCACGTCCCGGATGGCGAAGACGGCGCAGCGGTCGGTGTCCCGCAGCGTCTTCTGCACGAAGCCGACGGCGGCCTTCGTCGCGTTCGCGATCTCGTAGCCCATGCTGCCGGAGGCATCCACGAGCAGCGCCAGCGAGATCGGCTGGTCGAAAGCCTTCCCGAATTCGAGGATCTTGGCCTCGGAGTCGTTGTCGATGATGCGGAACGCCGAGCGGTCGACGTCCACCCGCGTGGTGCCGTCGCGGTCGACCACGGAGACGAAGATCGGCACCGTGCGCACCTCGACGGACTCCACGTGCACGTCGCCGGCGGCGGACCAGAAGTCAGCCGCTTCCTCGCCCGATTTCGTCCGCGCGGTCACCTGCACGAAGCCGGTCTGCATCACCGCCGGCGGCACCACCAGGCGATAGGGCGGCTCCTTGACCGACGCGACCAGCGCGCCGGCGTCCCACAGCTCCACCACCTGGACCGGGTCTTCCTTGGGGGAGGTAGCGTGCGCTTCGAAGACGCCGTTCGCGGCGTCGACCGCTTTCACGGTGACGCTCAGCGGCAGCAGGCCCCGGTTGATGGTCTCGTTCCACTGCACCCGCTTGCGGTCCGCCGTCCAGGCCGTGACGACGATCTTGTGCTCCACGGCCATCGGGCCGAAGTCGACCGCGACGCGGTACGGCGAGCGGAGGTTGTCGGCGAGCTTCTGACCGTCCAGGGTGATGGTGACCTTGGCGTCGTCGAACCCGGGGTTGACGGTGAGCTCGACGATGCCCTTGTATTCGGTGGTTGTGCTTCCGGCGTCGCGCGTGAGGATCAGCTGCGTCGTCGCCTGGGAGGCGGTGGCGAGGAGGGAGAGGACAACTGCAATTCGTGCCGCTTTCATGGACTCCGCCGTTGGTTACATGGTCACCCTTCGTTCCCGGCGGCGGGAAACAGCAACATGGCTGCCAAGGCCTGCCGGCCTCAGTTGCGAGCCACCTGGCCGCTGCCCGCCGCGTAGATTCGGCGATACTCGAACCGGTTCCGCGTGACCGTCTTCACATAGAGGCGGGTCTCGGCGTAGGGAATCGATTCCACGAACGTGTCGAGGTCATCGATCGGCGTCTGCGAGAGCCAGCGCCCCACGGCGTCTTCCCCCGCATTGTAGGCCGCGATGGCCAGCACGTCGTTTCCGTTCATCAGGTCCAGCTTCTGGCGATACTCCGCCGCCCCTACCGCTATATTGACGGAGGGATCGAAAAGCGTTTCACGGGTGACCTCGGCCAGGCCGCCTTTCTCCGCGATTCGGGAAGCTTCGGCCGGCATGATCTGCATCAGCCCGACGGCGCCGGCGTTCGAAACCGTGGTCGGCTCGAACCCGCTCTCCTGCCGGATGATGGACGCCATGAGGTAAGGATCGACCCCCCGCCGCTCGGCCTCGGTGCGGATGTTCTCCCAATAGTTGAGCGGAAAGAGGATCTCCCAGAAGCGGGGCGGGATGTTCGCGCCGCCGTGGCGGACGAACTCGCGAAAGCGCCGCTGCAGCACGCCGTTCGCCTTGAAGGGCTCGCCCCCCTCGACGTAGATGTCCGCCAGCATGAAGGCGAGGCCGAGGTTGTCCGGATGGGCGGCCGCGGCGAGCTTCATCTCCCTCGCCGCCTCACGCTGCAGATCGAGCGCGCGCAGCTCTTCGACGACGGCAAGGCGAGGCTCGTTCGCGGCAATGACCTGCGCCTGGAGATCCGGGAATGTTGGACGTAGGGCCGGCTCTCCAGCCGGCCCGGTCTGCCCGGTTTGGGCCGGCGGGAGAGCCGGCCCTGCATTCATGATCTGCCGGGCCCGATAGCTGTAGTAGCTGTACGGATACTTTTCGATGAGCTGCCCGAACCGCCCGTTCCGCTCCTCGGTCCTTCCCAGCCGCTCCAGCAGCTTCCCGGACCAGAACAGCGAATTGCTCGTGTAGTCGGCATCCGGATACGCCGCGATGTAGCGGTCCATCACCGCCAGCGCTTCCGCGGAGCGGCCCGCCTTCGTCAGCGTCCAGGCCAGCGTCCAGAGGTTCTCCGCATCATTGCCGAGCGCGCCGGCATCGATCGCCGCCGTGAGGTTGCGGATCGACTGGTCGTAGTCGAGCGCATCGGTCACGTAGTACTTCGCGCGCAGCACCTTCGCCTCGGTCGCCTGCGCGCTCGCCGGAAAGTCCTTCTCAAGCTGCCTGAGGCCGGCCAGGAAAAGCTGCGGCTGGTCGTCTCTCCACGCCGCCCGCGCGCGCAGCAGCACCATCGCCGGATCGGCCAGCTTGACGTTCGCCGTCTCGCTGAGCAGCCGGGTGTACTCCCGCGAGTTGAAGAGCGAGCGCCAGCGAAGCGCGCGGAAGGCATCGGTCGTCGCGGCGTTCGGATAACGCCTCTCGAGCCGGGTCATCAGATCGAAGAAGCGGTCGTAGCGGTCGTTGCGGGCGAGCTTCGCCGCGATGTCGAACGCCTGGTCGTACGGCACCCGGTCGAGCAGCGACTCCGCCACGTGATCGTACGTATCCTCGGTGAAGCGGCCGTTGGGGAACTGCGTGAGGAGGCGCATCCGGATCGCCGTGGCGAGGTCCTCGCGGCCCGCTTTGGCCAGCCCTTTGGCCATCGCGACAAAGTCCGGTTCGGTCAACTCGTCGATGGCGATGGCCGCCACCTGCGCGTACGCAGCCTCGGCGGCCGGCATGTCTCCGGCGCGCGCGAACAGGGCCGGCAGCCGCAAACGGGCGACCGTCGCCGCGGAGCTGTCTGGCGCCGTGGCGATGATCTCGGACGCCACGGCGGCGGCGCTGGCGAAATTGCCGCGCTGCTCCTCGACGTCGATCATGCGCAGCCGGAGGAACGGCGCCGCGGCGGCATTCGCCTCCGCCGCGCGGGTGAGCGCGCCGAACACCTCGTCCCACCGCCCCTCACCCCCCTTCGGCACCCTCTCCCCGCTCGCGGGATGAGGGGTCGCGGACATCGCGTCGTATTGCTCCAGCGCCAGGAGCGCCAATGCGCGGCGATGCACCACCGGATCGGCCGATTTCGCCAAGTCGTGCAGCCCCTGCTGGTACAGCTCGGGTTTGCCGGCGCGGCGGAGCGCGCGCGCCTCGTCGATCGTGGTGGCGACCGGGGCGGGTGCCGCGACCGCGGCGGGGGTGGGAGTGGGTGGGGGAGGGGCGGGAGCCGTTTTCGTGCAGCCGACCGCGACCAAGATCAACAGATAACCAGCAGCCCTTCTCATCCCACCCTCCGGATCAACCGCTCACCCACCTGCACGAATCCTACTCTCTCGAAGAAGCCGCGTGCGTCTCCCGGCTGCTCGACCACCAGCGCGCGGCCGGATTGCCGGGCCGCTTCCTCCAGCATGAAGCGGCCGATGCGCTTGCGCCGCAAGTCGTCTGCCACGAACAGATTCTCGATGCGCAATCCGTCGTTTTCGTCCGGTGCGACGGCCAGGACGGCGACCAGTTCTCCCACCAATTTGCCGATGTAGCCGTGCTGGGGGAGGTAGCCGAGGAAAGCCCGGACCGGCTCCTGGTCCGCGGTTTCCATCGGACGAACGAAAAGGCGCTGTCCCTTCATGGCGATGACTGATTCTAAATGCGCTTACAGCATGGCTTCTGATCAAATAATTTCTTGACAAAAGTCGGGCGCGGCTTACACTGCCAGTGCTCCAATCCCGAAAATCAGCAACGAAAGTGTGACAACTATGAACGTGCAGCAGGCGATCGCCGAGTTCCTCGAGCACGGCCAGGCAGTGCGGAATCTCTCCGACCGCACGTTGCGCGCGTACCAGTCGGACCTGACCCAGTTCCACGCCGCGATCAACGACACCAGCATGGTCGACATCACGCCCGAGGATCTCGATGGTTATCTCGACAAGCTTGGTACGGGCCCGTACCGCGATACGTCCATCCGCCGGAAGGTCGCCGCGCTGAAAGTCTTCTTTCGTTATCTGGAGGAGAAGGGCATCGTCATGGAGTCGCCGGCGCGCAAGCTGAAGATCAAGCGCCCGGTCGAGAACCGCGTCCCCACCGTGCTCGCCCAGCGCGAAGTGCGCGCCCTCCTGGCCGCCCCCAAGCAGCAGATCGCCGACCTGGCCGCGATGCGCGACCAGTCGCCCGGCGGCCGCAACCGCTACTTCTGCGCCGTGCGCGACAACATCATCCTGGAACTGCTCTTCTCCACCGGCATCCGCATCGGCGAGCTGGTGGCGCTGAACGTGGGCGACGTCGATCTCGACCGCAGGCAGATCCAGATCACCGGCCGTGCCACCCGGGGCCGCATCGTACCGATCACCTCCGAAGCCGTCTCCACGGCCATCACGAACTACCTCGACCTCCGCTCGGAGCGGACGCTCGACACGAGCGCCCTCTTCGTCGGCCGCTCCGGCACGCGCCTGACCATCTACTCGATCGAGAACATCTTCAAGAAGCACGTGCGCATCGCGGAGATCAAGCGCCACATCACCCCGCACGCGCTGCGCCACACCATGGCCGCGATGCTCGTTTCCTCGGGAACGGACATCCGCGAAGTGCAGGAGATCCTCGGCCACGCCTCGATCCTGTCGACGCAGGTCTACACCAAGCTCCCCATCCAGAAGAACCGGCGCCAGCACATCCTCGTGGACGCCGCCTCCGGGGTGCCGAAGCTGGCCATCAAGAAGCGCTAGAAACAACACAAAACAAAAACGTAGGGCCGGCTCTCAGCGGGCCCGATATTGATGCTGGGCCGGCTGAGAGCCGGCCCTACGTTTTTACACCGTCGCCTCCACATACACCATCGGCACCGTCATCACCAGCGGCCCCTGCTGGTTGAGGCGGTGCTCCAGCTCCGCGAACACGCTCTCCTCGTCCGCGGGGTCGACCACCGCCCGCCACCCCAGCAGGAACCAGTGGACGAGCGAGTGCCGCAGCATCGCGGAGCCGTCCAGGAAGCGCAGCTGGAATTCACGCTCCACGACGCGGGTGATGGCGAAACCGGCCGCTTCGAGGCGAGCGCTCAGCGAGGCCACCGAGCCGCGGTGCGCCTCGTCCGCTTCCAGCCGCTCGTGTTGGCGCGGGGGGAGCACGGAGCGGAAGACGTCGTAAAACTCGCGCAGGTGGCCGCGCACGTTCGTGGTCAGCACCAGCCGTCCGCCCGGCCGCAGCAGGCGCGCGCATTCGGCGAACACCGCGTCCGGATGGTCGAAGTTGTTGATGCCGAGGTTCGACACGATCAGGTCGAATGATTGGCGGCGGAACGGCAGCTTGTGGCCGTCTCCCTCCACGAGCGTCGTGTTGGCGAGGCCCTGAAACGCGACCCGCTGCTGCGCGCGATGCAGTGCCGCGCTCCAGATGTCGAGGCCGGTGAAGCGCGCTTTCGCGCCGTGGATCTGCGCCAGCTCGATGAGCGGCAGCCCTGTCGCACAGCCGATGTCCAGCGCGCGGATGTCCGGCCGCAGCTCGAGCTCGTCCAGCATCAGAAACGCGAAGCGCGCGCCCCACAGCGACGCCTCGTCGAACAGCGGCGCCAGCGCGTCCATGTCGACGCGGCGCCGCAGGTACTCCGTCACCGGGTGTACTCCAGCCGCCCGTCGAGCGGATTCGCGAAGCCGAGGGCGCCATCGGCCGGGAGCAGCTCATCCGTCGTCCACACCTCGGTCGTTCCCTCGGGCGTCAGCACCGCCGCCTGGCGATGCGGATGCGTGCGCCGGGAGGAGTAATGGATGACGTAGCTCCTGCGCGTCAGCCGCTCGTCCTCCACCGGCCCGCCGCCGTGCATCAGCGCCGAGTGCCAAACGAACGCCTCGCCGCGGTTCGGCGTGAACATCTTCGTCTGCAGGCCGCGCCGCGCCATCTCCTCGTCGTGGAAGCGCATCGCTCTGGCCACGTCATCGGCGCCCATCCGCGCGTAATCGAAGACGAACTGGCCCGGCGCGAACTCGTAGAACGGCATCTTGTGCGAGCCCGGCACGTACAGCAGCGCGCCGGAGCGCGGATCGATGTCCTCCAGCGCGATCCACACCGCGGCGAGATGGCCGAAGAGCGGGGTGGGGACGACGATCGAGTCGCGATGCAGCGCCTGCTGGCTGCCGTATTCGAAGAAGAGCGACTGGGTGGCCACCGGCTCTTCGCCGAGGATGAGGGACATCCAGCGGTGGATGCGGCGGTCGAGGTAGAGCCGGCGGGCCACCGCCGAATACGAATGGATGTCGTGGATGCGGTACTTCGGCTTGCGGTCGCGCGCGGCGTCCGCGTCGCGGAAGCGCTTCGGCGGCGTGTCGTACGCCACCGTGATGTTCGCCGGCCGCTCGTTCCACAAACGATCCACATCGTTCTGGAACGCCTTCGCATCGTCCGCGGACAGATCGGTCGAGAACAGAAAGTAGCCTTCGTCCGCGAACTGCCGCAGGTGCGTCGCCTCATCGGCGGTGATCGTTCCGGCGCGGTGTTTCTGCTCGATCTTGCGGTGTGCATCGGGCAGGTCGAGCCAGATCGCGCCGGGAATCAGCTCCTCGCTTTTCTTGCGCTGGAAGAACCGAAGCACCAGGACATCGTATATCGAGCCATGTTGTCCATCGAGTCGGTCTCCAAGCGCTTCTCCTCCGGCAATTACGGCGTCCGCGATCTCTCCCTCGTCGCGCACGGCGGAGTCCTCGGCCTGCTCGGTCCGAACGGCGCCGGCAAGACGACGCTCATGCAGATGATCGCCACCATCACCCGGCCGACCTCCGGCCGCATCCTCTTCCGCGACGCCGACCTGGCCAAGCATCCGGACGAGCTGCGCCGCCGCCTCGGCTACCTTCCCCAGGACTTCGGCGTCTACGACAACCTCACCGCCTTCGAGTTCCTCAGCTACTTCGCCGCGCTCAAGGGCGTGCACGACCGCAAGCGCATCGGCGAGATGCTGGAGACGGTGAACCTGCACACCGTGGCCAAGCGCACCATCGGCGGCTTCTCCGGCGGAATGAAGCAGCGCCTCGGCATCGCCCAGGCTTTGATCAACGACCCGGAGCTGGTCATCGTCGATGAGCCGACGGCGGGGCTCGATCCGGAGGAGCGCGTCCGCTTCCGCAACATCCTCTCCGACCTCGGCTTCGGCAAGCTGGTCATCCTCTCCACGCACATCGTGAGCGACATCGAGTCGATCGCCACCGAGATCGCCATCATGAAGGACGGCTCGCTCGTCGCCCTCGCCACACCCGAGGTGCTGCTGCGCGGGTGCGATGGGATGGTTTGGGAGCTCGTGGTGACGTCGGAGCAGTTCGAGGAGGTGCGGCGGACCATGCGCGTCTCCAGCGCCGTGCGCAAGCCGGACGGCGTGCACGTGCGTGTGGTCAGCCCGGTGCCGCCCGCCGGCGCGACGCCGGCCGAGCCGACCCTGGAGGATGCGTTCCTGCACACCATGGGCTACGCACCCGGCATGAAGAGAGCGGCATGATCGAGCGCATCACGGCCATCGTCCGCGCGGACTTTTTGATCCGGTTCCGGCGCGTCTCGACGATCGTGGTCTTCCTGCTCCTCAGCGCGATGGCGTACCTCTGGGTGCCCGACCCGCGCACCGGCCGCACCCTCATCCAGATCGACGGCCACCGCGCGCTCTACAACTCCGCCGCCATCGGCATGGCCACGGCGCTGCTGGGGACGATGTTCATCGGCCTCTTCGGCTTCTACGTGATCAGCAACGCGCTGCGGCGGGACGTGCAGTCGCGCTGCGGCTTCGTCATCGCCTCCACCACCATGCACAGCGGCGAGTACCTCCTCGGCAAGTTCATCGGCAACGTCGTCTTTCTGGCCACGTTCGTGGCCGGCTACATGGTGACCTCCATGGCCATGCTGGTGGTGCGCGGCGAGGCGCCGCTCGAGCCGTGGACGTTCTTCCAGCAGTACCTCTACACGATCCCGCCCTCGATCGTGTTCGTCTCGGCCCTGGCCATCCTCTTCGAGTCGATCCCCTGGCTCTCCGGCAAGTTCGGGGACGTGGTCTATTTCTTCGTCTGGGTCGCCTCGATCGGCGTCGTGGCGTCGATGATCGACAAAGGCGCCGATCCGGGCATCGCCGGCTTCTTCGATTTCTCCGGCTTCGCCTACCTCATGGACTCGATGCGTCACGCGTTTCACACGAGCTCGCTGTCCATCGGGTCGACGGATTTCGACGCATCCAAAACGGTGATCGTCTTCCCCGGCCTGACCATGCCCGCGCAATGGGCGGTCCGCCGCATCGCGGCCATGTTCCTGCCGCTGCCTCTGCTCGCTCTCGCCCTCGTCTTTTTCCACCGCTTCGATCCGGTGCGGGTGCGCAGGTCGGCGGACAAGGGACGCCGCAACTGGCTGGGCCGCATCAACCTGCTCTTCAAGCCGTTCGCGCGCGGCCTCTTCCTCCTCGGCGGCCGCGCCGCCTCCCGCCCGACCCTGGTCCGCTCCGCGCTGGCCGAGATGCTGATCGCCATCGCCTCGAACCCGATCTCGGTGGCCGTCGCCGCGTTCGTGCTCGTCGCTTCATTCGTACGCGCGGACATCCTGCCCATCGCGCTGGCCGTGGTCGGCGTGCTGCTCGCGGACATGCCGACGCGCGAGCGCCGCGCCGGCACGACGGGCCTCATCTACTCCGCGCCATTGTTGCGCTCCCGCTTCGTCTTCTGGAAGCTGCTGGCGATGCTCCTCCTGGCCGCTTTGCTGCTCATCGGGCCGATCATCCGCACGCCGACGCCGCAGCTCGCGGTGGGCATCCTCTTCATCTGCGCCGCGGCCGTCGCCTTGGGCGTGATCAGCGGCAATCCGAAGACGTTCATCGTGGCGTACCTATCCTTCTGGTATCTCTCCACGAACGACCACGGCCTCACGCCCTCCCTCGACTTCGCCGGCGCCTACGGCAAGGCGACGCCGTTCATCACCGCCGTGTATGCGGCGCTCGCGGCGGGTTTCGTGCTCGCCGCGCACGGGATGCACGCGCTGCGGCTGCGGCGCACGTAGGTCCATAGCAGCGGTCTTCCGTACTGTCGTAAGAGAAGACGTCCGTCACGTGAACGACCAGTGGCGCGGGATGAGGATTCGTGATCGACGCATGAGCGAACCAGTACGGAGGGGCCAGCCCCTGTCCTGCCGAGATGACCGGAATGATGTAGCGCTCCGCGGCCTCGGCCGAGGCCGCGCATGCGATGGCAAGAGCGGCGACTACGATAGCCAAAGTACGCTTCATCAGCCGGCCCATAGGATGCGGCGCCTTCACCAGATCAGCCGCACGGCGAGCTGCAGCTGGCGAGGATCGCCCAGACCGCTCTGCACCGTGCCGTCGAAGTTGAAGATCAGGTTCGTGACCTCCGGCCGCTTGAGGTTCTTGCTGTTGAACAGATTGAAGACGTCGATGGCCGGCTGGATGATGTAGCCGCCGAACGAGAAATTCTTCGACAGGCGCAGGTCGAGCGACGAGAACTGATTGTCCTTCCGCCCCAGATTGCGCTGTGTCACCGCCGCGCCGGCCGCGCACGAGCCGTCCGCGTTCTTGACCGAGCAGCGGTCCTGCGGCGTCGCCGCCTCCGCGCCCGTGGCGGTGATCGACTTCGGCTGCGCGGAGCGATACGAATAGCGCACGTTCACGTCCACGCCGGCCGGCCCGTTCCACAGCATCCAGCTGTTGAAGCGATGCCGCTGGTCCCGATCCGAATAGCCGTATTCCGCGTCGAGGTCCGTCACCTTCGCATAGCGGAAGGAGAACGGGTCGCGCTCATTGTCGTCATCCGACTTGTCCTTCGAATAGGTGTAGTACGCCTGGAACAGGAAGTGATGCGACGGCCGCTTGGTCAGGCCCAGGGTGATGCCCTGATAGAGGCTCTTCGCCGTCGACTCCACTACCGTCAATACGCCGATGCCGTTCGTGCCGCCGGTGCCGAGGCCGGTCGACCACGGCGAGCCGAGGAGCGGGTCATTGCGGTTGACGAAGCGCGTGATGTGCTCGCCCTTGGCGTAGTTGTACTTCACCAGCACCGCGTAGTCCTTCACCACTTCCTGCTCCCACGACACCGCGGCCGACTTCGTGCGCGGGTTCTGGAAGTTGCGGTCGAAGACGAAGACGTCCGGATGATCGGGATTGCCGATCTGCGACTGGGGGATGATGTTCGGATACGCCGGCACCGGCCCCAGGAACGGCGAGGCGGCGCTGCTGCGGAAAATGGTCTGGCCGCGGCTGCCGTTCGTCGAGCGCGAGGAAGCGAGGGTCAGGCCGGGGACGCGGCTGTAATAGATGCCCGCGTTGGCCCGGAAGACCCTCGTCGCATCGCCGTTCGGGCTCCACGAAATGCCGAGGCGCGGCTGCCACATCCTGGTGTCGGATGGGATCTTGCCGTTCGATGGAAACTCCTGCCCCCTGGATGTCTTGCCGATGAAGGCCGCATAGAACACCTGGTCCGGCGGCGTGATCGGATCCGGCTCGATCTGCGCTTCCCAGCGCAGGCCGTACTGCAGGTTCACATTCTGCGAGACCTGCCAGCTGTCCTGCGCGAACACGGCGGGCTCCGTTTGCGGGATGCTCTGCGTTCCGGCCTCTTCGACCGAGATGCCGCCCACGCCGGCCTGCTGCAGATAGAGGAGCACCGGGCCGCTGATCGTGCTGCCCGCCGGGCAGGTGCCGCTCTGGGAGGTGCTGCCGTTCGAGCACTCCACGTAATTCGGATTGCGCAGGTAATTGAGGAAGCCGTCGGTCGAGCTGAAGATGTAGCGGCCGTTGGCGAAGCCGAGGAACGTCTGCACGGAGTTGACCCGGTTGTACTCCGCGCCGACCTTGATCGAGTGCGCGCCGCGCAGGTAGGACACGTTGTTGTTCAATTGCAGGCGCGTGTCGTAGTACTTGACCGGGATGAAGAACGGCTGGCCGAAGCGATAGCTGCGGCCGAAGTCGAACGAGGTGTCCGGCAGCGGCCGGCTCTGGCCCGTGATCAGCGGCCCGTCATACGGGCGGGGCCGGTTCTCCTTCGCGGTCTGGAAGCGGAACTCATTGAGCAGTGACTGGGTGACCGTCGAGATGAGGGATCCGGTCAAGGCGTGCGAGGAGTCCTTCTCCGTCGCGTTGGCGCTGCGGCCCCAGGAGTCGACGTCGAACGTGCCGTTGGCCTGCTCGGCCCACGTGTAGTTGTAGCGCAGCGTGGCCAGGTTGCGCGCGCTGGCGTTCCAGTCGAGCTTGGTGAGCAATACCCGCGCGTCGTTGCTGCGCGTGACCGCGCCGTTCTCCGCCGGGGCGCCGAGGGAGGCCAGCGCATCGACCACTCTCTGCTCGATGCGCGCCGGGTCGGTCTGTTTCGTCGAGCGGCCGCGCTGGAAGTCGAACGCCGCGAAGTAGAACAGCCTGTCCCGGTTGATCGGGCCGCCGAGGGTGAAGCCGGTCTGGGCCTGATTCGAGTCGAACTTCGGCGCCGTGTCGCCGGCCGGCGTCTTGCCGCGCGAGCTGAGCGCGTCGTTCTTATAGACCACGTGCGCCGTGCCGCTGATGTCGTTCGTGCCCGACTTGGTGATGACGTTCACGAAGCCGGACGACGACCGCCCGAACTCCGCGTTCGCGCCGTCCGCAATCACCACCATCTCTTTGACCGCATCGAGATTGAAAGTGAACGCCGGCCGCTGCCCGCCGCGCTGCTCGCCGAAGAACGGGTTGTTGAAGTCGGCGCCGTCGACGGAGACGTTGTTGGAGATCCCCTTCTGGCCGTTGATGGAGAGCTCGTCGCCGTCCGGCCCCTGCACGATGGTCACGCCCGGCGTGAGCTTGGTGTATTCGAGGAAGTTGCGGCCGTTGTTGGGCAGCCCTTCCACCGCATCCTGATTGATGCGCGTGGCCCCCTCCGTCCGGGCCGTCTCGATGAGCGGCGCCACGGCCGTCACCACGATCTGCTCGGAGAGCGCGGCCTGCTTGAGCGTGACCGGCAGCGTGCGCGTCTCGCCGACGCCCAGATCGATGCCACGCGCGATGTACTTGCCGAAGCCTTCCAGCGACGCGCTGACTTCGTACGGACCGAGCGGCAGCAGCACGCCGCGGAAGCGGCCCGCCGAGTCGGTGACCTGGGTCTGCTCGAAGTTCGTGGCCGTGTTGCGCAGCGTGACGGTGACGCCCGGAAGCGCCGCGCCGCTGCCGTCCACGACCGTGCCTTCGATCACGCCCGTGGTGGCCTGCGATTGGGCGAAGAGAGAGAGGGGGAGTAGAAACACGAGGAGGAAGGACACCGGGAGCCAGCGGCGCATGAGGACCTCCTTTTTGGACCTTTTGATGGAACGATAGGCCCACCCCGTGCCCCCGTCAACCTGTCGCCTGTCATCCTGAGCGGCACGGACGGCGAAGGATCCGCTCTTCAGGCGGGGCGCGAAATTGGTACGGATCCTACGGACGTCTTCGCGGCTGAGGATGACGCGTCACTGGTTCTCCAGCCGCGTCTCCCACCGTTCTCCGCTCACCCTCCACACCCCTTGTGCCCGGGTCAGCTGATACGTCCACGTCGTGCTGCCGCCGTCCGGCCGCGGGCCGCGCACCGTCACCGTTGCGGCATCCTCGTTGGCGAAGCCGCTCACGATGTGCGGCTCGTTCGTGCGCGAGCTCTTCCACACCTTGTAATCGACGCCGTCCATCGACTTGAACGTGGAGAGCGCGAGCAGGGAGCCCGGCTTCTCCTCGAACACCGCATGCAGATATTGCTGGATCACGGCGAACGCGGGATGCGACTCGTCGATCGGCGAGCCGTTGCGCTGCGTCACCGTCTCGTCCTTCGCGCCCGCCTTGCGCAATAGCTCGGCCACATCGAGATGCTCCGCATCGAGAGCGCGCTGCAACGCCGTCAGCTTGTATTCGGTGTCGTACGCCTCCAGGTCCGCATGCGCGTCGAGCAGCTCCTGGACGATGTCGGCATGCCCGTAGGCGGAGTGGACGATGAGCGGCGTCTCGCCTTTCGAATTGCGCGCGTTGACGTCCGCGCCATGCTCGATCAGCCACTGGACGCTCTTCGCGTCCGGTGCCACGTGCAGCACCGGCGCGTCGCCGCTGGGGTCGATGGCGTTGATCTTCGCGCCGCTGTCCAGCGCCTGCCGCATCGCATGCAGATCGCCGCCCCGCACCGCGTCGAAGAGCGACTCCGCGGTGACGCGGTGCGTGCTCGGCGACGACTGCCGCGCGGTGAGGAGGCCGAAGATCACGCCGTTCGCGATGATGGCCAGCGCCAGGCCGATGGCCATGCTCGAGGTGCGCTTGGCCCGCAGCTTGGCCACCACCTCCTGCGGCGTGCCGCGCACCACCCGTACCAGCCCGCCCTCCCGATCGGGCAGCAGCCCGCCGCGCTGCTGCGACCATCGCCCGATGGCGCATACCTGCTCGCCGTTCTCGATGATCTCCTCTTTCAGCGTGTTGTCCGGCAGCTCCGGATCGGACGTGCCGATCTCAAAGTCCTTGCGCATCTCGCCGTCGTCGTCCGTCATCAGATCCTTGACCTCGCGGTAGATCTTGCCGACGGTCATCCTGGCGAAGGTCGTGGAGCGGATGTACGCCCGCGCGTTGTCCAACTCCTCGTCCGTGTCGTAGCTCGCCTTCTCGAAGCCTTCCAGCTCCGGGTAGCCGAGGAGCCGCACCGGCCCGTATGGAGTATCGATGGCGGACGGCGTGAGGGCCATCCCGGAGTAGTCCTTGACCGGCTCCCACTGGCTGTTGGCGCGCTTCTCCATGTGCTCGATGTCGTAGCTGTACATCACCGCCGGCTTGTGCGTGAACGGCGTGATGAGCGGCTTGCCGAGGGCGCGGATGGTGCCGTATGCGGCGAGCGTCTCGCCGTCCTGCGGCGCGGCGTAGCTCTCCCCCCGCACCGCGGCCTCGGCGCGCTTCGCGTCCCTGCCGGCCTGCCGCGCGGTCCAGACCGCGCCGAGGCCGAGGGAGGTGAAGAAGCCGGCGGCGAGCGCGCCCCAGTGGTCGCCCGGCGGCGTGAAGCGGCCGTGGAAGTAGTAGTAGAAACCTGCCGATAGCGCGGCCCAGGTCAGCAACGAGACGAGGCAGGCTCGCTTCATCCGCAACTCCTTCGTCGTGTGGCGATACTTTACACTTGCGCCCGCATGAAGCTGCCTGAAGTGTCGCTCACCACGAAGATCTTCATAGGCCTGATCGCCGGCATCCTCCTCGGATGGCTGGCGCCGGAGTGGGGCGCCGCGGTGCGGCCGCTCTCGCTCCTGTTCCTCAACCTGATCAAGTCGATCATCGCGCCGTTGATTTTCTCCACGCTCGTCATCGGCATCGCCGGCACGGGAGACATCCGCCAGGTGGGGCGCATCGGCTTCAAGTCGCTGCTCTACTTCGAGATCGTCACCACCTTCGCGCTCGTCATCGGCCTCGCGGCGGTGAACATCACCAAGCCGGGCGTCGGCGTCTCGCTGGCCGGCGTGCACAAGACGGATGACAAAGCCATCCTTGCCGACCGCGCCTCGAAGTTGTCGGCCGAGGCGAATGCGGCGCTGCAGCGCGGCGACACGGCGACGGCGGCCGCGAAGGCCGCGGCGGCGGCCGATGCGGTGGGCAAGGGGCTCACCGCGCCGGAGCCGCCCGCCAAGCCGCAGAAGTTCGGCGACATCATCGCCCACCTCGCGCCGGCGTCCATCCTCAAGGCCATGGCCGAGGGGGATGTCTTGCAGATCGTCATCTTCTCGGTGCTGTTCGCCCTCGCCGTGACGAGCTTGGGCGAGAAGGCGCGGCCGTTCGTGACGTGGTGCGAGTCGCTGGCGGACATCATGTTCCGCTTCACCGAGTTCGTCATGAAGTTCGCGCCGATCGGCGTCGGCGCCGCCATGGCCAACACCATCAGCCACTCCGGCCTCGGCGTGCTGAAGAACCTCGGCATGCTGGTCGGGACTCTGTACGGCGCGCTGGTCGTGTTCCTCCTGCTCGTGCTGCTGCCGGTCGCGCTGCTGTTCCGCGTGCCGCTGCGCGATTTCATCCGCGCCGTGAAGACGCCCGCCACGATCGCCTTCGCGACGACGTCTTCGGAGTCCGCGCTGCCGAAGGCGATGGAGAACATGGAGCGCCTCGGCGTGCCGCGCCGCATCGTCGGCTTCGTGCTGCCCACCGGCTACAGCTTCAACCTCGACGGCACGACGCTCTATCTCGCGCTCGCCTCGATCTTCGTGGCCCAGGCGGCGGGCGTGCATCTCTCCTGGGAGCAGCAGGTCATCATGCTGCTCACGCTGATGCTGACCTCCAAGGGCGTGGCCGGCGTGCCGCGCGCCTCGCTGGTGATCCTCCTCGGGACGCTCGCTTCCTTCAACCTGCCGGTGGAAGGGGTGATCGTGATCCTCGGCGTGGACGAGCTGATGGACATGGCGCGCACCTGCGTCAACGTCATCGGCAACTGCCTGGCGACGGTGGTGGTGGCGCGCTGGGAGAAGTCGTTCCGCACGGCGGAGTGGGCGGCGGAGGAGGCGGAACTGGAAGAGGTGATCCGCCGGCCGGCCATCGTGTCATCCTGAGCCGCGCGGACGGCGAATCGATCCGCACCTTCAGGCGCGGCCGTGCCGGCTTCTTGCATATGGAACAACGCTCGTTAGGAACCCAGGGACTTCGCGTCTCCGCACTCGGCCTCGGCTGCATGGGCATGTCCGAGTTCTACGGCTCTCGCGACGACGCCGAATCGATCGCCACCATCCATCACGCCATCAGCCTCGGCATCAACTTCCTGGACACGGCCGACATGTACGGCCCGTTTACGAACGAGGAGCTGGTGGGGCGCGCCATCCGCGGCCGCCGCGACGAGGTGATCGTCGCCACCAAGTTCGCCAACGAGCGCGGCGCCGACGGCAGCTATCTCGGCATCAATGGCCGCCCCGAGTACGTGAAGAAGGCCTGCGACGCGTCCCTGCGCCGCCTCGGCATCGACACCATCGATCTCTACTACCAGCACCGGGTGGACAATCGCGTTCCGATCGAAGACACGATCGGCGCCATGGCCGACCTCGTCCGCGAAGGCAAGGTCCGCTACCTCGGCATGTCCGAGGCCGCGCCGGCGACCGTCCGCCGCGCTCACGCCGTCCATCCCATTACGGCTTTGCAGACCGAGTACTCGATCTGGAGCCGCGACCCGGAGGACGAGATCCTGCCGACGGTGCGCGAGCTCGGCATCGGCTTCGTCGCTTATTCGCCTCTCGGCCGCGGCTTCCTCGCCCGCCGCTTCCGCACTCTGGATGACCTCGACCCGGACGATTACCGCCGCCGGTCGCCCCGCTTCCAGGGCGCCAACTTCGCTGCCAATCTCGCCCTGGTGGACCGCATCGAATCCCTTGCCCGCGCGAAAGGCGTGACCCCCTCCCAACTCGCCCTCGCCTGGGTGCTCGCGCAGGGC
>DASYMJ010000072.1:0-20233 GCA_036009105.1 Thermoanaerobaculia bacterium | reverse complement strand
CCTCCTCCGCGAATTGTAGCGCGGTGTATCCTCGTCGCATCCGATGTCCACACCGCTCCGCGCCTGCTTTGCGCTCGCGTTGCTCGTCACGGTTCCGGCCGTCGCGCAGCCGCGCAGCGCCCCCACGCTCGTGGCGGACTCCGAGAAGCTGCACGAAGCGGGCGACGACGCCAGCGCCCTGCGCCTGCTCGAACAGGCTCTCCGCCTCCCCTCCGATGCCGCCACCCGCGCCCAGGCGCTGCTGAAAAAGTGCTGGTGGAGCGAAGACCCCGCCGTCGCCCTCGCCGCGGCGGAGGCCGGCCTCGCCCTCGGCAGGCAGCGCGCCGAGCTCCTCGCCTGCCGCGGCAACGCGCTGGAGAATGCCGGCCGCCTCGACGAGGCCCTGCGCGACTACACGACCGCGGCGGCCGAGGCGCGGCGCATGGGGAAGCGCCTGCTGCTGGCCGATGCGCTGGTGCAGAGCGGCTACCTCCACTACTCGCGAGGCGACATGAACGAGGCGCTGGCGGACCTCCAGCAGGCCTACGAAACGCATCGCGCCCTCGGCAACGACGCCGGCCGCCGCATCGCCCTCTCCTACATCGCGCACATCTACTCCGACTCCAAGGTGGCGCAGTACGACAAGGCCATCGAGTACTACCAGCAGGTCCTCCCCGAGTACATAGCGGCCGGCGCAAAGACGAGCGTCGCCGACACGCTCTTCAATCTCGGCAGCACGTTCGAGCGCAAAGGCGACTACCCGAGCGCGCTGACCTGGTATCGCCGCTCGCTGGAGACGGAGGAGTCGCTGGGGCGCAAAGGGGAAGCGGCGTACGTGAAGCGCTCCATCGGCGTGACGCTCGGCAAGATGAACCGAGCGGCCGAGGCGCTGCCCTGGTTCGATCAGGCCCTGCGGCAATTCCAGGCGGAGAAAGATGTCGAGCGCGCCGCAATCGTGCGCCAGTCGCGCGGCGTCGCCTTCCGCAAGCTGGGACGGGTCAGCGAAGCGATTGCCGATCTCGATGCGAGCCGGGTCTATTTCGAGCAGCAGAAGAACACCCGCTTCCTGGAGAAGTCGGAGGACGAGCTCGCGCTGGCCTACGCCGATGCGGGCCGCTGGCAGGACGCCTACCGCGCGCGCACCCAGCACTCCGCGCTGCAGCAGCAGCTCGCGGACAAGCTGCGCGAGGAGCACACCACGAGCATGCGCGTCCGCTTCGACTCGGAGAAGAAGGAGCAGGAGAACCGCGCCTTGCTGCGCGAACGGGCGGCGGCGGCGCGCATCCGCAACCTGCAGACCGTGATCCTGGTCCTGGGCGGCGCGGTGATCCTCATCCTGGTCTGGCTGGTGGTCAAACATGTCCGCGATGCGCACCGCATGCGCATCATGGCCCTGACCGACGAGCTGACCCGGCTGCCGAACCGGCGCGCCGTCTTCGCTTCCTCCGAGGAGCAGTTGACGAAGAGCAAAGAGAGCGGCGAGCCGTTCGCCATCGTCGCCTTCGACATCGATCACTTCAAGCGCATCAACGACACGTGGGGCCACGCCGCGGGCGACCGCGTGCTGCAGCGCGTGGCCCAGGCCTGCCGCGCCGCGCTGCGCCCGAACGACCGCATCGGGCGGACCGGCGGCGAGGAGTTCCTGGTGCTGCTGCCCGGCACCCGCGTGCAGGACGCACTGCACGTCGCCGAGCGGCTGCGCGCGGCGGTGGAGAAGACCGACAACAGCGACATCGACCCCTCGCTCCGAGTGACGATCAGCCTCGGCGTCACCGAGTGGAGCTCGGCCGATACCACCATCGAGAAGATCGCCGGCCGCGCGGACGACGTGCTCTACCGCGCCAAGGCCGGCGGGCGGAACCGGGTCGAGTTAGCAGTGGCTTGAAGTATGAATCGCACCGTCCGCCGGCAACATCCGGCCACCCGCGACGACATCGGCGAGCTCGAAACGCGCCGGCCGCTGCCGAACCCGCGCATGGAGCAGCTCGATCCGTTCCTCTTCCTCAACCATCACGGGCCGCAGGTCTACCCGCCGCACAACCGCGGCCTGCCGTTCGGGCCGCATCCGCATCGCGGCTTCGAGACCGTGACCTTCATCGTGGAGGGCTCGCTCGCCCACAAGGACAGCGGCGGCCACCAGAGCGTGATCAACCAAGGCGGCGTGCAGTGGATGACGGCCGGCCGCGGCCTGGTGCACGAGGAGATCTCCCCGCACCAGTTCCTCCAGCAGGGCGGGCCGCTGGAGATCCTGCAGCTGTGGGTGAACCTCCCCTCCCGCCTGAAGATGACGGAGCCGCGCTACGTCGGCCTGCAGCGGGATCAGATCCCCGTCGTCGATCAGGACGGCGCGCGCATCCAGGTGATCTCCGGCGCAGCCCCTCACCCGGCCTCCGGCCACCCTCGCCCCGCCGGGCCGGGAGAGGAGCCGGGGGTGAGGGGTCCCATCGAATCACTGATCGGCATCGCGATGATGACCGTCGCTTTGCAGCCCGGCGCACGCGTCACGTTGCCCGCCCCCGCCGCCCACACGGTGTTCCTGTATGTGGTGCGCGGCGCGGTCAGGGTTGCCGGCCAGCAGGTCGAGCACTTCCGCCTGGTGGAGCTGAACGATGACGGCGACAGCGTCGACATCGAGGCCGTCACCGAGGCGCTGGTGCTTTATGGACATGGAGCGCCGATCGGCGAGCCGGTCGTCGCGCACGGGCCGTTCGTGATGAACACGCGCGAGGAGATCGTGCAGGCGTTCCGCGATTACCAGGCCGGCAAGTTCAACTGAATCATTCAGCTGACCAGGCCCCGCTCCCGCAGCACCTCGATGATCCGCCGCGCGTTCTCCTCGGCCGACACGCCGACCGTATCGAGCGTGAGCTCCGGCTGCTGGGGCGCCTCGTAAGGGTCGTCGATGCCGGTGAAGCCTTTGATCTCGCCGCGGCGGGCCTGGGCGTACATCCCCTTCGGATCGCGCTCCTCGCAGACGTCGAGCGGCGTGTCGACGAAGACCTCCAGGAACTGCTCGGCGCCGACCATGGCCCGCACGCTCTCCCGCGTGGCCCGGAACGGGCTCACCGCGGCGCAGACCACCGCGCCGCCGTGGCGCACGATCTCCGACGCGACGAAGCCGATGCGCAGGATGTTCGCGTCGCGGTCTTCCCGGCTGAAGCCGAGGCCCCTGGAGAGATGGGTGCGGACGACGTCGCCGTCGAGGAGGGTGACGCGGCGGCCGCGCTCCATCAGCAGCGGCATGAGCAGGTCCGCCGTCGTCGACTTGCCCGAGCCGCTCAGGCCGGTCATCCAGATGCAGAAGCCCTGGCGGTTGCGGGGGGGATAGTTGTCGGCCAGGATCGCGGCGACGTCCGGGCGGGTGAACCACTCCGGCAGCGGCTCGCCGGCGGCCAGCTTGTGGCGCACCTGCGTGCCGGAGAGGGTGATCGTCTCGCTGCCCGGCGGCACTTTCGAGCGCTCTTCGTAGCGGCGCTGCCCGGGGATGTAGACCATCTCGTCGAAGGCCATCATCCGCACGCCGATCTCGTCCTCATGTCGTTTGACCAGCTCCTGCGCATCGAAGGGGCCGTAGAAGCCGGAGCCGGGGCTGGCGTGATCGCGGCCGACGATGAAGTGATTCGCGCCAAAGTTGCGGCGGATGATGGCGTGCCACAGCGCCTCGCGCGGCCCGGCCATGCGCATGGCCAGCGGCAGCAGGGAGAGGACGATGCGATCGGGATCGTAGTGCGCGGCGACGGCGCGGTAGGTGCGGACGCGCGTGTAGTGGTCGACGTCGCCCGGCTTGGTCATGCCCACCGAGGGGTGCAGCAGCAGCACGCCATCCACCTGCTCGATGGCGCGGCGGGTCATCTCCTCGTGCACGCGATGGAGCGGGTTGCGCGTCTGGAAGGCGACGACGTTCTCCCGGCCCGTCCGCGCCAGCAGCGCCCGCACCTCGGCCGGGGTGCGCCGCAGCTCGCGAAAGTCGGGCGGCGTGGGCAGGCGCAGCACGCGCAGCGGGCCGCTGATGTTCGTCCTCCCCCACCGCTGCAGCTCCGCCACCAGGGGATGGCGCACGTCCGTCGTGCCCAATACCTTTTGCGCGAATTCCTCGCGATCCCACGCGTACGTCTCCTCCACGCGCAGGATGGCCAGCAGGTCGTTCTTCGCATTGCGCAGCGCGAGCTCCTCGCCGGCGCGGACGTCCTCCGCGACCGGCAAAGTGATGGGGAGGGGGAAGAGCGTGCCGTCCGCGAGGCGCATCGTCTCCACCACGGACCGGTAATCCGCCTCGGAGAGGAAGCGGTCCAGCGGCGAGAACGCGCCGGTGGCGAGCAGCTCGAGATCGCACACGGCGCGGTCGGAGAGCTGGATGGAGCGCAGCGTGCCGGCGTGGCGCATCGCATCGGGAAGCTCTTCCGCGGGGATGAGCAGGTCGATCAGACTCATGGGCGGCGCATTGTAGCCACCACGCAATACAAATGCTCCCCATACCGCGCGGCGCCGGGCGGCGGCGAGGTGCAGCAGGCGATGAGCTCGCGCTCCAGGGCGAACCTCTCGGCCAGCAGCCGCGCCACGTCCCAGGCCAGCGGATGGAACCGGCCGTCGATCACGATGTTCGGCAGCAGGAGGATGATGTGGCCCCCTTCGCGGATGCTCCCGCGGAAGCGCCCCAGCAGCCGGCGCCACACCTGGAGATGAGCGTCGTAACCCTCGTCCGGACGCGCGTAGCCGGCGAACGCGGCGCCCGCCGGATCCCAGTACGGAGGCGAAGTGAGGAGGAGGTCGAACGGCGGGAGGTCGAGCTCCAGCGCGTTGCCGTGCAGCACCTCGATTTTCGGCGAGGAGCGGGCAGCGCGCGGCGAGCAGGCCGCCGGTGCGAGGTGCTCCTGCCCGCCGCCCGCCGCCGGCTGGTCGCTGCCCCGGAGGTGCTCGAAGCGGGCCTCGTCCAGCTCGATGCCGATGGCGTGGCGGCCGAGCTTCCGCGCGGCCAGCAGCGTGGTGCCGTAGCCGGCGAACGGATCGAGGACCACGTCGCCCGGCTCGCTGTAGCGCGCGATGAGGCGCTCGCACAGCGCGGCCGGCACGACGAGGTCGACATCGTCGAGATGGGTCAGGTCCGGCCGCGGCTCGGCCTCGAGCAAAAACCAGGTCATCAGTACTACTTCTGCTTCACCGCCTGCACCTCGACCTCGATCTTCACCTTGTTCGCCACCAGCACGCCGCCCGTCTCCAGCGCCTGGTTCCACTGCAGGCCCCACTCGCGGCGGTCGATCTCCCCCGTGGCGCGCGCGCCAGCGCGGGTGCCGCCCCACGGATCGGTCCCCGTCCCCTCGTACTCGCAGTCGAGCGTGATCTCCATGGTCTTGCCGCGGATGGTCAGGTCGCCGGTGAGCTTGAACTTGTCCCCTTCTCGTTTGGCGGCGCCTTCCACCCGCTTGCTGCGGAAGGTGATGGCCGTCTGATTCTCGACATCGAGAAAATCGGCCGAGCGGAGATGGCCGTCACGGTCGGCGACGCCGGTGTCGATGCTCGCCGCACCGATCTCGACCTCGACGTGCGAGGCGTCCGGGTTGTCCTCGTCCGCGGTGATCGTCCCCTTCACCTCCTTGAAGCGGCCACGGACGGTGGTGAACATCATGTGCTTGACCGCGAACTCGACGCTGGTGTGGTTCGGGTCGATCTGCCAGGTAGTGACTGCCATATACTTCCATCCTCCTGCCGGGAATGCCGTGCAGACCTCACGCCCGATGCAACTGAGCATTCTCGACCAGTCCCCCGTCCCGGAAGGCTCCACCGGCGCCGACGCGCTGCGCAACTCCGTCGACCTGGCCCGCCACGCGGAGCGGCTCGGCTATCACCGTTACTGGGTGGCCGAGCACCACGGCACCCCAGTCCTGGCCAGCTCCACCCCGGAAGTGCTGATCGCCGCCATCGCCTCGGCCACCACGCGCCTGCGCGTCGGCAGCGGCGGGGTGATGCTCCCCCACTACAGCCCTTTCAAGGTGGCGGAGACGTTCAGCGTCCTGGGCGGCCTGTTCGGCGACCGCATCGATCTCGCCCTCGGCCGCGCCTCGGGCACGGACCCGCTGACCACCCGGGCCCTCCAGCGCGACCGCCGCCAGCCCGCGCCCGACGACTTCCCCCAGCAGGTCGCCGAGCTCCTCGCCTACGTCCAGGACAGCATGCCGCCGGAGCATCCCTTCGCCCGCCTGACCCGCCTGCCCGGCAGCCCCGGCCACGCCGACCCGTGGCTCCTCGGCTCGTCCGAGCAGAGCGCGAAATGGGCCGCGGATGCCGGCCTGCCGTACGCCTTCGCCGACTTCATCAATCCGAAGGGCGCGCCGTTCGCGCACCGCTACCGCCGCTCCTGCCGGTCGCCGCGGCTCATGGTGGCGGTGAATGCGACCTGCGCGGAAACGGACGACGAGGCCTGGCGTCTCGCCGCCAGCAACATGATCTTCTCCCGCGTGCCGCGCGGCACGATGTTCCCCGTGCCGCCGCCCGAGAAAGCGCTCGGCTGGTTCGCCTCGCAGGGCATCGATCCGCGGTCGTTGCCGCCCGGCGAGCGCGCATTGATCGGCTCGCCCGCCACCGTCATCGCCGGCCTGCGCGCGGTGCAGGAAGAGTACGAGGCAGACGAGCTGATGATCGTCACCATCGTGCACGATCACGAGGCGCGCAAGCGCTCGTATGAATGGATCGCGCAAGCGATATAGTCGGCCGCCGCGGAGGCGGGTCGCCGGCCCTCGCGTGAAATGAAACGTAGATCGTGCAGCTCAGCGTTCTCGATCAATCCCCCATCTCCGAAGGCGCCACCGGCGCCGAGGCGTTGCGCAACTCCGTCGATCTCGCCCGTTTCGCGGAGCGGCTCGGCTACCGGCGCTACTGGGTCGCCGAGCATCACGCCACGCCGATGCTGGCCAGCGCCAGCCCGGAGGTCCTCATCGCCGCCATCAGCGCGGCCACCACGCGCCTGCGCGTCGGCAGCGGCGGGGTGATGCTCCCCCATTACAGCCCGCTGAAGGTGGCGGAGACGTTCAGCATGCTGGGCGGCCTCTTCGGCGACCGCATCGACCTCGCCGTGGGCCGCGCCGCGGGAACCGATCCGCTGACCACCTTCGCCCTGCAGCGCGACCGGCGCCAGGCAGCGCCGGACGACTTCCCGCAGCAGCTGGCCGAGCTGCTCGCCTATCTCGAAGACCGCATGCCGCCCGACCACCCCTTTGCCCGCCTCACGCTCCTGCCGGGCCGCCCCGGCCGACCCGAGCCGTGGCTCCTCGGCTCGTCCGAGCAGAGCGCGATCTGGGCCGCGGAGACCGGCCTGCCGTACGCCTTCGCCGATTTCATCAACCCCGGCGGCGCCCCGTTCGCGCGCGCTTACCGGCGCGACTTCGCGCAGGACGGCTACCTTCCCGCGCCGCGCGTGCTCGTGGCGGTGACCGCCATCTGCGCGGAGTCGGATGACGAGGCGTGGCGCCTCGCGGCCAGCTCCCGCATGGTCTTCTCGCTCCTGCACCGCGGCCAGCTGTTGCCGGTGCCGCCGGTCGAGACGGCACTGGCCTGGTTCGCATCAGAGGGACTGGACGCGCGCGCTTTGCCGCCCGGCCGGCGCGCCATCATCGGCTCGCCGGCGACCGTCATTGCCGGCCTTCGGGCCGTGGAAGAAGAGTACGAGGCGGACGAGCTGATGATCGTCACCATCACGTTCGGCCACGAGGCGCGGAAGCGGTCATACGAGCTGATTGCGGAAGCCGCCCTGCTGTCATCCTGAGTCCGGCAGAGGACGAAGGATCCGTCCCCACGGACGCGGCGCGAGATCGGTACGGTTTCTTCGGCGTCTAACGCGCCTTCGGATGACACGCTGCGCCCTACCGTCCGGCGAAGTGGTACCGCAGCTCCACCGCCACCCGCTTGTCGCCGTTCGCGTCGATCAGCTCCACGCCGGTGCGCAGATGGCCCGGCGGCGACCAGAAGAATGCGGCGGTCACGGCGTGGCCGCCGTTGAACGTGTCAGCGCGCAGGGTGACCCGCGCCTTTTCGAAGCGGCGGGAGACGAGCAGGTAGCCGGCGCGGATGGGATACGGGAACTCGAACACGCGCGTCTCGCCCCAGCCGCTCTCCGCCGCGATGGTCCAGTCGGTGAGGTTCACCTCGGCGGCGGCGATGTCGAAGCGCGTGGCCCAGTTCACCAGCTCGCCGTGCTGCTGGGCATCGGCCCGGTTGTCGATATGAGTCAGCTGCAGCGTCGCGTACTGATTCTGCCAGCGGCCGCGCGCCGACCAGCCGAGGCGATGGTCGGTCTCGGCGGAGACCGAGGTGTGATAGTCCTCGTCGCCGGTCGGCAGGTGCTCGCCCAGGAGGAGCCATTCGTCGCGGAAGGCCCAGCCGCGGTCGACGGGGAGCGCGCCGAAGGTATCGTTGCCGCGGAACACCGTCGCCCCGACCGTCAGCCGGCGCCTCCACGTATAGGCCGCGTCGACGCCGATGGGGCGGAGCTCTTCGCCCAGCCAGCTGTTCAGGGCGGAGGAGGTGATGGTGTACGGCGACTCCCACAGCGCGTCGACGTTCTCCCGCGACGTCGGCAGGAAGAACGCCCCTTCCGTGAAGCGCCAGCGGTCGCGCACGCGCTGCTCGAGGTAGGCCTGCACCACGCCGATGCGGCCCCGGCGGGCATGGTCGCCGTCGTCGCGGGCCAGCAGATGAACCTGTCCCCGAAGCGCCGCGGACGGCTGCCAGTCGATGCCCACCTGCACCTGCGCGGAGCCCTGATTCTCGTCCAACGGCACGCCTTCCGAGCGCGACGCGCCGCGCAAAAGCGCGAAGCCGCTCCAGTGCAGCGGCTCCGCGGCGGACGCGGCAGAAGCCCACGCCGCGAGCGTCAGGACGACCAGAATGCGAGGCATCGGAAGCATCATGGCATCGAAGCTGTTGCAGCCGAAGCGTGCGTTCCCTCTTTCCGATCCTGGTCTTCTCCCTCGTCCTGCCGGCGGCTGCCGCCACCATCGACGTCCGCGTCACCGACGCGCGCGGCGTGCCGATCCGCGACGCAGTCGTTTACGCCGTTCCGGAAGGCCGCACCCCGCCCGCCGCCCGAAAAACGGCGATCATGGACCAGAAGAACCGGATGTTCATCCCGCACGTGCTGCCCATCCAGACCGGCACGTCGGTCCGCTTCCCCAACAGCGACGACATCCGCCATCACGTCTACTCCTTCTCCCCTGCCAAGCCCTTCCAGCTGCCGCTCTACAAAGGCACGCCGGCGAACCCGATCGTCTTCGACCGGGCCGGCGTGGTCACCCTCGGCTGCAACATTCATGATCAGATGTCCGCCTACATCGTGATCGTCGACACGCCGTTCTTCGAGAAGACCGGCCCCGCCGGCAGCGCCACGCTGAAGGATGTCGATGCCGGCCGCTACTCGGTCCACCTCTGGTATCCGGACATGCGTGACGAACCGGTGCCGGAAACGGTCAACGTGGCCGCGGGCGAGCGGATCGCAGTATCGTTCGGCAGCGGCCATGGCCGTCCGTAGCTTCCAGGCGCGCCTGCTTTCCCTGCTGATCGCGGTGCTCGTGCTGCTCGATGCAGGCACGCTCGTTTCCGTGTATCTGGCCGGGCAGCGTACGCTCCGCCGCACCGTGGCCGAGGAGCTGCGCGTCGGCGCGCGCGTGCTCAACCGCATCCTCGACACGCGCGCGCACCAGCTGGCGGAGAGCACCGCCGTGACCGCGCTCGACTTTCCCTTCCGCGACGCGGTGGCCAGCGCCGACATGGCCACCGTCACCTCCGTCCTGCAGAACCACGGCCGGCGCGTGAAGACCGACGCGGTGCTCCTCATCAACCTGAACGGCATCGTCACCACCGACACGCTCAATGGCCGGCTGACCGGCAAGCCGTTCCCCTTCCCCGCCCTTCTGCACGACGCGGAGGACCGCGGCGAAGGGGCCGCCGGGACGGTCTCCTTCCTGGGCCGTCCCTACCAGTTCGTCATCGTGCCGGTGCGGGGGCCGCAGCCGATCGCCTGGGTCGGCGCGGGATTCGAGATCGACGACGCCGTGCTGCAGGACGTGGAGCGCCTCACCTCGCTCGACGTCTCCCTCCCCCGCCCCAACGCCGCGCAGCTGATGATGAACGACCCCGACTACGCCTCGCTCCCGCAGCACCTGCAGACGCGGGACGGCTCGCGCGTCGAGGTCCTGCTCCGCCGCTCGCTGGCCGAGGCGCGCAAGCCTTTCGTCACGCTGCAGCTGCAGATCGTCGCCCTCTCCTCGCTCATCCTCCTCGCCGCCGTTTTCGCCGCCGTGATCTTCGCCCGCAGCGTGAGCCGCCCGCTGCAGGTGCTGGCCGAGGGCGCGGGGCGCATCGGGCGCGGCGACTACGTCGAGCCGATCGTCATCGAGCAGCAGGATGAGATCGGGCAGCTGGCGGTCGCCTTCAACCAGATGCAGTCCGCCATCGCCGCGCGCGAGGACCAGATCAAGCACCAGTCGACCCACGACGCGCTCACCGGGCTGCCCAACCGGACGCTGTTCTTCGACCGCGTCACCCAGTCCATCGCCGTGTCGAAGCGCACCGGCGGCTCGGTGGGAATGATCATGATGGACGTCGACCGCTTCAAGGAGATCAACGACACGCTGGGCCACCACTTCGGCGACCAGCTCCTCATCGAGATCGGCCGCCGGCTGGAGCACACCTCGCGCGCCTCCGACACCGTGGCGCGCCTCGGCGGCGACGAGTTCGCCATCAAGTTCACCGTGCCTTCGGTCGAGCGGGCGATGGAGCTCGCCGAGCGCGTCGGCACCGCCTTCGACGCGCCGTTCGTCCTCGGCGATGTAGCCATCGACGTCGACGCCAGCCTCGGCATCGCCCTCTATCCGGCCCACGCCGACGATGCCGACACGCTGATGAAGCGCGCCGACATCGCCATGTACGAGGCGAAGAAGAGCCTCAGCGGCGTGGCCATGTACGAGGCCGGCCGGGACGAGCACAGCCTCCGACGCCTCTCGTTGATGATGGAGCTGAAGCAGGCCATCCTGCGCGACGAGCTGGAACTGCACTTCCAGCCGAAGATCGACGTGCGCAGCGAGCACGTGGTGCACGTGGAGGCGCTGGTGCGGTGGAAGCACGCGGTGCACGGCATCATGCGGCCGGACGAGTTCATCCCCCTGGCCGAGCAGTCGGGCAACATCGGCCTGATCACGAAGTGGGTGTTGCGCAAGGCGATCGCACAGTGCGCGGCGTGGAACGGCATGGGCCTCCACCTGACCGTGGCCGTGAATCTCTCCGCCCTCGACCTGTTCGACTCGGAGCTGCCGACGTTCATCAGCGGCCTCTTGTCGGAAGCCCGCTTGCCGCCGACCCGGCTGGTGCTGGAGATCACGGAGAGCGCGGTGATGGAAGACACGGCCTATGCGCTGAAGATCCTGAGCGATCTGAAATCGCGCGGCATCGGGCTGGCCATCGACGACTTCGGCACCGGCTATTCGTCGCTGGGCCACCTCAAGCGCCTGCCGGTGGACGAGCTGAAGATCGACAAGTCGTTCGTGCTGAACCTGACCGAGAGCTCGACCGACGACCTGATGATCGTCCGCTCGACGATCGAGCTGGGGCACAACATGGGCCTCGTCGTCATTGCGGAAGGCGTCGAGACGCAGGAGTCCTGGGGCATCCTGAAGCGCCTCGGCTGCGACATGGCGCAGGGCTATTTCATGAGCCCCCCCCTCCCCGCGGCGAAGCTGCAGGAGTGGTTCGTGACCTCGAAGTGGGGCTCGGCGGCGTAGGCCAGGATGAAGCGCTTCTTCGTGATGTTCGTGCTCACGGCGGCAGCAGCCGGCGTCGCTCTGGCGCATCCCGGCGCCTCGATTGCCGTCGTCGCGGCGGCCGTCGCCGTCCCGGGCTGCACGGCCATCCCGGGAATCGGGCGCGAGCGGCGGCCCTACCTGCGCGGCCTCGCGGTTGCGCCGGACGGCGTGCTGTATGTCGCCGCGTCCGGCTGTGGCGCCGTGCTCAAGATCGATCGTGCCGGAAAAACGACTGTCGTTCTAAGAACGGAAGCACCCTGGTCGCCCACGGCGGTAACGTTCGCAAGCGGCGAGCTCTACGTCCTCGAATATCTGCATACGGCTTCAGACGACCGAAGCGAGTGCGCAAAGTGACGCGTACGGGTGGAGTGGTCACTGTAGGCGGCAGCAACCGGCGTTGAGGAACGCCGTCGAAACGCAGGAGCGGTGCGGTCGGCCCCCGATCTGACGCGCGGGCAGGCGTTCTCCGATTTGCAGTCTCGTGTTGAACCGGCTTCGGTCACCCTTCTGGCGTGAGCTATACTTCCGGAATCACTTAAAGGAGGATGCGATGCGCAAAGCAACTCAGTGGGCAATTGTCGCGCTAGTCGCGTTCCTGGTTGGAACACCCAATGTTCAAGCGACGATTTACTACTACGAGGATACTTACTTCGACTGTGCCCTCAACGAGACAAGTTCCTGTTACATCACTTGCGCGAGCTACGAATCGTGCTCTGGGGACCGGCATGGCGAGTTCTGGTATCGCGAAGTAATTCGTTGTTCCACCGACGTGACAGTGTCGCAGCAGTGGCGCCAATGGAACGGTTCGCAGTGGGTTCTGATCTCCGGCCCGCCTTCGCCGACTTGCTGAGAAGCCTATAGAAACGCTCGCCTTGCGGCGGCAGCGAGTGCGCGCGACCGACACGGAGCCGATCGCAACGGCGCAACGGTCACGTCGGATGAGGTACTGTGAGCCTGCTCGGCTCGCGCTGAACCGTGCAGAGTCGCCGCGACGTCTCCGATGATCACAAAAGCGACGTCATTGGCAGAGAGGCTGATCAGAAGAGACCGGAACTGCATTACGCCTGCTCGCCTCGCACGCTTTCCCGGCACGGCGGACCTCGGCCACGAATTGCAGCATCTGCTCGAGCGCGATCACACGCTCCTCATGGGACTCGGACAGGTTTTCCCGAATCAGCGTGCGGTCCACATCCTTCTTATATGCCTCGATCACCGGATCGATGGATTCGGACAGGCGGGCTGGAGTTGATTCGGCCACGGGGCGATTCTACCTGACGCGCTCAGCTGCGCGCCGAAGGCGCGTCTGCTGAAGCCTCGAACCCGTTGGTGGCACGCTGGCCGGTGCGGGCCGACTCGGTGAAGGCTTCCAGCATGCGCTGGTCTTGGGTCAGCCACTGCTCCTTCAGCGCTTTGCCCTTCTCGATCAGCGCCAGGGCGGTGCGGTAGTCGCCGCGCTCGTAGGCGAGGCGGGCGCGCATCTCCAGGCTGCGCGAGGTGACGCGGAAGTTGTGCTCCGCATCGGCGATCGCGCGCTCCGCCTCGGGGAGGCGGCCGGTGCGGATCAGCCAGTAGGCGTAGCCGAGGCGGATGTCGCTTGCCGTCTCCACATCGGCCGCGATGGCGGGGAGGATGGCCATCGAGGCCTCCGCCTGCGGCTTCGCCTCGGCGAGCTCGCCGCGCCGCGTGCGGGCGGTGGCGATGTTGGAGCGGGCCAGCGCCTCGATGCGCGGCGCGCGCATCTGCGCGGCGATGTCCGCCGCCCGCGCGGTGGCATCGATGGCCGCCACCTCCTCGCCGTGCGAGTAGAGCGCGATGGCGAGGTTGATCAGGGCGATCATCTCCGTCTCCCGGTCGCCGAGCTGGCGGGCCAGGGCGAGCTGCTTGCGCAGCACCTCCGCCCACGCCGCCGGATCGCCCCCGCCGGCGCGGATGGAGGCCAGGTTACCGAGCGTGGTGACCTCGATCTCGCGGTGGTCGATCCGCTCCGCGATGCGCAGCGCCTCCCGGTACATCCGCTCCGCTCCGGCGCGGTCCTTTCTCTGCTCGGCCACCAGCCCTAGGTTGTTCAGCAGCATCGCCTGCAGCGGCAGGTCGCCCAGCTCGACGGCCATCCGGCGCGCCTCGCCGAACGAAGCCTCGGCACCGGCCATGTCGTTCGTCCGCCAGGCCGCATGGCCGATGGCGTTGGCGGCATCGATGGCCACGCGCGTGTCGCCCCGCCGCCGCGCGATCTCCAGCGCCTCGTTCCCGTGCCGCTTCCCCTCGGCGAACCGCGAGCGGTCGTCCTCGAAGTTCGCCAGCCGCGCCAGCGCATCGGCGCGCGTCGACTCGTCGCCGCGGCGCTGCGCATCGGCGATCACCTCGCGGAAGAGCGCCGCCGCGCTGTCGACGTCGCCCATCATGGCCCGGGTGTCGGCAAGCCGCAGCTTGGCCCGGGCGAAATCGGGATCGCGCTCCGCCGCGACGGCGTAGTACTTCTCCGCCCCCTTCACGCCGTGCGCGAGCCGCTCCTGCTCGCCGATGGCGTAGGCCATGTTCGCAAATTCATCGGAGGAGAGGCGGAGGGTGCGGACGTCGGCGCGGGTGAGGGATGGGTCGAGGCGCTGCGCGATCTGCCGCGCCATCTGCCCGGCGGCCATGGTCACGACGGACGAGGTGACCTCGCGCGGCGTCTCCTCGCCGCCGCGGCCGGCGGCGGCGTAGCGGATGGTGTAGCCGCCATCGCGCGCCAGCACGGTCGATTCGATGAGCGCCTCGGCGCCGAGGTGGTCGAGCAGTCTGGCGCGCTGCGGAGGGGTGATGGTCGCGCCGCGGGCGATGCCGAGGCTTTTCATCGCGCGCAGCGTTTCATCGGACGGGACGATGGAGGCGCCGCGGGTGGAGGAGAGCCCGCCGCCGACCAGTTCCATCAGGCCGCCCTCCACCCATTGCAAAGACTTGTTGCCCGTCGCATTGCGGAACGGCAGCAAGGCGATGCGCGTGCGGCTGCTGATCACATCGCGCGACTCGCGCACCCGCTGCGCGATCAGCAAGCCGCTCAGGATCAGGGCGAGCAAAGCGGCGGCAATCCAGCGCTTGCGCATGGCGCGAGGCCGCTCCAGCAAAGCCTGGAGCTGACCGGAGAGCTGCTGCGCGCCGGGCCGCCGGGACGGCTCGATGGCGGTCAGCCGATGCAGCAGCGCCATGGTGTGCCGGTCGGCTACTTCCCGCCAGATGATCGCGCCGCGGCGGACGCATTGCAGCAGCTCGCGCGAGTCGCCGACCTCGCCATACGGCTGCTCGAGGCCGAGCATCTGCAGCAGGACGATGCCGAGGGAGTAGACGTCGCTGGACGTAGTGAGCGCCCGGCCGCTGGCCTGTTCCGGCGACATGTAGAGCAGCGTGCCGACCAGGCTGCCGATGCCGGTGCGGTCGGGATGGGTGGTGTCGATGTCCGTCGTCGCCGCGTCGGAAGCGAGGCGCGGCTGGAGCAGCGCCGTCTGCGCCTGGTCATCCACCGCGAAGTTGACGTCATCGAGAGGAGGCCCCTCGGCCAGCTCGTCGTCCGCCACGCGGGCCAGCCCGAAGTCCAGCACCTTGATCTCGCCCGCCGGCGTGATCATCACGTTGTCCGGCTTGAGGTCGCGGTGGATGATGCCGCGGGCGTGGGCGACTTCCAGCACGCGCGCCACCTCCAGCGCGATGCGCAGCGCCTCCTGCCCCGGCAGGCCGCGCCGGATGCGCTGACCGAGGGTTTCGCCTTCCACCAGCTCGAGGACGAGATAGTCGCCGTCCGGCCGCTCCAGCACGTCGTAGATGCGGCAGATGTTCGGATGCTCCAGCTTGGAGAGCAGGCGCGCCTCGCGCAGGAAGCGTCCCCGCATCGCCGCGCCGCGCTTGTCGGCGTGGATGACCTTGACCGCGACGGCGCGCTCCAGCCGCTCATCGAAGCCGCGATAGACCTCCCCCATCCCGCCGATGCCGATGAGGCCATCGATGCGGATGCGGCCGATCCGGTCGCCCGGCGCAATGTCCATGTGTAGGGCAGATTGTAACGAAGGCGGCAGCGTGCCATTGGGGCGAGGTTCGAAAGGGTCGGGTTTGCCCGCACCAGTCCGGCAGAAGCGCCGGCGGCAAAGGATGCTACCCTTGCCGGGGTCCGATCATCCATGACGAAACGCGCCCTGATCACGGGCATCACGGGGCAGGATGGAAGCTATTTAGCCGAGTACCTGCTCTCCCTCGGCTATGAGGTCCACGGCCTGGTCCGCCGGGTCGCGTTCGAGGTGCCGGAGCAGCGTTTCAGCCGCATCGCGCACATCCTCGACCAGCTGGTCCTCCACCCGGCCAGCCTGGACAGCTATCCCAGCATCTTCAGCGTCATCAGCCGCTACACGTTCGACGAGTGCTACCACCTGGCCGCGCAGAGCTTCGTGGCGGAGAGCTTCGCGGACGGCTTCTCCACCATGGCCATGAACATCAACGGCGCGCATTACGTGCTCGCCGCGCTGCAGCAACTGCAGCCGCAGTGCCGTTTCTACTTCGCCGGCTCGAGCGAGATGTTCGGCCGCGCGCCGGAGTCGCCGCAGAACGAGCAGACGCCGTTCCATCCGCGCAGCCCGTACGGCATCAGCAAGGTGGCGGGCCACCATCTGACCGTGAACTACCGCGAGCTGCAGGGGATGTTCGCCTGCAGCGGCATCCTCTTCAACCACGAGAGCCCCCGCCGCGGGCACGAGTTCGTCACGCGCAAGATCAGCAGCGCCGTGGCCCGGATCAGCCTCGGGCTGGCCAACGAGGTGCGCCTCGGCACCCTGGACGCGATGCGCGACTGGGGCCACTCCCGCGACTACGTGCGGGCCATGCACCTCATGCTCCAGCAGCCCGAGCCGGAAGACTTCGTGATCGCCACCGGCGAGCCGCACTCGGTGCGCGAGCTTTGCGAGCTGGCCTTCGAGCTGGTCGGCCACGACTACCGCGACTGGGTGGTGGTCGATGAGCGGCTGACCCGGCCGCAGGAGTTGGAGTACCTGGTCGGCAACACCGCGAAGGCGGAGGCGATGCTCGGCTGGAAGTCGACCGTCACGTTCGAGGAACTGGTGCGGGAGATGGTGCAGAGCGACATCGCCCAGCTTCGCGAGGCGCTCCCGGACGTCGCGGAAGCGCTATCCTGATCGCGGATGGCCTGGGTGCAGGATGTTGCGCATTCGGATGCGGATATTGTCGTCTTCGCCGAGGAAGACGTGCGGCCGCGGACCATCGAGAGCTTGGTCGAGACTCGCGTCTTTCAGGTCCGCGCGGGCGTGATCACCTTCACGCTGCCGGCCGTCCTCGCCGTGCGACGGGCAGCGCTGGAAGAGACGCCGCTCGATCCGGCCATGGAAGCGTTCGCGCTCCATGAGTGGTGCTATCGCACGAACGGAGTGGTGCTCGCGCCACCCGAGGCGGCGCAGCCGCGCGCGAGGCGGCGGCGGGGGGACAGCGATGACGAGCGGCGCAGCGCGGCGCCGCTGCTCGCGCCGATCGCGCATTTCTATCGCAAGCACGGGCTGGTGATGAACGACGTGTTCAGCGTCGCGCCGGAGCTGACCGATACCAGGTCGGCGCGCCTGCTGCTGGAACTGGTGAGCGCGCGCGGCGTGGAGTGGATCGCGGAGCAGTGGGTGGAGGGGGAGCTGGGGCCGCTGTTCAAGAAGCGCTACAAGCGTCCCCTGGAGTGGTGGGAACGCCGGCCGGCGAAGTGATGCGCATCCTCATCCTCACCCCTCGCGTGCCGTGGCCTCCGCTCGACGGCGGCCGCATCGCCATGTCCCGCCTCGCCACCTCCCTCGGCAAGCTGGCCGAGGTGGAGCTGCTGTCGCTCAATCCTCGCAAGCACCATGTGGAGGATGCCCGCGCCGTCGACATCGACACGTCGCGCCTGCGCTTCCTGCCCGGCGTGCCCCTGCTCGTGGCGCGCTTCGTCTCCCGCGCTTTTCGCCGCGCCATCGGCGAGGCGATGGAGCGCTTTCGGCCGGATGTCGTGCAGTTGGAGAGTCCGTTCCTCCTCCCCTACCTCTGCGATGTTCGCCGCGCGCCGGTCGTCGCGCTGCGCGCGTTGAACGTGGAGTTCCGGATCTGGGAGGGTCTGGCGCGCAACGAGCGCAATCCTCTGCGGCGCCTCGCGCTGCGGCGCGTGGCGGCGTCGCTGCGCCGGTACGAGGTGCGCAACCTGAACGCGGTCGACGCCATCGTGCCGATCTCTGGCGACGACGCCGAGGAGTTCGTGCGGTTGGGTGCAACCAGGCCGCTGCACGTCGCTCCCTGCGGAGTGAACGTACGACAGGCTTCAGCCCATCGCGAAAATACAGTCGGTTTCATCGGTTCCCTCGACTTCCGCCCCAATCAGGAGGCCGCCCTCTGGATCCTCGACGAGCTGTGGCCGCTGATCCGTGCAGAACTCCCGGAGGCCGAGCTCTCGATCGCCGGCAGCAACGCCCCGGCCTGGCTCCGCCCGCGCGTGCTCGGCGAAGTGCCGGACGCGCAGGAGTTCATGAGCAGCATGTCCGTGATGATCGCGCCGCTCTTCGCCGGCGGCGGGATGCGCATCAAGGTCCTGGAAGCGATGGCCCTCGGCAAGCCGGTCGTGGCCACGCCGTTCGGCGCGGGCGGCATCGACGCGCAGCAGCTCGTCATCGCCAACGATGCGCCTTCGTTCGCGGCGGCGGTGGTTCGCCTGCTGCGCGATCCGGAAGCAGCCCAACGCCTCGGCGATGCGGCGCGGGAAGAGGTGGCCCGCAAGTACGAGAGCGACGCGATCGCGCGCGAGCTGATCAGCTTTTACGAAGCGCTGCTACGCCGCGCCTGATCGCTTCGTCGCGCGTCACCAGCGCGCGCAACGAACCGGCGAGGAGCAACGCGAGCTTCACCAACGCGCCCCAGCCGTGCCGCTGGCGGCCCCAGTCGAGCAGGTCCGGCCACAGCTTCGCCGGATCGTGGTGCAGCGCGCTCCCGCCGGCGATGGTGGCGCCCCGCGCGTGGACCACGCGCGCCTCCGCGATCACGCGCACGTCCCACCCCGCCGCCCGCGCCCGCAGGCAGAGCTCGAGGTCCTGGCAGTAGAAGCGGAAGCGCTCGTCCAGCGGGCCGGCCTGGCGCCAGACCTCGGCCCGGAAGGCCATGGCGGCGCCGCTCACCCAATCCACCGCACCCCCGCCCGGCCTGCCGCGCCGCCGCCCGAGCACCGCGCCCAACCCGGAGACCACGGCAAGAAGCCACGGGAAGGTCGGGGTCGGCCCGCCGCTCCATTGCGGCGTCCCGTCTTCATTCAGCAGTTGCGCGCCGCCGACTCCGAGGCGTGGATCATCGAAGGCGGCGACCAGCGCGCGCAGAGCTCCCGGCTGCACGACGGCGTCGCTGTTGAGCAGGAGGATGATGTCCCCCCGCGCCGCGGCCACGCCGCGGTTCGCAGCCGCCGCAAAGCCGCTGTTGGTCGGCAGGCGGATGGCAGGAGCGAGCAACGCCGCGGTGCCGTCCGTCGAGCCGTCATCCACCACGATGATCTCGTCCGCCTCGACGGCACGCACGCAGCGCAGCGTCATCGCGGCGGTGTTGTAAGTGGGGATGACCACGGAGAGCACGGCGCTATCATGCCCGCAATTTGTCGCCCCCACTGCGAGCCACGCTCACCCTCGCCCTCCTCGGCCAGCTGCTCGTCGTCCTCGCCGCGGGCGGCCTGCTGCGCGCCTGGCTGGCCATTCCGCTCGCCCTCATCGCCGTGATCGCGGCGAAACCACGGTTCGACTGGAAGTGGGCGCTCGGCGCGATTCCGTTCGTCATCCTCGCGTTGTACCCGCCGGTCGCGTTCGACGAGGGGATGTACCACCTGCCGTTCGTCCGCGCCCTGGCCGAGTCGGGGCAGTTCCAGTTCCTCCCCGACCTCCGCTTTCCCATCTTCCCCCAGCTGCAGGAAGCGCTCTGCGTGCCGCTGTTCCAGGCTTTCGGCGACACGGCGACGCACTTCGCGGCGCTGATCGAGCTGCTCCTGCTGGCGCTGGTGCTGTACGAAAAGCACGGCTTCCTCGCCGCCGCGCTCTGCCTGGGCAGCCCGATCGTGGTGGAGCTGGGGACGGTGACGTACGTGGAGACGGCGATGATGCTGTTCGTCGGCGCCGCGTACGTCTGCCTGGACGAGCACCCCGCCCTGGCCGGCTTCCTCCTCGGCACCGCCTGCAGCGTGAAGTACCTCGGCTGGTACTTTGTCGTGATCGTCCTGCTGGCGCGGCCGAATCGATTGCGATTTCTCGCCGGCGTCGCCGCAGGCGTCTTGCCGATGTACACGAAGATCGTCGCGCTCACTGGCAATCCGGTGTTCCCATTCTTCGGCCACTCACCCTGGTCGGCGATGCAGTCGTCGGACTTCAAACTCGCGCACACGCTGCGACTGCCGTGGGATCTGCTCTTCGCGCGCGAACGCTTGAACTGGCAGCCGCCGTTCACGCCGCTGCTCG
>DASYMJ010000071.1:0-8531 GCA_036009105.1 Thermoanaerobaculia bacterium | reverse complement strand
GGGGGGGGGGGGGGGGGGGGGGGGGGGGGGGGGGGGGGGGGGCGCCGGGGCGTTGGGACGGCGGCTGCTCTTCTCCAGGCCGGAGAGGGTGTCGGCCAGCTTCTTGTCGTACTCGCCGCCGGCCTGCGTCTTGGGCCGCGCGTCCTGCTGCGGGGCGGCGGGGGCGGGCGCCGGCTTCGGCGCGGAGGGCGTCTGCGGCACGGCCGTCGTGCCGGGCACCGTCTTCTTGGTGGGCGGCATCACGCCGGCCAGCGTGTCCGCCAGCATCTTGTCGAGATCGTCTCTGGACCCTTTGGCCATAGGTTTCTTCGCTCCGGGAACGGCGGTCCGGTCATCCTGCAGCAGATCGCCGAAGATCTCGTCGGAAGTGAGCTGCCCTTCCGCGGCCGCCACCCAGGCGGCGGGACCCGGCACCGGCGTGGAGACGCCGAGCATCTGCTGCACTTTCCCGAGAAACTCGCTCTCCGAGTATGGTTTGGGGAGGATATCGGAAGCGCCCATGCGCTGGGCGTCCTGCTTCGGGCTCTTTCCGTTGTAGCCCGAAACGGTGAGGAGGATCGGCGTCTGGGCCAGGGCGTTGCGGCCGCGGATGGCGCGGATGAGCTCCGCGGTGCTGACCTTCGGCACGACCGAGGAGAGGACGATGAGCTTCGGCTGCTGCTGGCCGTCCAGGGCGCGCATCGCCTCCTCGCCGTCGCGGGCGAAGGAGGGGGTGAACGGCTGGCCGGTGAGCGCCTGCTTCACCCGGTCGGTATAGCGAGGCTCGTACTCGACAACGAGAATGTTTTCAGGCATGTACGTAAGGGCTCACTGGGGGTGAGGGACATTTTGCCACGAAAAGGGGAACGATGAACAGAACGATGAACGCGGAAGGATGAACCAGGAACGACGGCGGAAATGCGGTCTCCCCGTTCCTCGTTCATCCTGCAGCGTTCATCGTTCCTGCGCGGTGGCGGCTTGCATTTTCGTAGATAGGTTCGCATACTACCGGCCGCACCTCGCCGCGACGATCTGATCGGCTTCCTGCCTGGGCGTTGAGAACTCTCCGCTCCGAAATCGTCGAATCCCGGGTCTGAGCCAGGTGACAAGCCGTAGGCAAATTGACTTTTTGAGCTCGTATGACACCAGACAATCACACCCCGCGTAAGCGGCGACGCCGGAAACGGCGCACGCCAGGCGCTGCCGGCGGACCTCCGAACGGCGGCGGCAACGGAAACGGCAACTACGTCTCGCCCGGCAACGAAGCCGCGCCCCAGGGCGGCGGCTACGGTCCGGGAGGAGGCAGCGGACGGCGTCGCCGGCGCTCCCGCCGCCGCGGCGGCGGCCCGGACCGCCCCATGCCCGCCGAGCAGTCCTCCGCCTCGACCATCGACGTCCCGGCCGGCGAGCTCGTCCCCACCGCGGGCGTCCTCTACATCAAGCCGAGCGGCGCGGGCCTGCTGGTCAAGTCGGACAACAACTTCGTCCCCCAGCAGGGCGATGCCGTCGTCCCCCGCTCCGTCATCGAGCGGCTGCACCTGCAGCCCGGCCTCCTCCTCTCCGGCAGCGCCCGCCGCACCGGCAACGGGCTGGAGCTGGTCGGGCTGGAGCAGGTGGAAGGGATGGCCCTCGAGGAGTACCGCGAGTCGCGCCGCCCCTTCTCGGAGCTGATCTCCATCGACCCGAACGAGAAGTTCCAGCTGGAGACCGACCCCGACCGCCTCACCACCCGCGTCATCGACCTGCTCTCCCCCCTCGGCAAAGGCCAGCGCTGCCTCGTCGTCGCCCCCCCCAAGGCGGGCAAGACGACGCTGCTGAAGGACATCGCCCACGGCATCAACAAGAATCATCCGGACGTCACGGTCATGGTCCTGCTCGTCGATGAGCGCCCGGAGGAAGTCACCGACTTCCGGCGCTCGGTGGAGAAGGGCGAAGTGATCGCCTCCAGCTCGGACGAGACGGCGGACAACCACATCCTCATCGCCGAGGTCGTGCTCGACCGGGCCCGCCGCCTGGTGGAGATGAAGAAGGATGTGGTCATCCTCTGCGACTCCATCACCCGCATGTCGCGCGCTTACAACAACGAGCAGCGCGGCTCGGGCAAGATCCTCTCCGGCGGCATCGACGCCCGGACGATGGAGAAGCCGCGGCGCTTCTTCGGCGCGGCGCGCAACGCCGAGGACTGGGGATCGCTGACCATCGTGGCCACGGCGCTGGTCGACACCGGCTCGCGCATGGACGAGGTGATCTTCCAGGAGTTCAAAGGCACCGGCAACACGGAGATCGTGCTCGACCGCGGCCTCTTCGAGCGCCGCATCTTCCCCGCCATCAACATCGCCCAGACCGGCACGCGCAAGGAGGAGAAGCTCATCCCTCCCGCCGTCCTGCCGAAGATCCACACCCTGCGGCGGGCCCTGGCCGGCACCGATCCGATGACGGCCATGAAGATGCTCCTCGAGCGCCTGCAGAAGTTCCCCTCGAACGACGCCTTCCTGAAGAGCTTTTGAGGTGGGGCGGGGCGAAGAGCCCCGCCTTGTGGGGACGTTGAAGAGGCAGACGAAGCCGCCCTTCTCCCTTTGACGGGGAGGCGCCGATACGGTAGCCTACCGGCTCACACGATCCGCGTCGCGCGCCCAGCGTCCTCCGCGGTCGAGTCTCGCCAAAATCGTTCGACACTTCAGCATCGGAGGCTTTCAATGCGCAGCAAAACCAGAACTCTGTACATCCTCGTGTTCTGCGTGATCCTCGCCGGCTCGGCGTTCGCCCAGTCGACGAACCAGACGACCGGCGGCATCGCCGGCAAGGTCACGGACAACAGCAACGCCGCCCTGCCTGGGGTGACCGTCACGGTGACGAACAATGACACCGGCCTGACCCGCAACACGGTCACGGAAACGGACGGTGCGTATCTGTTCAACCTGCTCCCCCCCGGCCCCTACCGCATCGATGCGGAGCTGGCCGGACTGGGCAAGGTGAACGTGCCGCGGGTGGTGGTGCTCCTCGGCAACACCACCTCGGCCAACCTCGTGCTCTCGCCGCAGGTCTCGGAGACGATCACCGTGACCGCCGCGGCGCCGGTAGTCGATCCGAACCGCTCCGGCACGGCCACCTCGGTCACCGAGCAGCAGATCGAGAGCCTGCCGCTGCTGGGACGCGACTTCCGCGCCCTGGCCGCGCTGACGCCCGGCATCGCCACGGCGTTCGGCAGCCGCATCACCGCCAACGGCGCGCGCGGCGTCTCCACCGACTACAACATCGACGGCGCCACCTCCAACAACGACTTCTTCGGTGAGCAGACGGGCGGCACCCGCGCGCCGTTCACCTTCTCCCAGGCCGCCATCAAGGAGTTCCAGGTCGTCCGCTCCCAGTACAACGCGGAGTACGGCCGCGGCGTCGGCGCCACGCTCAACGCCATCACCAAGAGCGGCACGAACGACCTCGACGGCGAGGCGTTCTACTTCCTGCGCCGCCGCGGCTGGTCCTCCAGCCGTCCGCTGCTCCTCTCCAACGGCCAGACGGTCGTGGAGAGCTTCCGCTCCAAGGATTCCACCCAGCCCGGCTTCGCCGTGGGCGGCCCGGTCGTACACGACCGCCTCTTCTTCTTCCTCAACGGCGACTTCCAGCGCCAGAAGCTCCCCATCTCCGCCACCGACATCACCCTCAACTCCGCCTTCACCGCCCTGCCGGCCGCGACGCAGACCGCCTTCTTCAACAAGATCCAGACCCTGACCGGCATCCCCTACGCCGATCAGCTCAACTACGACCAGTCCTTCGACCAGAACACCTATCTGCTCAAGTTCGACGCGAACGTGGGGATGAAGAACCACTTCTCCCTGCGCGACAACTACTCGGACTTCGAGAACGGCAACAACCAGAGCTTCAACCTGCTCTCCAACCAGGGCGTGGAGCACGACAAGTTCAACCAGCTGGTGGGCCAGGGAGAGACGGTCTTCACGAACAACCTCTTCAACCAGTTCATCGCCCAGTACGGCACCGACGAGCGCCCCATCGCCCCGAACACGCTGAGCCCGGAGGTCGTCGTCACCTACGCCGCCGGCCGCACCGCCTTCTTCGGCCAGAACGACTTCCTCCCCAACAACACCAAGGAGAAGAAGATCCAGCTGAAGGACACCGTCCAGTACATCTGGAACGACCACTCCTTCAAGGTCGGCACCGAGCTGCTCTTCCTGAAAATCGACAACCTCTTCCCCCGCAACCTGGCCGGCGTGTTCCGCTACAACAGCGTGGCGGACTTCATCAACGACGTGCCGAACCAGTACCAGCAGGGCTTCGGCGCCGGCGGCGGCCTGACCTCGTGGGATCAGAACACCTACGCCTTCTACGGCTCGGACAACTTCCACATCGGCTCGAAGCTGACCATCGACCTCGGCCTGCGCTATGACTGGCAGACCATGCCGAAGCCGGCCACGAACGCCTTCCCGCAGCATCCGGAGTTCATCAACGACATCAGCGAGGACCACAACATCGCCCCCCGCTTCGGCTTCGCCTACGACATCACCGGCACGGGCCGCTCGGTCCTGCGCGGCGGCACGGGCAAGTTCTTCGGCTACATGCCGGACATCCTTCTGTCCAACCCGCTGACTCAGATCAGCGGCAACTTCAACCAGATCTCCATCACCTGCGCCACGGCCACCACCGTCAAGTGCCCGGCCTATCCGAACACCCTCACCCCGGAGCAGTTCGGGCAGCTGGCGCGCATCTCCACCGACATCGTGACCATCGGCCCGGACTACCAGGCCCAGGAAGCGTGGCGCTCCAGCCTGCAGTTCGAGCAGCAGATCGGCAGCGCGTACAGCGTCGCCGTCGGCGGGATCTTCCAGAACACCACCCACATCCAGGGGACGCGCAACGTCAACGCCGTCCGCCTGCCGTACAGCTTCGGCGACGTGCCGGTCTACACCATCAACTCCCCCACCCGTCCGTACACCGACATGGGCGTCGTGCGCCAGCTCTTCAGCGACGAGGAAGCGCGCTACCGGGCCTGGACCCTGGAGACGCACCGCCTCGCCATCAACAACTCGAACGTCTCCTGGGACCTCTCCTACACCTGGTCGCGCTCCATCGACCAGGACACGAACGAGCGCTCCACCTCCTCCTCGTTCCTCTATGACCCGTTCAATCCGAAGCTCAGCGAGGGCCTCAGCGACAACGACGTGACGCACCGCGTGGTCGGCGACGTGACCTACCGCCTGCCGTACGGCTTCACCATCTCCGGCATCGGCAGCTATCGCAGCGGCGTCCCCTACTCCCGCACCATCGCCTTCGCCGGCGCGATGAACCTGAACGGCCTGACCCAGACCACGGGCAACATCCCGGTCTTCGTCGACGGCAACGGCGCGATCATCGACCTGAGCCAGGCCACCGGCCTGACCCGCCCGCAGCTGGCCGACTTCCTCGGCGCGCGCGGCGCGCACATCATCGGCCGCAACACCGAGCGCCAGCCCGACGTGTGGAACGCCGACCTCCGCCTCTCCAAGATCTTCGGCCTCCCCCGCGGCGTGCAGCTGGAAGTCCTGGGCGAAGTGTTCAACGTCTTCAACACCAAGAACCGCTTCATCGGCGCGGCCAACCAGACGATGTTCAACGCCGTCTACACCGCCGCCACCGACCGCTACACCATCACCAAGGTGACCAACGCGGCCCTCACCCCGACCTTCGGCCTGGTCAATGGCTACGAAGCCTCGGTCGACCCGCGCCAGTACCAGGTTGCGGCGAAGATCCGGTTCTGATTTCCCGCCTCACTGTGATCTCATGGAAGGGCCACTCGCGAGAGTGGCCCTTTTCCTTTGCGCATGAGAAAACTCCTTCCGCTCTTCGCTCTCCTCTTCGCCTTCCCACTCGCCGCGGCCGACGATCCCTGCGCCGGCGCCTACGCCTCGCTCAACGCGACGCTCTGGCAGCAGACCTCCGCCGAGTACGACGCCATCACCCGCCAGGTCTACGCCTCCGCCCGGCGCAACCTGGAGACGATGCTCGCCCCCGCCTTCCCCGATCCCCTGGGCCGCCCGCCCGCCATCATCCTCGACGCCGACGAGACGGTCCTCGACAACTCCTCCTTCCAGTCCTCGCTGATGAAAGGCCGCAAGCTCTACACGCCCGACCTCTGGCACAACTACGCCCTGAACGGCTTCGCCCGCCCCATCCCCGCCGCGCTCGACTTCCTAAAGTGGGCCGCCTCGAAGAACGTCGACATCTACTACGTGACGAACCGCGCCCTGGACGAGAAGCCGCGCCTCCTCGGCACCTTCGTTCGCTACGGCTACCCGATGGCCGATGCGGCGCACGTGCTGACCAAGGACGAGAGCAAAGGCTGGACGAGCGACAAGAGCTCGCGCCGCGCCTTCGTCGCCTCCGATCACCAGCTGCTCATGCTCTTCGGCGATGATCTCAACGATTTCGTGAACACCGCCGGCAAGACCGTGGCCCAGCGCCGCCAGCTCGTGGCCGACAACGCGTCGAGACTCGGCGCCACGTGGTACCTCCTCCCCAACGCCGCCTACGGCTCCTGGGAAACCGCCCTCGGCGCCGACACCAGCAAGCCCGACTGCGGCCTGCAGCAGAAGATCGACCAGCTGCGCGAGGACAAGGAATGGCATTGATGCCGCGCCGGCAAGACCCCTCGCCCCGCCCGCGGGGAGAGGGGGGCGCGAAGCGGCGGGTGAGGGGCGTCCTCCTCTTCGTCGTTGCCTTTCTCCTCGCCGCGGCCGCCAACGCCGCCGACCGCCCCGATCTGGTGGTCATCATCTCCATCGACCAGTTCCGGGCGGACTACCTGCAGCGCTTCCGCCCCTGGTTCTCCGAGCGCGGCTTCAACCGCTTCCTCACCGGCGGGGCCAGCTTCCCCAGCGCGGCATACCGTCACGCCGTCACCTTCACCGGCCCCGGTCACGCCTCCATCGGCACCGGCCGCAATCCGGCCGAGCACGGCATCGTCGGCAACACCTGGTTCGAGCCGAACGCGCCGTTCGACCAGCAGGCCTGGGATGCCTTCCTCGACGACACCGGCGGCTACACCCCGCCCCAGCCGGTGCCGGCCGCCGCGACCTCCACCGCACCGGAGTGGTGGCGCGCCGCGAACGGCTCGCCCCGCTACTGCGTGGCCGACGCGCGCGCGAAGGTCACCGCCGGCTCCACCACCGGCATGTCCCCCGTCACCCTCGGCGAAGACTCCCTGGGCGACCGGGTGAAGTCGCGCTACCCCGATGCGAAGGTCATGGCCGTCGCGCTCAAGGATCGCGCCGCTATCCTGATGGCCGGCCGCCGCGCGGACGCCGTCTATTGGTTCGACAACAAGACCGGCTTCATCTCCTCCAGCTACTACCACTACGACCCCTCCCTCTTCGACTTCAACCAGGGTCTGTTCGAGCGCTACGCGCCCCCCTCGCAGGAGTGGACGCCGTCCGGCCTCATCCCCGCCGCCGACCTGCAGCGCGTGACGTTCGATCCACCCGAGGCGGCGAAGCTGAAGAACCCGCGCTACAACGGCACGTTCCCCCATCCCATCAAGGACCTGCGCGCCCTGACCTACTCGCCGTACGGCAACGAGCTCCTCCTCGACTTCGCCCTGCGGGTCGTGACCACCGCCAACCTCGGCGCCGACCGGTCGCCGGACGTCTTCTTCGTCGGCCTCTCCACCCCCGACTACCTGGGCCACTACTACGGTCCCGACTCGATGGAAGTAGCCGACGACGCGGTGCGCCTCGACCGCGCGCTGGAGCGCTTCCTCGATGAGCTCAACAAGCGCTTCGAGGGCCGCCTCCTGGTCGCCATCACCGCCGACCACGGCGTGCAGTCGACGCCGGAGATCGCCAAGCTGCGCGATCCGAAGGCGGACGTCGGCCGCATCGATCTCCGCAACGGCGCCCGCGCGGCGAAGCTCCTCGCCGAGCTGCCGCCGCTGCGCATCCAGCTGGAACGCCAGCTGGCCAAGGCGCTGCACGCGCCCTTCCAGGTCAACGAGCCGATCGGCGACGGCCTCGTTTTTTACTTCGAGGAGCCGTCGCTCTACCTGAACTGGAAGCGCATCCACGCCCTCAAGCTCGATGGCGAGCGCGTGAAGCGCGCGCTGGCCTCGATCGTGGCCGGCCTGCCCGGCGTGACCCGCGTCTTTACCAACACCGAGCTGCTCCAGGCCAACGACCAGCCGGACCAGCTCGAGGCCGCGATGCGCCGCTCCTTCCGCGCCGACCGCAGCGGCGACCTGCTGCTCGTGCTGCGCCGCGGCTGGATCTGGTCCTACCGCGCGACGAACACCACACACGGCCAGCCGGTCCCGGAGGACCAGCATGTGCCGGTGCTTCTTTGGGGGGCAGATGTTCGCGCCGTCTCCTGCGCCGCCTGCCCCGCCGCCCCGACCGACATCGCCCGCACCATCGGCTTCGAGCTGGGGGTGGAGGTGGGGAGCGCCGACACGCACGTGCTGCCCGCGCTCACGGACGAGGCCGTTGCCCGGGCGACGGCCGCCGCAAAACCATAACCCAAACGTAGGGCCGGCTCTCCAGCCGGCCCAGCATTGATATCGGGCCGGCTGG
>DASYMJ010000070.1:0-9486 GCA_036009105.1 Thermoanaerobaculia bacterium | reverse complement strand
CCGGTTCGGCCCGGAGCCGAGGATGATGACCTTGCGGCGCGAGGTCGGCGCTGCTTCGTTCTCCTGCTCGTAGGTGGAGTAGAGGTAGGGCGTTGAGGCTTCGAACTCCGCGGCGCAGGTGTCGACGCGTTTGTAGACGGGGCGGATGCCCGCGGCGTGACGCTCTTCCCTCACCTCGCCCTCGGTGCGGCCGGTGAGGGTGGCCAGCTGGCGGTCGGAGAAGCCGTTGCGCTTGTACTCGAGGAGCCCCTCACCCGGCCTTCGGCCACCCTCTCCGCGCGCGGCGGGGAGAGGGCCAGCAATCGTCCTTTCCAATTCGATGATCGTGCGCATCTCCCGCAGGAACCAGGGATCGACGTACGACAGGGCGTGGATCTCGTCCACCGTCATCCCCGCGCGCAGGGCGTCGCCGATGGCGAAGATGCGGTCGGGGGTGGGGACGCGCAGCAGCTCGGGCAGTTTCTCCCGCGGCGTGTTCTTCGTCTCCAGGCCGGACACGCCGATCTCCAGGGAGCGGAGCCCCTTCTGCAGCGCCTCGTTGAACGTCCGCCCGATGGCCATCGCCTCGCCGACCGACTGCATCGAGAAGCTGAGCGTCTTCGGCGTCTGCCGGAACTTCTCGAAGGCGAAGCGGGGGAGCTTCACCACCACGTAGTCGATGGATGGCTCGAACGAGGCGGGCGTTTTCCTGGTGATGTCGTTCGGGATCTCGTCCAGCGTGTAGCCGGCGGCGAGCTTCGCCGCGAACTTGGCGATGGGGAAGCCGGTCGCCTTCGAGGCCAGGGCGGAGGAGCGGGAGACGCGCGGGTTCATCTCGATGGCCAGGCGCCGTCCGGTCTGCGGATGCACCGCGAACTGGATGTTCGAGCCGCCCGTCTCCACGCCGATGGCGCGGATGATCCGCTTGGCCTCGTCGCGCATGCCCTGGTACTCGACGTTGGTCAGCGTCTGCTGCGGCGCCACGGTGATGGAGTCGCCGGTGTGCACGCCCATCGCATCGAAGTTCTCGATGCTGCAGACGATGATCACGTTGTCGGCCTTGTCGCGCATCACCTCCAGCTCGAACTCTTTCCAGCCGATCACCGACTCCTCGACCAAAACGCGGTGCACCGGCGAGAGGTCGAGCCCGCGGGCGACGATGGCCCGCAGCTCTTCCACGTTGTACCCGATGCCGCCGCCCGACCCGCCCAGGGTGAACGACGGCCGGATGACCAGCGGGTAGCCGATGCTGGTGGCGAAGTGCTCCGCCTCTTCCACCGTGCCGGCGTAGCCCGACCGGGGGACGTCGACGCCGATGCGCGTCATGCACTCCTTGAACAGCTGCCGGTCCTCGGCCGTCTTGATGGCCTCGTAGTTCGCGCCGATCAGCTCCACCTTGTGCCGCTCCAGCGCGCCGTTCTCGTACAGGGCCATGGCCAGGTTGATGCCGGTCTGCCCGCCGACGGTGGGGAGGATGGCGTCCGGCTTCTCCCGGGCGATGATCCGCTCCAGCGTCTCCGGCGTGAGCGGCTCGATGTAGGTCCGGTCGGCGAACTCCGGGTCGGTCATGATGGTGGCCGGGTTGGAGTTGACCAGGACCACCCGGTACCCCTCGTCCTTGAGCGCCTTGCAGGCCTGGGTGCCGGAGTAGTCGAACTCGACCGCCTGCCCGATCACGATCGGCCCCGAACCGATGACGAGGATGGTTTTGAGGTCGGTCCGTTTGGGCATCGCGCCGCAGGATAGTACATGGTTGGGCGATCAGCGATCAGCGATCGGCGAGCAGGAGAACCGGGCGGGACGCGGCCTCTGTCGTTCCTGATCGCCGATCGCCGATCGCTGATCACCCGATGCCGCATAATCGCCACCGATGCAACACTTCATCACCTGGGAAACCCTGGAGCTGCGCGTCGACGCGGCGCGCATCAATGACCTCGTGCAGACGATGAAGGTGCCGCCCATCGAGCGCCTCTCGCTCCGCTTCTCGAACGGCCTGCTGCGGGTGGAAGGCGTCATCCGCAAGGTGCTCAATGTCCCCTTCTCGGTCGACATCACGGAGCTGCTGGCCGAGGGGACGACGGTGCGGGTGCCGATCAGGAGCGCTTCGGCGTTCGGGGCCATTCCCATCCCCCAGTTCCTCTTCACCATCGTGCAGACCAAACTGCCGAAGGAGCTGGTCGGGTTCGAGCCTCCGGCGACGTTCGTGGTCTCCCTGGACCGCTTCTTGCCCCCGTTCGTCAGCGCAGACGTGCGCAAAATCTGGATCATCGACGGAGGCCTCCAGGTCACGCTTGGCCGGGGAGGCGCCGATCTGCCCGGAGCTCTCGATGGAAAATGACGACTTGAACGAAGCGATGACCGAGGCCGTGTCCGTCCCGCCGCGGGACCGCGCCGACCGTTTTTACGACCGCATCCGCGGCTCGATCTCGAAGTACCTGAACAAAAAAGGCGGCAAGGTGGAGAAGACGGCCGAGTACCTGCTGCTGGTGCCCGATGTGTTCAACCTGCTCTGGCGTCTGGCCAACGACGCGCGCGTCAGCAGCAAGAACAAGGTCCTCCTCGGCAGCGGCATCGCGTACTACGTCTTCCCCCTCGACTTCGTGCCGGACGTCATCCCCGGCGTCGGCTTCCTCGACGACCTCGTGTTCGCGGTGTACGTGCTGAACAAGATGCTGGCCGACACCGAGGCCGAGGTGCTGCGCGAGCACTGGGCCGGCGAGGAGGATGTGCTGGTGATGATCCGCCGCGTGATCGGCGCCGCCGACACGCTGGTCTCCAAGGACTTCCTCGGTTACGTCAAGAAGATGGTAAAACGCTAGCAGTGAAGCTGCTCGCGCTGCTGCTCCTCGTCGCCTCGGGCCTCCGCGGCGATGAGTATGTGCCGCGCTACGCCGTCTACGATCTCTGGCCGGACGGCAAGCCGCGGACGATCATCGCCACGCTCGCCAATGGTGAGGGTGTTGCCGGCATCGCGGCGTTCGCCGTCGCGGCCGACGGCTCGCTGCAGCACCTCGCCTCCCTGGAGAACGGCGCGGTGAGCATCGTCCAGGTGCGCGACGTCACCGGCGACGGCCGGCCGGAGATCCTCTCCGTGCTGCCGTCCACCGTTCGCGGCACGTCGCTGGACGTCCTCAGCTGGGACGGCACTTCGTTCACGCGGCTCGGCGTGACGAATGAGCAGGCGGACTTTGTCGATCTCGATGGCGACGGCGTGCCGGAGATCCTGGAACGCTCGGCGGACGGGACGAAGCCGGTCATCCGGAAGATCCAGGCAGGCCGGTTCGCGGAAACGGCGATGCCGGGCCTCGGCGCCGCCATCACGGTGACGAAGTCGCGCAATGACCCGCGGGAGTTCTTCGAGCAGTCGGTCGTTCTGCCCAAGGGCTTCCCGCGCAAGTGCTTCCTGAGCGTGGTGAACGGCACGCCCGCCCCCACCGGCGTCGAGGTCTCTTTCGGGGCGTGCGGTCAGGAGCCGCGCACGGTCGCGCCGGGAAACGTCGTGTTCCCCGACTCCTGCGCATTCGTCGACATCACCGTGAGCGGCCCTCGCGGCGCGACGGCCACGGTGGTCGTGACGAAGCGCCGCTGAAACGACTCCGCGCCGGCGAGGTTCTGCTCGAACGCGGCCACGCCATCAGCGGTTGCGAGGTCACGAACCAGCTGAACCGTCGCGCCGGGGATGCCGCCCGCGCAACGCCTCCAGCCGCTCGATGGTGTGCGCGAGGCCGCTCCGCTCCGCCCGCCCACCCGCCACCGGCACCCGCTCGTCCGGCTCGGTGTCGATGGTGAGGACGAAGGCGCAAACGGGGCGGGAGGCAGCGAGCAGCGAGCAGCGATCGGCGATCGGGAGAACCTGGCCCCGGTTTGTTCTCCTGCCTGCTGTCAGTCCCGTCCTCCTGATCGCCGATCGCTGATCGCTGCTCGCCACCCGCCGCTGGCTCCACCGAGTGGATATTTGTGGACGACAGTGGCCAAAAGTGGTACAACATCCCATCCGAACGCGGAAAATGGCGTGAAGGGCTCTACAGGTCGTGGAACTCACCGTTCTCATGGGGCATGCCCCGGCCAAGGTCGACGACAAAGGTCGCCTGAAGATCCCGGCTACTTTCCGCAAGATCATTGAAGAGCGTTTCGGTCAGGACTGCTTCATCACCTCCCAGGACGGCGAGCGCGCCCTCATCTATCCCATGCCCGTCTGGCACGACTACCAGGCCCGGCTGGCCAAGGTGCCCTCCTCTTCCGTGGCCAAGATGAAGATCCTGGAGCGCGTCAACTACTACGGCCAGGCGTCGAGCATCGACCCCCAGGGCCGCGTCCTCGTCCCAACGGTGCTGCGCAACGTGGCCGGCATCACGGACGACGTGGTGGTCATCGGCAACCAGGACCACCTCATCGTCTGGAACGAGGAGCGGATCCAGAAACGGCTGAACGAGACGCCGCTCACCAGTGACGACTACAAGGAGCTCGAGCTCCATGGCGTATGAGCCGTGAAGCACGAGCCGGTTCTTTACAACGAAGTCATCGAAGCTCTCCGCCCGTCGCGTGACGACGGCACTCTCGTCGATGCCACGGTAGGCCTCGGCGGGCACGCGGAGGGACTTCTGGAGCGCTACCCGGGCGCGCGGCTGATTGCCATCGACCGCGACCCGGAGGCGCTTCGCCGCTCGCGGGAGCGGCTGGCTGGATTCGGAGATCGCGTGACGTTCCACCGCGGCCGTCACGAGTCGCTCATTGACATCCTGAAGCAGTCGAACGTCGACCAGGTCAGCGGCCTCGTCGCCGACCTCGGCGTCTCCTCGATGCAACTCGATAACGCCCAACGCGGCTTCTCCTTCCGCTACGACGCGCCCCTCGATATGCGCATGGGAACGGAGGGCACGACCGCGGCGGACCTCGTCAACGGTCTCGATGAATTCGAGCTCGCGCGCATCCTGCGCGACTACGGCGAGGAGCCGATGGCGCGCCGCATCGCACGGGCGATCGTCGAAGTGCGAGTGGAGGCGAGGATCGAGACCACGACGCAACTGGCGGAGGTGATCCGCACGGTCAAGCGGGGCAGGAAGCACGAGATCGATCCGGCGACGCTCACCTTCCAGGCGCTGCGCATCGCGACGAACGAGGAGCTGGTCGGTCTCGACCGGTTCCTCGACGACGCGGTCTCGGTGCTGGAGCCGCACGCGCGCATCGCCGTCATCTCCTTCCACTCCCTCGAGGACCGCATCGTCAAGCGCGCGTTCCGCAGGCTGGAAGGGGAGTGCACCTGCCCGCCGGGCATGCCGGTGTGCGGATGCGGGGCGAAGGAGGTGGTCAGGATTCTGACCGGAAGGCCGGTGACTGCTTCGGAGGAGGAAGTGGATCGCAATCCACGGTCGCGCAGCGCGAAGCTGCGGGCCGCGGAGAAGGTGTGAGGCAGTGCTTGCTCGGAGGCAGGGAGCAAGGGTGAAGGTTGGGGAAGGGTTGGGTGTGAGCGTGGTGGCGGGGGCTCGGGAGGGGTGGAGCGTGGAGCGTGGGTGTGTGTGGATGGCTCTCGGTGCCGCGCGCGTAGGCAGATCTTCACCCTTGTTTCCTGGTTCCGGGTTCCGTCATGTACACGCAGAAAAAATCGATCGAGAACGTCCACATCGTCCGGGAGCGCGACCGCCGCAGATTTCGTGAGCTGCTCGCCGTCCTCTCTCTCGGCGTTCCGATCGGTGCGTTCCTGCTCCTCTTCACCTGGCAGAACCTCGAGGTGATCCGCCTCGGCCACGAGGCCACCCGCCTGCAGCAGCAGCGCAAGCAGCTCTCTGACGCCAACAAGGCGCTGCAACTGGAGCTCGACCGCCGGACCTCTTTGGCCGAGGTCGAGAAAAAGGCGGTGGCGCTCGGGTTCGAGACCACCAGGCCGCAGGCCGTGGTGATGGTGCAGACGGAGGCGCGGCCATGACGCTCTCCCAAAAGCGCGTCATCTTCCTGTTCGCCGGGCTCACCGCCTGGGCGGTCGTGGTCGTGGCCCGCCTCGTCCAGATCCAGCTCGTGCGGCATGCCGAATACACGCAGCGCGCGGCGCGGCAGCAGGAGCGGACCATCGACCTCAGCCCGGTGCGCGGCTCCATCCTCGATGCCCGCGGCCGCGTGCTCGCGGAGAGCATCTCCGCCGAGTCGGTGGCCGCCGATCCGCAGGCCATCGTCGATCCGAAGGCCACGGCCAGCGTGCTTGCCTCCATCCCCGGTCTCGGCATCGCCAACCCGAAAGAGCTGGCCCAGCGGCTGGGCGGCAGCGGCGGCTTCGCCTGGGTGGCGCGGCAGCTGCCGCTCGACGTTACCGGAGAGGTGCGCCGGAAGAAACTGCCTGGCATCTACTTCATCGAGGACCACCGCCGCTCGTATCCGCGCGCCGCGCTGGCCGCGAACGTCATCGGCTACGTCGGCCTGGATGGGCAGGGGCTGGGCGGCATCGAGCAATCCTTCGACGAGCAGGTGCAGGGGCGCGCCGGCCGCGTGACGCTGCTTCGCGATGCTCGCCGCGGGGTGTACCTCATGGGGGGGCAGGGGGCCAACCGGGCCATCGACGGCAATGACGTCGTGCTCACCATCGACTCGGTCATCCAGTTCATCGCCGAGCGGGCCCTGGGCAAGGCGATGGAGCAGTACCGCGCCGCCGGCGGCTCGGTCATCGTGATGGACCCGCGCGACGGCGCCATCCTGGCCATGGCCTCCGCGCCCACCTTCGACCCCAACGACTTCGGCGACTTCCCCCCCGCCGCCCGGCGCAACCGGAACGTGCAGGAGATGTACGAGCCGGGCTCCACCTTCAAGATCATCACCGCCACGGCGGGCCTGGAAGAAGGGGTCGTCACACCGTCCCAGATCCTCGACTGCGGCAACGGCTCCATCCAGATCGCGAACGTGGAGATCCACGAGCACGGCGGCAACCGCTACGGCCTGATGACCTTCGAGGACGTGCTCGTCCACTCCTCCAACGTCGGCACCATCCGGGTCGGCCTCGCCGTGGGACAGGACCGCTTCTACCGGTGGATCCGCAAGTTCGGCTTCGGCGAGCGCACCGGCATCCCCCTGCCGGGCGAGACGGCGGGACTGGTGCGCAGCGTGGCCAGGTGGTCGCAGGTCTCCAACGCGAGCATGTCCATCGGCCAGGAGATCGGCGTGACGCCGCTGCAACTGATCCGCGCCGTGGCCGCGGTGGCCAACGGCGGGATGCGCGTGGAGCCGCGGCTCGTGGAGCGCGTCGTCGATCCGGCCGGCAACGTGATCGTGCGGCCGGAGCCGCCGAAGCCGGTGCGGGTGATGTCGGAGAAGACCGCGGCCGTGCTCAACGAGATGCTGAAAGCCGTCGTGGCTCGCGGCACGGGGCAGAACGCCGCCCTGGCGGAGCACATCGTGGCCGGCAAGACCGGCACGGCGGAGAAAGCGGTGCGCGGCGGCTACTCGGCGGACAAGGTGATCGCCTCCTTCGTCGGCTACGTCCCGGCCGACCGCCCGCGCCTGGTGATCCTGGCCGTGATCGACGAGCCGAAGGGGGCGCAGTACGGCGGCACGATCGCGGCGCCGATCTTCCACGAGATCGCCGAAGGGGCCCTCCGCTACCTCGGCGTCCCGCCGTCGATTCCGACCCGTTCCGTCGGCGCGCCGGCGACCCAGTTGGCGGCGTTCTCGCACTCTTCCGCCCCGGCGGGCGGCGTGACCGGCGTGCCCGATCTGCGCGGCCTCGATGCTCGGGCGGCCGTGGCCAAAGCGGTCGCGTCCGGGCTCAACGTGCGGGCGGTGGGGAGTGGAGTGGTCCAAACCCAGAATCCTTTGCCGGGCGAAGCCTTGCCTGAGAACAGACAGATCACCTTATCGATGGAGTCGGGCCGATGAAGCTCGCCAAGCTCCTGCGGGGCGTGCCGCTGCGCACGACGGACGTGCCTGACCTCGACGTGCAGGCGGTCACGGCCGACTCGCGTCTGGTGCAGCCGGGCTCGCTGTTCGTGGCCATCGCCGGCTTCCAGACGGACGGCGCCCGCTTCATCGAGTCGGCCCGGCAGAAAGGCGCCGTGGCGATCGTCTCCGAAGGGGACGCGGACATCCAGGTGGATGACGCCCGCGCCGCGCTCGCCACCATCGCCGCGAACTTCTACGGCCGTCCGGCCGAGGGGCTTTCCATCGTCGGCGTCACCGGCACCTCCGGGAAAACCACGACCACGAAGATGCTCGAGTCGGTCTTCGACGCCGAAGGCGCCCCGGTGGGGCTCATCGGAACGATCGAGTACCGGGCCGGTGATGAAAAGCTGGTGGCCGATCGCACTACGCCGGACGCCGTCGTACTGCAGGAATGGTTCGCCCGCATGCGCGAGGCCGGCGTGAAGCACGCGGTGATGGAAGTCTCGTCCCATGCCTTGGCGCTGAAGCGGACGTACGGCATCCACTTCGCGGCCGCCGTCTTCACGAACCTCAGCCGGGACCACTTCGACTTTCACAAGGACTTCGACGACTACTTTGCCGCGAAGCGCATCCTCTTCGACCAGATCGACCGCACCCGCAAGACGGCCATCGTCAACATCGACGACGAGTACGGCCGCCGCCTGGCGGACGAGTTGGGAGGGGCGGTGGTGAGCTTCGGCCGCAGCGGCGACATCCGCCCGGCCGGCGACTTCGCCATCGACGTGCGCGGCCTGCGCGGCACGGTGCACACGCCGCAAGGCGACGTGCAGGTCGACTCGCGCCTGCTCGGCCTGCCCAATCTGTACAACTGGCTCGGCGCGATGGGCGCCGCACTCGCGGTCGGCATCCCCATCCCGACCATCGAGGCGGGCATCCGGAACCTCGCCGCCGTGCGCGGCCGCTTCGAGCGCGTCGATACGGACGGCGGCCCCACGGTGATCGTCGACTACGCCCACAAGCCGGACGCGCTGGAAAAACTGCTCCACGCCGTGCGCGAGCTGGCGGGCGGGCATCAGGTGAAGATCCTCTTCGGCTGCGGCGGCGACCGCGACAAGGGCAAGCGCCCCCAGATGGGGGAGATCGCGGCGCGCCTGGCGGACCAGGTCGTGCTCACCAGCGACAACCCGCGCGGCGAAGATCCGGCGCAAATTCTCCAGGAGATCGCGGCGGGCATTCATGGCAGGCAGTTCGCCACGGTGCCGGACCGGCGGGAGGCGATCGCCCGCGCAATCGGCGATGCCGGAGACGACGACGTGATCGTCATCGCCGGCAAGGGACACGAGACGTACCAGGTGGTGGGCGATCAGATCCACCACTTCGACGACCGCGAGGAAGCGGAACTGGCGCTGAAAAAGCGACACGAAAATAGAGCTTGATATCAATCATGAAAATACCGTACTATGCAGCGCACACGAACAGGTGTTCTGTTCCGGCTCCGTCGGGCAGTTCGCGCGTGGGTGAGTGGTTGGCGATCGCCGGGCAGCTTCGGGGGAAGGGCGGCGATCGGGACGCGGCGGGGCCGGAACAGAACATCGATGTGGGGGCGGGCTTCAGCCCGCCCGGGCCGGCTGAAGCCGGCCCCCACGT
>DASYMJ010000069.1:0-3465 GCA_036009105.1 Thermoanaerobaculia bacterium | reverse complement strand
CGGCGTACCTCCTCGCCCAGCTGGAGGCGCGGGAGATGATCCAGCGGTCGCGGCAGCGCATCTGGAACTTCTATCGCGAGCACCTCCAGGAGTGGGCGGCGAGCCGCGGCGTCGGCCTGCCGTATGTACCGCCGCACTGCGAGCAGCCGTACCACATGTTCTATCTGGTGATGCCATCGCTGGAGCAGCGCCAGGCGCTCATCGCGCAGCTGCGCGCGCGCGGCATCCTCGCCGTGTTTCACTACCAGCCGCTGCACCTTTCCGAGATGGGGCGGGCCTACGGCGGGCGGGAGGGCGACTGCCCGGTGACGGAGGAGATGGCCGACCGCATCGTCCGTCTGCCGTTCTTCAATGCGATGACGGACGACGAACAGCTGGCGGTCGTCGAGGCGATCCTCCGGTCCGGAGGAGCCGCCGGTTGACGGCGGAGCCGGAACAAGAACCGTCCGGTCTGATGGCGCGCCTGCGCGGCGCCGGCTACGACGTCTGGATTCCCGCGCTCCTGCTCGTCGCCTCCATCCTCATCCGCTTCCGGACCGTGATCACGCGCGCCTACGCGCAGGACGATTTCTTCTTCGCGTACACGGCGTGGCTGCGCTCGACGGCGAAGGTGCCGCTGCGGGACTACTACCTGGCCAATTTCACGCCGCTCGCGGAGGCCTTCGCGCCGCTCTTCCGCCGCTTCCCGGAATCGTTCCTGCCGATGGACATCGCGCGCATCGTGATGGCCGCGGTCGGCCTGCTGCTGCTGTGGGCGACGGCTTGCGTGACGCGGCGGCTCGGCGCCTCGCTGGCCTGGACGCTGACCACGCTGAACGTGGTGAGCTGGCATCCGGCCTTCATGAGTCACATCGGCGACGTCCGCTCCGACCAGCTCATGGCGCTCTTCCTCCTTCTCTGCATTGGCGAGCTGCTGGAGGAGCGCCGGCCGGTGCGCCCGGCCGTGGCCGGTTTCTGGTTCGGCATGGCCGGCGCGATCGCCTACAAGATCGCCATCGCCTCGCCGCTGCTGGCCGTAGCGGTCATCCTCGCTTGCCGGCCGCGCTGGTTCCGCGCCCTGCTCGGGTTCGGCGCTGCCGCGGCCGCGCCGCCGCTGCTCTACTTCGGCATCCGCGTCGCCATCGACGGTCCCCGGACCGTCATGGCCGTGTGGAAGGACCTCTTCGGCGCCGTCACGACCGGGGCGTCGCACAACCACGCCACCCTCCTGTCCAACGCCGCCCAGGCGCCGGTGGCAACCCTGTTCCTGCTCCTCGGCATCGTCGGCATGTTCCTTCCCCAGGATCTCGATCCGCGGACGGCCGTCCGGCGCCGCCTTTACACCGCGCTGGTGCTCGCCTTCGCCGCTTTCTACCTGATCACGAACCCGTTCTTCTATCCCTACAACTTCGTCATCTTCATGCCTCTCCTCGCCCCGGGCGTCCTCGGCGTCACGGCGGTGCTTCGCTCTCCGGGACTGCGCCGCGCCACGGCCGTGCTCGTTGCGGCCAGCGCGCTGATGGGCGGCATCGACCGCGCGCAGTTTGTGACGCTGTACACCAGCGAGCCGCAGGAGCAGGTCGTGAAGTGGATCTGGACGGCGACGGAGAAAGACGATGCCGTCTTCGATTGGCAGGGGATGGCAGTGGGCCGGCCGAACATCTATCACTGGTGGCACTTCAGCGGTCTCCAGCCGCGCTACCTCGGCGGCTGGTATTCGGTGGCGGACGAGATCCGGCGCGCGCAAGTGAAGCTGATTCTCGTCAATTACCGCTTGGGATTCCTCAGCCAGCCCGACCAGCAGTGGATGCGCAGTCACTTCGTGTCCATCGACAGCTGCATGCTCGCGCCGGGCTGGGCGTTCAAGGGGGAGGACGTGCGGCGCGGCGTCGCGTTCGAGGCGTTCCTGACCGATGCCGCCTATCGCGTGCAGCCCGGCGCGGTCCCCGGCCTCTTCATCGACGGCCAGCCGGTGACGCCGGTGGTGCGGCTCGCCGCCGGGCGGCACGTGCTGACGTCCTCGCCCGGCGCCCCGATCCCGGCCAACGTCGCGCTCTTCTACAGCACGCCGAAGCGGGAAGCCACCCGGCCGCCGTGCCTGGAGCGGACGCTCATCGCCTGGTACTTCTAGGCGTCGCGCGGCGAGTCCGCGGGAGGGCCGAACGTGGTCTCGGACACGAGGTACGCCGGGCGGCCGAGCATCCGCATGTGCACCCGGGCCAGATACTCGCCGATGATGCCGATGGCGAAGAGCTGCGCGCCGGAGAAGACGGCGATGGTCGAGGCGAGGAAAGGGAATCCCGGCACCGCGCCGCCCTGGATGACGTACCGGCCGACGACGAAGGCCAGGATGGCGATGCCGAAGATCGTGAATGCCAGGCCGAGAATGCTGGCGAAGCGCAGCGGGACGGTCGAGAAGCCGGTGATCATCGTCAGCGCGTGCGTAGCCAGCTTCTGCAGGGTGAAGTTGGACTTGCCGAGCCGCCGCGGGCGGTGCTCGACGGCCACCCAGGAGAAGCGCTGCGTGCCCCAGGTCAGCAGGACGTCGATCGAGACGTAGGCGCTGCGGTAGTGCTCAAAGGCGCGGCGGACGTGGGTGCGGAAGGCGCGGAACGCGGAGGCGTGGCGCGCGGTGTCCGCGCCCATGGCTTTCTGCAACGCGATCTTGGTCAACCAGGAGAAGACATTCCGGAAGAGGGAGTGCGGCAGCTCGCGGGGGAAGCCGTAGACGACGTCCGCGCCGCGCTCGAGCTCGTCGAGCACCTTCGGGATTTCCTCCGGCGGATGCTGGAGGTCGTCGTCGATGGTCACGATGATCTCGCCGCGCGCCTCGCGGATGCCGGCGAGCAGCGCGTTGTGCTGGCCGAAATTGCGGTTCAGGCGCAGCCCGCGGACGTCCGGGGCCGAGGCGGCGAGGCGCTGGACGGCGGCCCAGGTGCCGTCGAGGCTGTTGTCGTTGACGATGACGAACTCGCAGGTGTTGCCGCGGCGCCGCAGAACCTCCCGCGTCTGCTCCACGAGCAGGGGGAGGGTGGCTTCGCTGTTGTAGGCCGGCACGACGACCGAGACTTGAGGAACAGACGGGTCGGCCATGAGGCGGTCGGGGGATTTTAACACTCGGGACGCGCTAGCATGGACCCGACTTGACCGATCCAATCCCATCCCGACGCATCGAGCGCCTCAGTTCCCTTCTGGTCTGTCCGCGCTGCCGCGTCCGCCTGGACGGCTCTCTCTGTTCCAACTGCGGCCTCACCGCGCAGCGTACGCCGACGCAGTTCCGCTTCATCGAGGCCGGCCCTCCGGCCGATCGCGACGCTCTGCTGGGCGTGAAGGAGACAGTCAAACGGCGGTATCCGCGGCTCTATCCGAGGCTGATCGAGTTGCTCTCGCCCGTCTACACCTCGCGGCTGCTTCGCGGGCTTCTCCAGGACGTCCCGCCGGACAGCAGCCTTGTGCTCGACCTCGGCAGCGGCGCGGGGCGGCATC
>DASYMJ010000068.1:0-7235 GCA_036009105.1 Thermoanaerobaculia bacterium | reverse complement strand
CTTCCGCTACATGGAAGAGAAGAAGCGGACGCCGCGCGAAGCGGCGGTGGAAGGGACGCGCGAAGTGGGCCTGGCGGTCATGGCCACCTCGCTCTCGCTCATCGCGGTCTTCCTGCCGGTGGCCTTCATGGGCGGCATCGTCGGGCGGTTCATGAACTCGTTCGGCGTGACGATGGCTATCGCCATCGCCATCTCGCTGCTCGTGTCGTTCACGCTGACGCCGATGATGTCGTCGCGCTGGCTGCGCCGCGAGGACCTGGCGCACGACTCGACGTCGCGCGAGCACGGCCTCTACGGCATGATCGAGCGCACGTACCTGCGCGCGCTGGACTGGTCGATGGGCCACCGCTGGGTGATCGTCACGCTCATGGCCCTGGCCCTCGTCTCCATCCCCTTCCTGGGCATCGCGGTGAACAAGAACTTCCTGCCGCAGGACGACGAGTCGCAGTTCCAGATCCAGGCCCGCGCGCCGGAAGGCTCCTCGCTCGAGACCACGCAGACGATCATGGAGTCGATCGCCAACAAGGTGCGCCAGCAGGTGCCGGAGGTGGAGACGACGGTCGTCACCATCGGCGACGACCCGCAGATCACGCAGAACCTCGGCACGATCTACGTGAAGCTGGTGAAGGTGGAGAAGCGCAAGCGCGACCAGTTCGCCATCATGGCGGACGTCCGCCAGCACATCCTGCCCCAGTACGCGCGGCTCAACCTGCGCACGAACGTCTCGCCGGTCAACGCGTTCGGCGGCGGCGTCAACGCGGAGATCATGTATTACATCGGCGGCCCCGACCTGAAGAAGCTGGAGAACGCCTCCAGCGTGCTGCTGGCCAGGCTCAAGCAGATGCAGGCGGACGGGGTGGTCGATCCCGATACGACGCTCATCACCGGCAAGCCGGAGCTGGGCGTGCACATCGACCGGGCGAAGGCCTCCGACCTCGGCGTGCGGGTGCAGGACATCGCCTCCACGCTGAACGTGCTGGTGGGCGGCCTGAAGGTGACGGATTACTACGAGGGCGGCGAGCAGTACGAGGTGCACGTCCGCGCCGAGCACGAGTTCCGCCGCGATCCGCAGGGCATCGCCACCGCGCAGGTGCCGGCCGGCCTCGGCCAGAGCGTGCAGCTGCGCGACGTGGTGACGATGGCGCCCGGCTCCGGCCCGTCCACCATCAACCGCATCTCCCGCCAGCGGCAGGTGATGCTCACCGCCAACATGGCGCCCGGGCACTCTTCGCAGAAGGTCATGGACGCCTTGCTCAGCGAGACGAAGAAGCTGAACATGGGCAGCGAATACACCTCCGGCTTCACCGGCCGCTCCCGCGAGCAGGGGCGCGCGTTCGTGAACTTCATGTTCGCCTTCCTGCTCTCCATCATCTTCATGTACCTCATCCTGGCGGCGCAGTTCGAGAGCTGGATCCATCCCGTGACGATCCTGCTCGCCCTGCCGCTCACCGTGCCGTTCGCGCTGTTCTCGATCCTGGTCTTGAACCAGTCGCTGAACATCTTCTCCATGCTCGGCATCCTGGTGCTGTTCGGGATCGTGAAGAAGAACGGCATCCTGCAGATCGATCACACGAACGGTCTGCGGGCGAAGGGGATGGAGCGCGGCGCGGCGATCCGCGAGGCGAACCGCGACCGTCTGCGGCCGATCCTGATGACGACGCTCGCCTTCGTGGCGGGCATGATCCCGCTCGTCGCTTCGAGCGGCACCGGCGCCGCGACGAACCGCGCCATCGGCTCGGTCATCATCGGCGGCCAGTCGCTCGCCCTGCTGCTCACGCTGCTCGCGACGCCGGTCGCCTATTCGCTCTTCGACGACCTGCAGGAGCGCCTTCGCGGCCGCCGCAAGAGGGAGGAAGAGCCCGAGCTCTCGCGGCACGAAGAGGAGATCCCGGCCACGATCTGACCGCCACGACCCTTGCCCGCGTGAGCGGGAGAGGAGGGTGGCCGAAGGCCGGGTGAGGGGCGCTACTCGATCACCACGTCGCCGATCTCGGGCTGCGGGTACTCCATCCGCAGCCCTTCCAGCGTCTCCACCACGATCGAGCCGATCACGTAGTTGCGGTACCACTTCCGGTCGGCCGGCACGATGTACCACGGCGCGTCCCTGGTCGACGTCTTCGCCAGCGCGTCCTCGTAGGCGCGCTGGTAGTCCTTCCAGAGCTTCCGCTCCTCGAGGTCGCCGTGGGCGAACTTCCAGCGCTTCTTCGGGTCGTCGATGCGCGCCTGCAGCCGCTCGCGCTGCTCGTCGCGGCTGATGTGGAGGAAGAACTTGAGAATGGTGGTGCCTTCGCTGGCCAGCAGCTCCTCGAAAGCGCGGATCTGCTCGTAGCGCTTGCGCCAGACGTCTTCCGGCACCAGCTCGTGCACGCGCACCACCAGGACGTCCTCGTAGTGGCTGCGGTTGAAGAGGGCGATGTTGCCGCGCCCCGGCGCGTGGGGGTGAATGCGCCAGAGGAAGTCGTGGTCGAGCTCGATCTCGGTCGGCTTCTTGAAGGAGACGATCTGCACGCCCTGGGAGTTGAAGCCGCCCATCAGGAAGCGCGTCGCGCCATCCTTGCCTGACGTATCCATCCCCTGGAGAACGATGAGCACTTTCTGCTTGTGCTCGGCGAAGAGGACTTCCTGCAGCGCCTCCAGCTTCTTCTGCAGCTTCGCGCTCTCGGCGAGCGTCTCTTCCTTGTCTCCCCGCGCTTCCGAGGTCTCGCCGGGGTCGATGTCGCCGAGGTCGAGACGGTCGCCGGGCTTGACTCGGTAGCGCTTCATGGAGGGGATTGTATGCGCTGGGGGTGGTGGGTGTGGGTGCAGCCGCGATGAAGCGGTCATCAAGGCGAAAGCGCTCGCGTTCCGCGTCGTCGCGGATGACACGTCGCTCCGCTCCGTGCAGGTGAGCCGCTGCAGTGAGCACTTGACAATCCGAACATGCAGACTTACTGTACTAGCTATCTAGTACACGAAGACAGAAAGCGCATGTTCGACATCAACCCTGCTGATGCCTCCCCCATCTGGAAACAGATCGAAGACGGGATGCGGCGCATGATCGCGCTCGGGACGCTCCGGCCGGGGGAGTCCGTCCCTTCCGTCCGCGATCTGGCCAAATCCCTCCGGGTCAACCCCAACACCGTCGCCCGCGCCTACCAGCGCCTCACCGACGTCGGCGTCTTCTCCGTCCGCCGCGGCGAGGGGACGTACGTCGCCGACGAACCGACCAAGCCGAAGCGCAGCGAGAGCGACGCAAAGCTCCGCGCCGCGGCCAACGTCTACGCCGGCGCGGCGCTCGCGGTCGGCGCCTCCCTGGAGGAAGCGACCGAAGAGCTGGAAAACAACTACGACAGGCTCGTGACCGAGCACAGGAGAACCGTATGACCACCCCAGAGACCGCGGTCCGCATCGCGGACCTGACCGTCCGCTACGGACGCAAGACGGCGGTCGAGAGCGCGACGCTGGCCGTCCCCCGCGGCAGCGTCTACGCGCTCCTCGGCCGCAACGGCGCCGGCAAGTCGTCCCTCGTGCGCTGCCTGGTGGGACAGCAGAAGCCGACCGCCGGCGCGATCGAGCTCTTCGGCGAGGACGCCTGGAAGCGCCGCGCCGCGCTGATGGAACGCGTCGGCGTGGTCAGCGAAGAGGCGGATGCTCCGCCGGAGATGCGCGTGGGCGAGCTGGCGAAATTCGGGGCGAGCCTCTACAGCCGATGGAACGCCGGCGCGGTCGATGATCGCCTGCGCCGCTTCGGCATCGCGTCCAAGGCCAAGTACGGCGACCTCTCCAAGGGGCAGAAAAAGCAGGTCGCCCTCGCGCTGGCTCTCGCCCCCGCGCCGGAGCTGGTCATCCTCGACGACCCGACGCTCGGCCTCGACGTGGTGGCGCGCAAGGCGCTGTTCGAGGAAGTGATCGCCGAGCTGGCCGACCGCGGCATCACCATCCTCCTCACCACGCATGACCTGGCCGGCGTGGAGACCATCGCCGACCGGGTCGGCATCCTGCGCGACGGGCGCCTCGTCCTGGATGAAGAGATGGACGCGCTCAAGTCCCGCTTCCGGCGCATCCGCTTCACCAGCCAGCCGGTCGCCTTCAGCGGCGCCGGCCTGCAGGCGGCGGCGGTGCGCGCCTGGGGCGCCGGCACGGAGGCCGTCGTTTCGAACTATGACGAGCTCGCGTTCGAGCGCTTCCGCAGCACCTCGAACATCGCCGCGGCGGAAGTCGCGCCGCTCTCGCTCGAAGAGATCTTCATCGCCGTCACCGGAGAAGGAGCGCAGTCATGAGCAAGGCATTGGTGATCGCCCGGCGCGAAATCGCCGAAAAGAAATTCGTCTTCCTCACCGCCGTGGCAGGGGCCATCCTGCCGTTCCTCACCACACTGCTGCCGCTGGCGCGCAACTGGTCGCGGCAGGGGATGGTGGCGATGACGGCCTCGATCCTGGCCACCGGCCTCGCTCTCGGGCTGGCGGTGGTGGGAGGCGCCTCGATGATCGGCCGGGAGCTGGCCGAGCGGCGCCTCTCCTTCTACTTCGCCCGGCCGGTCGGCTCCGCGTCGATCTGGTTCGGCAAGCTCGGCGCGTCCCTGTTCATCCTCCTCGCCGCGCCGGCCATCATCCTCGCGCCGGCGCTGCTCTTCGCCGGCAACCAGTGGCGCACGTTCGGCGGCGGCCAGTGGTCGGCCATCGGCGCGCTCGCCCTCGGGTCGGTGCTGCTGCTCTGCGTCTCGCACCTCATCAGCACCTTCGTCCGCTCCCGCTCGGTGCTCGTCATCGTCGACTTCGTCCTCGCCGCCGCGGTCGGGTTTGCCATCCCGCTGATGGTCCGCCCGCTGTGGAACAGCATGGCCCTGCACACCCTCGCCTGGCTGTCGTGGGGGCTGGTGATCGCGTTCGTGCTGGCGGTGATGGTGGGCGGTGCGTGGCAGGTGGCGGACGGACGGACGGACCGGAAGCGCAGCCACGCCGCGCTCTCCCGCGCCTTCTGGACCGTGATGGGCGGCGCGCTGGTCTGCGGCGCGGCGTACGTCGCGTGGGTCCTATCGCCCAAGCCGTCGGACATCCGCAAGCAGTTGGACGTCCAGTCGGCGAAGGAGGGCAACTGGATCTTTCTCAGCGGCCAGGCGCCGCACCGGAGCGACTTCGTCGCCGGCTTCGCCTACGACATGGGCAGCGGCCGCTACGTGCGCGTGAATGGGCCGTCGCTTGTCTTCCACAGTGCGGCGTTCAGCCGCGACGGCAAGATGGCGCTCGTCCGGGAGCGGCTCTCCAATGCCCGCTCGCCGAAGACGAGCGTGCTGCTCATCCCGCTCGAAGGCGCCGGGAAGCCGATCGATACCGGCCTGACCACCGACTGGCGGGGACCCCTCGTCGTCAGCGACGACGGGCGCCGCATCGCCTACCGCGACGACAGCGGCATTCTCTCCGTTTACGACGTGCCGTCGAAGCGCAGCCTGGTCTCGGTACGCTTCGGCTGGCCGCGGATGTTCTTCGTCTCGCCGGATGTGCTGCGCCTCTACGAGGTCCGCGAGGACGCCGCGCACGAGCAGCGCGTGACGATCCACGAGTTGGATGTGAGGACGAAGGCCATCCGGCAGACTGGCGAGCTCCGGACGCAAAGCGACGGCGTGTTCTTCTCGGTGAGCCCGGACGGCTCGAAGCTGCTCCTCCGCCCGTTTGCCAAGGGCGGCAACGGCCCCGAGCCGGCGATCGTGGCCGACGCGCGCACCGGCGAGCGGATCACCACCGTACCGCACGAGGAGGGGAGCCGCGTCTCCGGCGCCGCGCTGCTCGCCGACGGCACCCTCTTCGTGCCCATCGTCCGCGACGGCCAGGTCACCGCGCGCTTCCTTGGCAACGGCGGCGCGGTGTTGCGCGAGGTGCTGCTCGGACGCGGCCAGCGGGCCTTCGTCGCCGCGGAGCTGACCGGAAACCGGCTGATCGTCAGCATCACACCGGCCACCCCGATGGAAGGCGCGCCGAGGAACTATCTGGTGGATGCCGCCGGCGGCCGGATCATCCGCACCCTGGAAAGCATCGGCCTCTTCGGCTCCGACCCGGACACCGATCCGCGCCGCGGCGCGCCCCAGGCGCAGCCGCTGCTGGCGGCGATGACGGGGCAAGAGGTGCTTTCCTGGAACCCCCTCACGGGCGAGAGGAAGCACATCACCATGCGCTCTCAGGAGATGGAATCGAGAAGCGAGCTGCTGAACCGCTTGCTGCGTTAGAACTGCTGCAGCACCCGCAGGTCGTTCTCGAACAGGGTGCGGATGTTCGGGATGTCGAACTTGAGCATGGCCACCCGGTCGATGCCGAGGCCGAAGGCGAAGCCGCTCCACTGCTCGGGGTCGATGCCGACGTTGCGCAGCACCTGAGGGTGCACCATCCCGCAGCCGAGGATCTCCATCCAGCCGGTCTGGGAGCAGGTGCCGCAGCCCTTCCCCTTGCAGAAGATGCAGGACATGTCCACCTCGGCCGACGGCTCGGTGAAGGGGAAGAAGCTGGGGCGCATGCGCATCTGCGCGTCGGCGCCGAAGAGGCGCCGGATCATGTACTCCAGGGTCGCCCGGAGGTGCCCGATGTGGATGCCTTTGTCCACCAGCAGCCCCTCGGCCTGGTGGAACATCGGCGAGCGGCGCATGGTGATCTCGTCGCGGCGGAAGACCCGGCCGGCGGAGAGCACCTTCACCGGCGGCTTCCAGCGCTCCATGGAGCGGATCTGCACGTTGGAGGTGTGGGTGCGCAGGAGCAGGCGGTCCACGTCGACGAAGAACGTGTCCTGGGTGTCCCGCGCGGGGTGGTCGGGCGTGAAGTTGAGGGCCTCGAAGTTGTACCAGTCGCTCTCGACCTCCGGGCCGGGATCGATGGTGTAGCCCATCTCGCGGTAGATCTGCTCCAGCTCGCGGCGGACGATGGTGATGGGATGAAGGTGGCCCAGGCCGGGCGTGCGGGAGGGGAGGGTGACGTCGACGGTGTCGCGCGCCTCGCGCTCCGCGGCCTCGCGCGCCGAGACCCGCTCGAGCTTCTCCCTGAGCTCCGCCTGCGCCGCCTCGCTGAACGGATTGATCGCCGCGCCCAGGTTTTTTTTCTCCTCCGGGGGGAGCGACTTGAGCTGCTTGAACAGCTCCTTGACCGCCCCTTTCGGGCCGAAGAAGCGGGACTGGAGGTCGAGCAGCTCGCGGACGGAGCCGGCCGCCGCGAGCTCGCGGGAGAAGGACGATCGGAGGTCTTCGAGCATGAACGTGGGGCCGGCTCTCCAGCCGG
>DASYMJ010000067.1:0-1925 GCA_036009105.1 Thermoanaerobaculia bacterium | reverse complement strand
CACGGAGCTCGTCTCGCCCTCGCGCCTGACCGCGCAGGCTACCGCCGCCGCGCCGGGCCGCCGCCGGCCGAGCCAGCCGCCGAAAGCCTCCACGCCGCCCGCGCCGCGGAACTTCATCGACGCGGAGATCTTCGGGAAGATGGTCAAGGACGGCGTGCGGTGGACGACCCGCTCCTCCGACACCGAGTTCCTCCGCCGCGTATCGCTCGACCTGGCCGGCGAGATCCCCGACGGGGAGACGGTGAAGGCCTTCCTGGCCGATCCCGACCCGAACAAGCGCGACAAGGCCATCGACCGGCTGCTCAATTCGCCCGCTTTCGCCGACCGCTGGACCATGTGGTTCGGCGATCACATCCAGAACGTGCAGTTCGCCCAGAACACCAACCTCCTCTCCGCGGGGGGACGGGATGCCTACCGGAAATTCATCCGCGACTCCATCGCTGACGGCAAGCCGTACGACGCCATGGTGCGGGACGTCATCGCTGGCAGCGGCCGAACCCTGGCCAACGGCGAGACGAACTACTACGTCCGGCAGATCCAGGGCAATGGTCCGTTCCAGGACACGTACGACAACCTTGCCGCCTTCACCGGCCAGAAGTTCCTCGGGCTGCCCATGGTCTGCCTCTCCTGCCACAGCGGCCTGGGGCACCTGGAGCTGGTCAACACCGGGATGTCCAAACGGAAGCGGAGCGAGTTCTGGAAGAGCGCGGCATTCTTCGCCCAGGTGGATGCCCACCGGGTGAACTTCAGCTCGGCGGAGATGTCCATCTCCGACGCCACCGTCGGCGAGTACAGGCTGGACACCGACTACGGCAACAAGACTCCTCGCCTGCCGGAGCCGGGAGCGCCCGATTTCGCGGCGCCGGCTTTCTTCCTCACCGGGGAGGAGCCGCAGCCGGGAGAGCCGCGCCGCCAGGCCTTCGCCCGCATGCTCACCGCCCATCCGCAGTTCGCCCGCGCCGCGGTCAATTACATCTGGAAGGAGGTCTTCGGCATCGGCATCGTCGAGCCGGCCGACTCGTTCGACCTGCTGCGCCAGGACCCGGCCACGCTGCCGGCCGGAGCCACGCTGCAGCCGACCCATCCCGAGCTGCTCGGCCAGCTGGCCGCCGCCTTCCGGGAGCGCAACTACAGCCTGCGCGAGCTGCTCCGGTTGATCGTCACCTCGAACGCGTACCAGCTCTCCTCGCGCTACTCGCCCGGTGCGTGGGACGAGAGCTGGACGCCGTATTACGCGCGGCATTACCCGCGGCGGATGATGGCCGAGGAAGTGCTGGATGCCATCTTCCGGGCCACGAACGTGGGCGGGCAGATCGCGCTCACCAGCGGCCCGACGGGAAAGGCCATGGCCCTTCCGGACCCGACGGAGGGGGGCAGCTACCGCGCCTTCCTCAACAACTTCGGGCGGGGCAACCGGGATGACGACGAGCGCACCGGCGACGGCTCGATCATCCAGCAGCTGGCGCTGATGAACGATCCCATCGTCACCACCCGCGTCAGCGCGAGCACCGCCGGCTCGCTCGTGAAGAAGCTCACCACCGCGCCGGAGTCGCCGGAGACGATCGCCGAGTCGCTCTACCTCGCCACGCTTTCGCGGTATCCGACGGCGGAGGAGAAGGCGGATGCGGTGGCCTGGCTGGGAGGCGGCGCGCTGGCCCGAAAAACCGAGGACCTGCAGTTCGCGCTGCTCAACAGCATCGAGTTCCTGTTCAACTGAGGCGCGCCATGAAATGTGACTGCGAGCACACCGGATCGTTCCCCGTTTTCGGCGAAGGCTTCAGCCGGCGGCGCTTCCTGCGCATCGCCGGCACCGGCCTCGTTGCGTCGTATTTCGCCGACGTCATGAGCCCCTCGCTGCTGGAGGCGGCCGTCGGCGTCAAGCCGGCGCTGCACAACACGGCGAAGAACTGCATCCTCATCTTCCT
>DASYMJ010000066.1:0-2214 GCA_036009105.1 Thermoanaerobaculia bacterium | reverse complement strand
AGGGGATCACCGGCACGGTCGAGGTCACCTCGGCGCGGGCGACGGCCAGGGCCGGCGCGCCGGTGGCGGCGAAGACGTCGTTGATCTGCGACTGCCCGTACGGCTGGACGTCGAAGGCGCCGTTGCCGACCAGGTTGCCGGTGGCGTCATAGACCCGCACGAAGACCTTGCCCGCGCCGCCGGTCGTGCCGGCGAAGCCGAGGTTGGAGCGGTAGTCGGCCGTCTTGGAGAGATAGATGAGGTGGCCGATCACGCCCGCTCCCAAGGCCTGGCCGGTGGGGACGCCGGGGATGAACTGGCCGTAGGTCGAGCCGCCGGACGCCTCGTTGAAGGTGCGGCTGGTCACGATGAGGGATGGCTCGCTGGAGCTGACGAAGAGCGCCGAGTTGCCGGTGAACCCGAAGCGCGACTCGAGGACGTCGTTGAGCGACAGCTGCCCCTGCGCCGGGACGCTGACCGTGACGTTGCTGCCCCGCGCGCTGTTGTCGCTGTTCTGGGGGAGCAGGTCGATGCGGACGCTGGCCGCCGCGGCGCTGGGATTGACGATGCGCAGGTCGGTGCGCCAGTTCGTCCCCCCCGCGCCCGGCGCATGCGCCGCCGCCGGGACCAGCCACTCCGCCGCCGAGGCGTTGAGACAAAGCACTGCCAGGAGAATGAGGAAAATTGCCCGAGCTCTCTGCATAAGGACTCCTTTTGATAGGAATCGCGCAAAGGAGGGGAGATTTCCCTCAGGAAAGTTTTCGGTTGTCAGTTATCGGTTGTCAGTAGGTCGTCATCTACCGACAACTGACAACCGACAACCGATCACTCGTTCTCACATCGGCTCATCCGCGGTCGGCCCATAGATCGACGGCACCTTCGCCTCGTTCAGGCGGAGGTACACCGTGAGCTGGCCGCGGTGATGGGCCAGGTGGTTCAGGACCGAATCGCGGATGAAGATGTGGCGCGGCTGGTCCATCACCACGTGGCCGCCGGCCTTCAGCTGCCAGTGGGTCAGGAGGTGCTCGTCGGTGGTGCCGGTCAGCGCCGCGCGAGCCTTGGCCGCTGATTCGTCGAGGGTCTGCACCAGCTCGCTCGCGGTGCTGCGCACGGGCGGGCTGTAGGGCTCGCGGCCCACCGGGCGGAGGTCGAGCTCCGGATCGTCGATCACCAGCGCGACCCACGACGGCAGGGTGGCCACCAGCGTGGCGAGGTAGCCGAACTGCATCGACTTGGGGTGGGGACGCCACTCCGCGAGGCCGTCCGGCACCTGCTCCAGCGTCCGCCTTGTCGGCTTCAGTTCCCGCTCCAATTCGTCCAGAAACAGCCGCGTCATCTGCATCTGCAAATTCCTCCGGCGGGAAAGCTTACCGCTCAAGCGCTGTCATCTTTGTAGGCAGGCTTATTGCTCTTAATAACCATGCGGCGCGGTCGGCCGCAACAAGGAGAACGATATGGCGAATGACAACAGGAAACGCGATGCGAACCCCGATCCGATCACCGGCGAGCCCGGCGCTCATCCGGTGGGTGTGGCAGGCGGTGCGACCGGCGGTGCTCTGGCCGGCGCGGCAGTAGGAGCCCTGGGCGGCCCCATCGGGGCGGCGGTGGGCGGTGCGATCGGCGCGGTGGCGGGCGGCCTGGCCGGCAAAGGCGCGGCCGAGGCGGTGAATCCGACCGAGGAGAGCGGCTACTGGCGCGACAACTACAAGACGCGTCCGTACTTCCGCGATGACCGCGGTTTCGAGCACTACGAGCCGGCGTATCGCTACGGCTGGGAATCGGCTTCCAGGCCGGACTTCCAGAACCGCAAGTTCGAGGACGTGGAGAGCGATCTGAGCCGCGGCTGGAGCAAGGCCCGCGGCACGACGAACCACGAGTGGAATGACGTGAAGCACGCCACGCGCGACGCGTACGAGCGCGTCCGCACCCGCATGAGCGCGACGCCGGGCGTCACGCACGCGTCGGAGAAAGGCGACGCGCTGTGGGATCAGACCAAGGGCAACTGGCATCAGTTCAAGGGATCGGTCAAGGCGAAGTGGAACGACCTCACCGACGACGAGATCGATCAGATGAGCGGCGACCGCGAGCGGATCATCGGCAAGATCCAGGAGCGGTACGGCAAGGAGAAATGGAAGGAGGCGGACATCGAGCGCGAGTTCCACGGCTTCCGCCGCTAGGACGCTTCGCGAGCAAGGGCCGGCTGACAGCCGGCCCTTTTCACGTTTGAGCGATCAG
>DASYMJ010000065.1:0-12186 GCA_036009105.1 Thermoanaerobaculia bacterium | reverse complement strand
CGGCGGCCGGCTCGTGGTGGTGCCCTACCTGACCAGCCGTTCGCCGGATGCCTTCCGCGAGCTGCTGGCGCGGGAGAAGGTGACGGTGCTCAACCAGACGCCGTCGGCGTTCCGCCAGCTGATCCGCGCCGACGCGGAGGTACCAACGGCAGCGGAGCAGCTCGCCCTTCGCACCGTCATCTTCGGCGGCGAAGCGCTCGAGCTGCAGAGCCTCGCGCCCTGGTTCGAGCGCCACGGCGACCGCCGTCCCGCCCTGGTCAACATGTACGGCATCACCGAGACGACGGTGCACGTCACCTACCGTCCGGTGAGCGGGGCCGACCTCGCCTCGCCGGCGAGCGTGATCGGCGGCCCGATCCCCGATCTGCGGCTCTATGTGCTCGACCCCCAGCACTTCCATCCGGTGCCGGCCGGCGTGCCGGGCGAGCTGTTCGTCGGCGGCGCCGGCTGTGCGCGCGGCTACCTCAACAAGCCGGAGCTCACCGCCGCGCGCTTCATCGCCAACCCGTTCCACCCGTCCGGCGAGCGCGTCTACCGCACCGGCGATCTGGTCCGCTATCGCCCGGACGGCCAGCTCGAATACCTCGGCCGGATCGACGACCAGGTCAAGATCCGCGGCTTCCGCATCGAGCTCGGTGAGATCGCCAGCCAGCTCCTGGCCCAGCCGGAGGTGAAGGAAGCGCTGGTGCTCGCCCGCGAGCAGCGGCTCATCGCCTACGTCGTCCCGCACCAGCTGCCGGCCGACCACGCCGCGCTCGTGGAGACGCTGAAGAGCGGCATCCGCCAGAGCCTGCCGGACTACATGGTGCCGTCCGCGTTCGTACTCCTCGCCGCGTTCCCCCTGACCCGCAACGGCAAGATCGACCGCAAGGCGCTGCCCGAGCCGGACTGGCAGCTGACCAGCGCGTACGTCGCGCCGCGCAACGAGACGGAGGCGAAGCTGGCCGCGATCTGGGCCCAGCTGCTCAAGCTCGAACGGGTCGGCACGCACGACAACTTCTTCGCCATCGGCGGCGACTCGATCCTTTCCATCCAGGCGGTGGCCCGGGCCAACCAGGCCGGCATTGCCATCACCACCCGCCAGCTCTTCGAGCACCAGACCATCGCCGCCCTCGCCGCGCAGGCGAAGCACGGCGTGGTGGCCGTGATGCCGCAGGAAGCGATGACCGGCGGGGTGGAGCTGCTGCCCATCCAGCGCGAGTTCCTCTCCGAGGAGCCGGCGGTGCGGAACCACTTCAACCAGTCCGTGCTGCTGGAGACGCCGGAAGGCTTCGATGCGCTCTTCATCTTCGAGATGGTCGCCGCGCTCTATCGCCGGCACGACGCGCTGCGCTTGCGCTTCAACCTCTCCGGCGGGCAGGCTGAAGCCCGTCCCGCGTACCTCGCCGGGCACGCTGAGCTGACCGACGAGCTGATCGCCGCCAGCGCGATCGTCGAGCCGCTGCCGGCCGACGTCACCGCGCGCTGCAATCACTGGCAGCGCAGCTTCGACCTGGGCACCGGGCCGCTCTTCCGCGCCGTCTACTTCGAGCCGGGCCGCCTCTTCCTCGTCGCCCATCACATCGTGGTGGACGGCGTGTCGTGGCGCATCCTCCTGGCCGACATCGAGCAGGCCTGGCACCAGTACAAGGCCGGCGAGCCAATCGCGCTGGGGGCGAAGACCTCGTCCTTCCAGCAGTGGGGCGCCGCGCTCACCGATTACGCGCGGACCCTGGATGAACGCCAATACTGGCTGGCCCAGTACGACCACGCCGTGGCGCCGCTGCCGGTGGACCGCCTCGCCGCGGAGCGCCCGACCTACAAGACCTCCCGCCGCCAGCGCGTGCGCCTCAGCGCCGCGGAGACGAAGGCGCTCCTCCAGCGCTGCGCGCCGGTCTACCGCACGACCATCAATGAGCTGCTCCTCTCCGGCGTCTACCTCGGCATGCGCAACTGGACGAAGTCCGCCGGCCTGCGCATCGCCCTGGAAGGCCACGGCCGCGAGGCCCTGTTCGAGCAGCTCGATACCACCCAGACCGTCGGCTGGTTCACCACCGTCTTTCCCCTCACCCTGGAGAGCGCGACGGTGGAGGTGGCGGACGTCATCAAGTCGATCAAGGAGCAGTACCGCGCCCTGCCCAATCACGGCATCGGCTTCGGCGTGCTGCGCCACCTGGCCCACGACTCCGAGCTCGCCGCGAAGGCGGACGCGAACCCGCCCCAGCTGGTCTTCAACTACCTCGGCCAGTTCGACCAGTCGGTCAACAACGAGACCGCGCTGCAGGGGGCCGCGGAGAGCACCGGCCACAGCATCAGCCCCGACCGCGCCCGCCCCCACCCCCTCGGCCTGAACGGCCTCGTCGCCAACGGCGCGCTCGAGTTCGCCCTCGACTACAGCGAGGCCGAGTACGACGCCTCCACCATGAAGACGCTGGCCGGCGCCATCGAGGACGGCCTGCGCGCCGTGATCGACCACTGCCTCATGATCGAGCGCGGCGACTTCACCCCGTCCGACTTCCCGCTGGCCAAGGTGACCCAGCCGGCGCTCGACGCGTGGCAGCGGCAGTACCCGAACCTGACCAGGCTCTACCCGGCCACGGCCATGCAGCAGGGCCTCTTCTTCCACAGCCAGCTCGATCGCGGCTCGTACGTGACGCAGATCTATCCGATGCTCGCCGGCGAGCTCTCCACCGCGCACTTCCGCCGGGCGTGGGAGCTGGTCAGCAACCGGCACGACATCTTCCGCACCGCGTTCGTGGGGCAGGAGGAGCGGCTGCACCAGCTCGTGGTGGCCCAGGCCGCGCTGCCGTGGGAAGAGCACGACTGGCGCGCGCTGTCCGCCGACGAACAGCAGGTCCGCTTCCAACAGTATCGCCAGGCCGACAAGGGCGCCGGCTTCGACTTTGCGCGGCCGCCGCTGCAGCGCATCGCCCTCTTCCGCCTGGCCGAGGATCGCTGGCAGATGCTGTGGTCGCACCATCACATGCTGCTCGACGGCTGGTGCACGCCGCTGGTCTACAAGGAAGTGATGCTCGCCTATCAGCATCTGGTGCGGGGCGAGGCGGTGAAGTTCGCCGACGCGCCGCTGTACGAGAGCTACATCCAGTGGCTGGAGCAGCAGGATGCGTCCGAGGCTCGCGCTTACTGGCGCGAGTATCTGAAGGAGATGGAGGGGCCGACGCCGCTGGCCGTCGACAAGCTGCCCAGGGACGGCCAGAGCGGCGTGCAGGAGCGCGCGCTCGTCCTCGGCCTGCAGGAGACGCAGCGCCTGGAGGCGTTCGCCAGGCAGCACCACACCACCGTCAACACGCTGCTGCAGCTCGCCTGGGGATACCTGCTGCACCGCTACAGCGGCGAGCGGCAGGTCGTCTTCGGCGCCATTACCTCCGGCCGGCCGGCCGACGTGCAGGGCATCGAGGAGATGATCGGCCTCTTCATCAACGCCATCCCGGTGCGGGTCGGCTTCGCGCCGAACGCCACCACGGCGTCGCTGCTGGCCGAGCTCCATCGCGGCTTCCAGCTGGCCCAGGAGCACAGCTACCTCCCCCTCAACGAGATCCAGCGCGAGACCGCCGTGACCGCCGGCGTGCCGCTCTTCGACAGCCTGCTCGTCTTCGAGAACTACCCGATCGAGGCCGCCATGGCCGTCGACACGAAGTCCGCCTCGTCCACGCTGCGCGTGGAGGGGACGGGCAGCAACGAGCAGACGAACTACAAGCTCTCCCTCATCTGCGGTCTGGCCGGCCAGCTGCGCATCCGCTGCTCCTACGCCGCCGAGAATTTCGCCGAGGAGACGATCGTGCGGATGCTCGCCCACCTGGAGGGCATCCTCGCCGGCATCGCCGATCATGACTCGATCGCCACGCTCGACGTGGTGACCGAGGCCGAGCGCGCGCTGTTCTCGTCCTGGAACGAGACGGCGGATGTCTATCCGCACCACAAGACCATGCACCAGCTCTTCGAGGAGCAGGCCGCGCGGACGCCGGATGCGCAGGCGGTGGTCATCGGCGAGCAGCAGCTGACCTACGGCGAGCTGAATGCCCGGGCCAACCGCCTGGCCCATTTCCTCATCGCGAAGAACGTGCAGCCGGACAGCATCGTCGGCGTCTACGTCGACCGCTCGCTGGAGATGGTGGTCGGCCTCGTGGCCATCCTCAAGGCGGGCGCGGCGTACATGCCGCTCGACCCGAGCTATCCGACCGCGCGCCTCCGGGCCATGCTGGAGGACAGCAATGCCGCCGTGGTCCTCACTCAGGAGCACCTCGCCGACGGCCTCACCGGCCTGCCGTGCGAGGCGGTGATCGTCGGCCGCGATTTCGATGCGCCGTCGCACGACCCGGCCAACACCGGCACGCCGCGCAACCTCGCCTACGTGATGTACACCTCCGGCTCCACCGGCCGGCCGAAGGGCGTGGAGGTGGAGCACCTCAGCGTCGTCCGCCTCGTCATCGACAACAACTACCTGCCGCTCAACAGCGGGACGCGCATCCTGCAGGCCTCGTCGTGCTCCTTCGACGTGGCCACGCTGGAGATCTGGGGCAGCCTGCTCAACGGCGGCACGCTCGTGCTCTACCCGGAGCGCCATCTCGACATGGACGTGCTCAACCGCGAGCTCGCCGCGCGGGAGGTGAACACGATGTGGCTCACCTCCGGCCTCTTCGACCAGTGGACGCAGCAGCTGCCCGACTACGACGGCCTGACTTGGGTGCTCGCCGGCGGCGACGTGGTCAACCCCCGCGCCGTGGAGCGCGTGTACGCGGCGTGGCCGCACGCGCGCGTCATCAACGGCTACGGCCCCACCGAGAACACCACCTTCACCACCTGCCACCTCATCCCGCGCGATTCCGACTGGACCCGTCCCGTCTCCCTCGGCAAGACCATCAACGGCACCACCATCCACGTGCTCAATGAGCTCCTCCGCCCGCTGCCCATCGGCGCCATCGGCGAGCTGTACACCGGCGGCGACGGCGTCGCCCGCGGCTACTGGAACCGTCCGGAGCTGACCGCGGAGAAGTTCGTCACCGTGGACGGCGCCCGCCTCTACAAGACCGGCGACCTGGTGCGCCGCCTGCCGGACGGCACGCTCGACTTCATCGGCCGGGCCGATGATCAGGTCAAGGTCCGCGGCTTCCGCATCGAGCTCGGCGAGATCGAGGCGCAGCTGCTCCTGCAGCCGACCGTGCGCGAGGCGGTGGTCGTCGCCCGCAAGGAAGGCATCGCCAAGCGCCTCGTCGCCTACGTCGTCGGCGAGGCCGATGTCGAGCTGCTCAAGACCGTGCTGCCCGACTACATGATCCCCACCGCGGTCGTGGAGATGCAGTCGCTGCCGCTCAACCCGAACGGCAAGATCGACCGCTCCGCGCTGCCCGAGCCGGACTGGCAGGCCGCCTCTTCGTACGTCGCGCCGCGCGGCGAGACGGAGCAGACGCTGGCCGGCATCTGGCAGCGCCTGCTCAAGCTCGACCGGGTCGGCATCAACGACAACTTCTTCGCCATCGGCGGCGACTCCATCCTCTCCATCCAGGCCGTTTCGCGGGCCAATCAGGCCGGCGTCAGCATCACCACCCGCCAGCTCTTCGAGAATCCGACCATCGCCGCGCTGGCCGCGCTCGCCCAGGACGGCGCCGCGCACGTCGCGCCGCAGGAAGCGGTGACCGGCCCGGCCACGCTGCTGCCCATCCAGCAGCAGTTCCTCACCGAGGATGCGCACGCGCTGCATCACTACAACCAGTCCGTGCTGCTGGAGACGCCCGCCAGCTTCGACGGCGCCTTCCTCGGCGAGATCGTCGCCGCGCTGCTGCAGCGCCACGACGCGCTGCGGCTGCGCTTCACGCGGCAGGACGGTCAATGGACCGCGGAGCACGGGGATGCGCAGATCGCCGCCATTGTCGAAAATGGCGTCGACGTCACCGAGCGCTGCGCTTTCCATCAGCGCTCCTTCGACCTCGCGAACGGCCCGCTCTTCCGCGCCGTCTACTTTGCCGACAAGCACCGCCTGCTCCTGGTGGCCCATCACATCGTGGTCGACGGCGTCTCCTGGCGCATCCTCCTCGCCGACATCGAGCAGGCCTGGCGCCAGCGCGAAGCCGGCCAGTCCATCGTCCTCGGACCGAAGACGTCCTCCTTCCAGCAGTGGGGCGCGGCGCTGGCCCAGTACGCGCAGACGCTGGATGACGAGAAGCAGTACTGGCTCTCCCAGTACGAGCACGAGGTCACGCCGCTGCCGGTCGACCGCGTGACCGAGGAGCGCCGCACCTATCGCAGCACGCGCACCGAGCGGCTCCGCCTCACCGTGGCCGAGACGCAGGCGCTGCTCCAGCAGTGCGCGCCCGTCTACCGCACTACCATCAATGAGCTCCTCCTCTCCGCCGTCTACCTCGGCATGCGCCGCTGGACCGATTCGGCCGCCCTGCGCATCGCGCTGGAAGGCCACGGCCGCGAGTCGCTCTTCGAGCAGCTCGACACCACCCAGACCGTCGGCTGGTTCACCACCGTCTTCCCGCTCACCCTGGCCAGCGCGAAGGACGGCGTGGCGGACGTCATCAAGTCGGTCAAGGAGCAGTACCGCGCGCTGCCGAACAACGGCATCGGCTTCGGCCTGCTCCGCCACCTCGCGCAGGACGCCCAGCTCGTCGCCCGCGCCGCCGCCAACGAGCCGCAGGTCGTCTTCAACTACCTCGGCCAGTTCGATCAGACCGTCAGCGACGAGACCGCGCTCCGCGGCGCCGCCGAGTCGATGGGACCGGCCACCGATCTCGATCGCCTCCGCCCCTACCGCCTCGGCCTGAACGGCCGCGTGGCGGGCGGCGTGCTCGAGTTCACCCTCGACTACAGCTCGCTCGAGTACGACGCCGCGACCATCGCGAAGCTGGCCTCGTCGGTGGAAGACGCGCTGCGCGAAGTGATCGCGCACTGCCTCCAGACCGGACGCGGCGACTTCACGCCGTCCGACTTCCCGCTCGCCAAGATCTCGCAGGCGCGCCTCGATGCGTGGCAGCAGGCGTATCCCAATCTGCAGAAGCTCTATCCCGCCACCGGCATGCAGCAGGGGATGTACTTCCACGGCCTGCTCGACCGCGGCGCGTACGTCACGCAGATCTATCCGACCTTCATCGGCGACCTCTCGCCGCTGCTCTTCCGCCAGGCGTGGGAGCTGGTCAGCAACCGCCACGACATCTTCCGCACGGCGTTCGTCGGGCAGGAGGAGAAGCTCCATCAGCTCGTCGTCTCCCACGCCGCGCTGCCGTGGCAGGAGCTCGACTGGCGCGGCCTCTCCGCCGAGGAGCAGCGCGCTCGGTTCGATCGCTTCCGCGATGAGGACAAGGCCGCCGGCTTCGACTTCGCGCAGGCCCCGCTGCAGCGCATCACGCTGATCCGGTATGCCGAGGATCGCTGGCAGCTGCTCTGGACGCACCATCACATGCTGCTCGACGGCTGGTGCGCGCCGCTGGTCTACAAGGAAGTGGTCTTCGCCTATCAGCGCCTGAGCAACGGCGAGGCGGTGCAGTTCCCCGAGGCGCCGGCGTACGAGCACTACATCCAGTGGCTGCAGAAGCGGGAGGTCTCCCAGGCGGAGGCGTTCTGGCGGGAGCAGCTGGCGCAGATCGAGGCGCCGACGGCGCTGGTGGTGGACAAGCTGCCGCGCGACGAGCGCCACGGCTTCCAGGAGCAGTTGCTCGCGTTGTCGGCGGAGGAGACGCAGCAGCTGGAGGCGTTCGCCAAGGCCAACCACACCACGGTCAACACGCTGATGCAGCTCGCGTGGGGCTACCTGCTCCATCGCTACAGCGGCGAGCAGCGCGTGGTCTTCGGCGCCATCACCTCCGGCCGTCCGGCCGAGGTGCGCGGGATCGAGCAGATGATCGGGCTGTTCATCAATACCATTCCGGTCACGGTCAGTTTCGAGCCGGGCGCGCCGACGGCATCGCTGCTGGGCGAGCTGCATCGCAACTTCCAGCGGAGCCAGGATCACAGCTGGCTGCCGCTGGCGCAGATCCAGCAGCAGTCGGTCGTCGGCGCGGGCGTGCCGCTGTTCGACAGCCTGCTCGCCTTCGAGAACTACCCGGTCGATACGGCCGTGACCACCGCCACCGAGTCGCGCGGCTCCAACCTGCGGGTGGAGAGCAGCGCCACCGACGAGCGGACGAACTACAAGCTGACCCTCATCGTCACCGCGGCGGGGCAGCTCAAGGTGCGCTGCGGCTACATGGCCGAGAATTTCGCGCAGGCCACGGTTTCGCGCCTTCTCGGCCACCTCTCGCAGATCCTGCGCGGTCTCACCGTCGAGGGGCTGATCGAGAACATCGATCTCGTCACCGCTGATGAGCATGCGGACTTTGCGCGGTGGAACGACACGGCGGAGGACATCCCGACCGACGTCTGCCTGCATCAGGGCTTCGTGGAGCGCGCCGTCGCTGTTCCTTCCGCGGTCGCCGTTCGCGACGCGCACGGCTCCATGACGTATGAAGAAGTGTTCCGCCGTGCGCTCGCGCTTTCGCGCTCGCTGCATGACGTGGCGCGCGAGGAGCTGGTCGGCGTGCGGCTGCCGAAGGGCGGCGGGCAGGTCATCGCCACGCTCGGCATCATGATGGCCGGCGGCGCCTACCTGCCGATGGAGATGGGCTGGCCCGAGGAGCGCTGCAAGGCGATCTGCGAGCTGGCTTCCGTGCGCTATGTCCTCGATGAGGATGCGATCGCTGCCATCGTGCCGGCCGCGGGTCCGCTCCCGTCGCTGGCCGGCGAGCTGTCGTATGAGGGGCTCACCGACAAGCTGGCCTACGTCATCTTCACCTCCGGCTCGACCGGCACGCCGAAGGGCGTGGCCATCGAGCACGCGGCGGCGGTCAACACCTGCATCGACATCAACCAGCGCTACGGCATCACCGCCCAGGACAAGGTGCTGGCCGTCTCGGCGCTCAGCTTCGACCTCTCCGTGTACGACATCTTCGGCCTGCTCGCCGTGGGCGGCGAGGTGATCTTCCCGCATCCCGACAAGGCCATCGATCCTCGCCACTGGGCGGAGCTGATCGAGACGCACGGCGTCACGCTGTGGGACACCGTCCCCGCGTCCGCCGACCTGCTGGCCCAGCATTACGAGGCGCTCGGCCGCGCGAGCACGGCGCCGCTGCGCACCATCATGATGTCGGGCGACTGGATCCATCCCGCGCTGCCGAAGCGCCTCTGGAGCGTCTTCCCGAACGCGAGCACCTGGAGCCTCGGCGGCGCCACGGAAGCCTCGATCTGGTCCATCAACTACCCGATCGTGGAGGACACGAGCGGCCGCAAGAGCGTGCCGTACGGCAAGCCGCTGGCGAACCAGTCGTTCCACATCCTGGACCGCAAGCTGCGCGAGGTGCCGGTGGGCGTGGTGGGCGAGCTGTTCATCGGCGGCCGCGGCGTGGCGCGCTGCTATTACGGCGACGCCGAGCGCACCGCGAAGAGCTTCATCCAGCACGATGGCCTGGGCCGCAAGCTCTATCGCACCGGCGACATGGGCCGCTACCTGCCGGACGGCAACATCGAGTTCATCGGCCGGGTCGACCACCAGGTCAAGATCCGCGGCTTCCGCATCGAGCTGGGCGAGATCGAGGCCGTGCTCACCCGCCACCCCTCGGTGGAGAAGGTGCTGGTCGAGGTGCGCGGCACGGGCAACGACAAGTACCTCGCCGCCTACATCGTCCCCTCATCTCCCGACATCGACGTTGCCGCCCTGCGCCAGACCGCCCGCGCGGCCCTCCCGGCGTACATGGTGCCTGCCGCGTACGTGCTGCTGGAGTCGTTCCCCCTCACCGCCAACGGCAAGGTGAACAAGCAGGCGCTCCCCGAGCCGGCGGTGCAGGCCCAGACCGAGTACGTCGCCCCCTCCACCCCCACCGAGGCCACGCTGGCCGAGGTGTGGGGCGAGCTGCTCGGTTCCCCCCGCCCCCTCGGCGTGACGGAGAACTTCTTCGAAGCCGGCGGCAACTCGCTCCTGGCCATGCAGATCCTCTATCGCATCGAGAACCGCCTGGCCTGCCGCCTCGACATCGCCGACGTCTTCTCCTACCAGACCATCCAACAGCTGGCCCGCTTCATCGACGCCTTCACCCACGAGGCGGTGGTGGGGGAGGGGGAGGTGGAGGAGTTCAGCTACTAACACTCCTGACGCTGGCGGCGGGGGAGCGCCGCCAGCGTCAGGCGTACGCTTTGCGACAAGGTGGGGACTGGGCCATAGTGGTCAGCGCCGCAGACATTGTTCGGTGCGGCAGCCTAATTGTTAGTTGGGCAGGCCGACGCTTCATGCGAGAATGCTCAGCATCTGCAGGGAAAGCGAGAGTCCCACATTTGTATGAAGACCTGCCGCGACTTGACTTCGAGTTGATCCGTCAGCCGCTCGACTCGCTCGCTGTGGCCACGGTTAACAAGATCGATCGCGAATGGCCTGCAAGCATAGACCGCCATCCAGCCACTAAGATCGTCTTGCGGTTACTCATCGCGATCTCGGAGAACACATACCGCACCATTCGATACTTCTCAGCTGAAAAACCACCGGATGGCGCGCGCAAGCTGCAGTACACCTTGAGCGCGCCTCCATTGGCGCGGACTATTCTTGATGCGCTCTTTACGGTTGTCTTTCTCTTCGAGGACTTACACGAACGCACCTCGTGGTATGTCCGAGCCGGCTGGCGTGAAATGGAGGAGAAGAGGAGTCGTTTCCAGTCAGCGTATGGCAGTGAGCCGTCATGGCATGAGTATCTCAGCTCGTACGGAGCCGTCGTCGCCGAAGATCGTGAGCTATGGAGCATAAGCGATGCGGAGATCGCGGACCTGAAGCGACTCAAATACTGGCCGACGCCTGGCAAGATGAGCGAAGCCTGTGCCTCCGAAGAACGACGCAAATATCTGAGATACCTCAACGACTGGTTCTACCGCGAGTTGTCACAGGATTCACATCTAAGTTGGCCCGGTCTATGGCGACGTGGCGGCTATTTCCTGTTTCCAAAGCCGAGTAACGAAGAACGCACAATTCTTGAGAAGGTTCGATCAGACAACCTGTCGATTGCTGTCATTCTACTTCTCGCGTTGATTTCGGAGATCGAGCTCGAACTGCGTCTGGGGCTGGCTGACAGGGCCAAGTACGTCTGGGGGATTTTGGTTCCTTACGCTGGCGAAGCGAAGGAGATCTATGATCTGCGGTACAACGGAAGGCTGTAAAAACGGCTGCCCAACTTCACGCTGAAGCTGCCGCGGCCGGCTTCGGCCCGGCGGCCGAGCCGCGTCGGGCGCCTCAAGCCTGAGACTGCGGACACGTCGGTTGCATGCGTACTCGGGCTAGAAGGCCGTGAAAGGCGGCAACCGCCGTGCCGCTGCGACTTCGGCACGCGGGCCTTGGCCGCGCAGCTTAGCGTGTGATCCGTTGGGCAGACCACAACGCGTCACTCAGCCGCCATTCGACGCATTGCCGCTTCCATCTGCGCACAAGCCGCGAATGCGTGGAGTACCGGAGCTCCGAACCATTACCATAGGCCAGGCATGGGACCGCTTCACGGTCCGCGTCTCTACGCATCAGGGAGCGCACGTCGAAACGATCTTCTGCGCATCAGCCTTCAGCGCGACCGATGGCTCGGTGACCGCTCGAGAGCCGGCGCCCCATCCCATCGCTCGCTCCTTATCGCTCTGAGCGGAAATGCGAAGAGTAGTACTGCCGGTCGAGGGGTCCTTGAAGATCGAGGCGGTCATCGCATCAAAAACGTTATATCCAGCCATGATCACCGTGCCGAGACCATTAGTTTTCTTTTCGGCTTTAATGAAGCCCGCTTCCTTAGAAGCGTTTTGCATGTTGTAGCCAAGCGAGTTGACCATGCCAGCGACACAGTCAAATACGTCCTGTGTGGGCTTGGCGGTAGCGTGTGAATATGCCACAGGTTGCACCGTGGAAGCGCAGCCCAGACTCAGTATGAGCATAAACGAGGGTAGAAGCCGACGCATTGTTCCTCCATCAGGCGAATGTTAGATGCAATCCATCTTACCGAGAATGTTTCGTGATCAGCAAGAGACTTGCGAAAGTGGAGCGTGAGCAGTTAGCCGCAATGGCCTTAAGTTAAGCGATCATTGACGCGGCCGAAGGGAGGGTGTGATGGGAGTGTCGGCGCGGAGGTTCGACATCGGGAAGGCGGGCATCGGGGTACTGTCGGAGGCATTTCCGCTCGAGACGGTGCGGGCGATTCT
>DASYMJ010000064.1:0-40810 GCA_036009105.1 Thermoanaerobaculia bacterium | reverse complement strand
GCCGCTCGCGGCGCCCTTTTTTCGTTTGTCCTCAATCCAGCCGCGGCACCAGCGGCCTTCCCTCCACCAGCGGCACCGCATCGCTCTCCGGCGCCAGGATCGTGCGCAGCCGCTCCTGCAGCGCCGCGGCCGAGGGGAACTCTTCCTCCAGCAGCTCATAGAGCGCGGCGACGTCGGCCGCTCTGATCCGGCTCGGCTTTCGCCCCAGGCACGCGTTGGTCTTGCAGCGCGGAGTGCAGTATTTGCGGGTGGCCCGCGTCTTCGGAAATTGACGGCCGCACCAGGAACAGTTGCCCATCTCCCACTCCTCCCCTTCCCGTTCCGTCGTCGATCAACGCCGCTGATTGCGCTTCGCCCCGTTGCCCGTGACTACCAGCCACGATCCGCGCCCGCGCCCACCATCCGTTGATCAACGGTAGATTAGGCCCGCCGGCGGGGAAGGTCAACACGTTGACGCTGTTATGATGCGGCCCGGCCCCGGTGGCGGAATGGGCAGACGCAAGGGACTTAAAATCCCTCGTCCCGTACGGGACATGCCGGTTCGATCCCGGCCCGGGGCACCAGCGCTACGCTTCCTCCAGGAGCGTCGCCAGATACGCCGCGGCCGCGGCGCGGCCTTTGCTGCGCAGGACGAACTTGCCGTCGCTCTCGCGGATCAGCTCGCGCGCGGTGAGCGAGGCCAGGGCCCTGCCGTAGTCCGCATCCTGCCGGTACCACGTCAGAAAGCGCCCCTCGTTCTCCGAGAAGAGGGCGCGGAGGATCCGCTGCTCGTGCTGCGAAAACTGGCTGGGGTCCGGCACGTCCGAGGCCTTGGCCGTCACTCGCCTCACATGCCGCGTCCGCGCCGCCTCGGACGTCAGCGGCACGCTCAGACTGGAGGAGATTTCGGCCAGCAGATGCGCCACGTCCCCCTCCTCGCGTAGATCGAGGCAGTTGAAGTCGGCCAGCGGACGCGGAAGTTTGCCGGCGTCCAGCCCGCGACCGATCAGCGGGATGAACCGCAACGGTCCGTCGCTGGAACGCGGCTCGATGCCCCACCGCGCGCCGAGCTCGAAGAGCACGAAGTGCGATCGGAGGCTGGCCGGCGTCACCAATGCAAGGAAGATCTCCGCGTCCGCGATCTCCTGCCGCAGCCGGTCGTCCGTGCGCTCCCCGCCCCGCAGATCGTGCCCCGGCACGCTCGTGCAGCGGACGACTTCCGGCTCGAGGCGCATGGAGAAGACGAGCAGATCGACCAACGCCTGGGCCAACTGCACGTCGTCGCTGCGGTGGCTGATGAAGATGCGCGGGCAGGAGGGATCGCGGCGAGGCGCTTTGCTATCGACAATGAGGGGCGGGCCAGGAGGAAGCGGTTGCGGAACGCTTCTCACCGCCGATTCGAGCCGCGCGAAGAACGCGTCGAAGGCGACACGAATGTTGATCAGCAAGACGCCGCTCGGGGCTGTTCGATTGGTGTCTCGAACAGAATCGACCGCCTCGTCAAGTGTTCTGGCGTTCTGCACAATCGGTGGAAGGGCCTCGCGGCCGATCCCCTCCAGCAGCTTGCGGCGGCTGGCTTTGTAGCGCTTCTCCTCCTCGTTGTCCCATCCCGACTTGATCGCTCCGCGTAACACTTCGTACAGCTCCTGCGCCGCGTCCAGCACCTTCTCATCCATCATTCCGCCTCGGCCCCATCCTACCGCCTCCTTCGGATATCATTCGCCCCCGCCACATCTTCCGGAGGCCACCTCATGACCACTGCCACCATCGACATCGTCCCGGGCGCGCCGCTCACGCTCCTTTCCGAAGAAGAGCAGATGTTCCAGCAGAGCGTGCGCGACTTCGCCATCGAGAAGATCCGCCCGCTCGTCCACAGGATGGACCACGACGCGACGATGGATCCCGACCTCATCAAGAGCTTCTTCGAGCTCGGCATCATGGGCATCGAAGTGCCGGACCGCTGGGGCGGCGCCGGATCCACCTTCTTCAATGCCGTCCTCGTGGTGGAAGAGCTCTCGCACGTCGACGCTTCCTGCGGCGTGCTGGTCGACGTCCAGAACACCCTCGTCAACAACGCCATCCTCCGCTGGGGGAACGACGACCAGAAGTCGAAGTACCTGCCCATGCTCTCCGCCGATACGGTGGGCGCCTATGCGCTGTCCGAGGCCGGGTCGGGGTCGGATGCGTTCGCGCTGGCGCTGAAAGCGGAGGACAAGGGCGATCACTGGGTGCTCAACGGCCAGAAGCTGTGGATCACGAACGCGGCCGAGGCGGGGGTGTTCATCGTCTTTGCGAACGCGAATCCGGATGCCGGCTACAAGGGCATCACCGCGTTCCTCATCGAGCGCGACTTTCCCGGCTTCCGCGTCGGGAAGAAAGAGGACAAGACCGGCATCCGGGCCTCCTCCACCTGCGAGCTGATCCTGGAAGAGTGCCGCGTGCCGAAGGAAAACGTCCTGGGCGAGCCGGGCAAGGGCTACAAGATCGCCATCGAGACGCTGAACGAAGGGCGCATCGGCATCGGCGCGCAGATGATCGGCGTCGCGCGGGGAGCGCTGGAGTACGCGGTGGCCTACTCCAAGGAGCGCAAGCAGTTCGGCAAGCCGATCTCCGAGTTCCAGGGCATCCAGTTCCAGATCGCCCAAGCCGCGACGGAGCTGGAGGCGGCGCGCCTGCTCGTCTATAACGCAGCCCGCCTCAAGGACGCCGGCAAGCCGTTCCTGCGCGAGGCGGCGCAGGCGAAGCTCTTCTCCTCCCAGGTGTGCGAGCGGGTGACCTCCGTGGCCGTCGAGATCTTCGGCGGCAACGGCTACACCAAGGAGTACCCGGTGGAGAAGTTCTGGCGCGACTCGAAGATCGGCAAGATCTACGAGGGCACGTCGAACATGCAGCTGGCAACGATCGCCAAGACGATTCTGACCGATCGGCTGTAACCAAGCGGGCAGCGAGCGGCGAGCAGGAGAACCTGGTCGACAGTGTTTCCTGCTCGCTGCCCGCTGAATGGCGGTTCATTTTCGCACCCTCGGGCGCAAGTTACGACCCACCCGCTGCCCGCGGAGTGCTCAATCCCGTACCCACCCGTGGCGTAACTCATTCATTCTTCGTGGTCGGACATGCGGCACCGGCATTGAAGTAGAGGCGGCGCATGAAACGAGCGCTCGTCGTCCTTCTGCTCACTCTCTCCGCCGTCACCGCGTCCGCGAAGACCGGGGTGGTCTTCATCCACGGTAAAGGAGGGGCGAACCTCGCCCAAGCCTCCGTCGCCCGCGCCTACTGGGGTGAAGACATGCTCCGGGCCACGACCAAGGCGTTCACCATCCCCTATCTCGTCTGCGGCTACGACGGGACGCAATACATGTGGGTGGCCGGCAACCAGGTCGCCGCACAGATCTACAGCTGGATGAATGCGAATGCGATCGACGACATCGTGGTCGAGACGCACTCCTTCGGCGGCGTGGTCATCCGCTGGATCCTCTCCAACCCGACGTACGACTCGCGCTACCAGCCGATCATCAGCCGCATCCGCTGGGTGAACAGCATCGCGCCGCCGAACGCCGGCTCGGAGGCGGCGAACCTGGCCGGGACGCTGTCCGGCTCGTGGCTGACCGGCTGGCTGGTCGATCTGGTCGGCCAGAACAACGACGCGACGAAGAACTGCTCCACCGGCTCGATGACCTACTACAACCAGTATTACCTCAAGGGCTCGGCCGGGCGGCCGGCGCTGCCGAAGACGGTCTACAACATCGCCGGCACCGGCCTGTGGAACGACTTCATCCACTCCGAGGACTATGGCCTGGCGACGCTCTCCGGCGTGGTGGGGATGCCGGGCGAGGACGACGGCATGGTCTCGCAGTACAGCGCGCAGGCGGTGGGCACGGTCTGGTTCACCACCCTGGCGAACCACCATCACAACCGGCGCAACGACTACAAGAAGATCGGCGACTCCCTGGCGACCGACTTTTGAAGAACGAGGTGACACTGATGAAGATCCTGTTCGCGCTTGCTCTCTTTCCCGCCTCGCTCTTCGCCGCCGACTCGGTCGGCACTTTCGCTCCCGGCGAGGTCTACCAGCCGCCCGCCGCCCACGCGCCGGCGAACGTCTCCCGGATGTACGCCCGCACCCTGACGCCTGATGCGCGGGCGCTCGAGCTACCCGCCGCGGGCGACAGCAGCATGATCGTCTGGACGCTGCGCAACGTGAGCGCGCGCCTCGTCACCCCGACCGGCCGGACGCTCGAGCCGGACTCGGTCCAGTCGCCTGACCGCTCGCTGCAGCGTTTCCGCTTCGACGGCACCGAGCTCGGCCTCGGCAACGGCTCGCAGCAGGTGCTGCACGTCGCCCGGGCCGAAGCGGCGACGTACCGGTTGGAGGCGGCCGTGCAGGAGGCGGTGACGGTCGTCGCCGCCGAGCCGGAGAGCCGGATCACGCTCTCCACCTGGGCCGCCCCGCTCTCCCGCCAGCCGGGCGAGCCGGTCACGCTCCACGCCGAGCTCCGCGAGGGGACGGACGCCGTGACGGAGGGGCGGGTCACCGCCCGCCTCGCCCCCGCGAACGGCAAAGCCGGGGAGAGCGTCGAGCTGTTCGATGACGGCGGCCATGACGACGGCGCGGCAAACGACGGCATCTACGCCGTCACGCTGAACGAGCTCCCGCAGGACGCGGCCGGCCTCTGGCAGGTCCGCTTCGAGGCCGACGGCCGCACGTCATCCGGCGCCCGCTTCGCCCGCACCGGCTCCGGCGAGCTGATGGCCGAGCGCGATGCCGCTCATCTCGACGCGGCCTCCATCCACGCCACGGTGAGCGGCGAAGCGCTCCGCATCACGGCCGCGGTCGACGTGCGCATTGCCGGGAACTACCGCTTCGACGTCATCGCCGCCGACACCACCACCCGCGCCGCCCTGGCCTGGGCCGAGGCGCCGCGCGCCCTCGTCACCGGCCCGAGCGAGCTGTCCGTCGAGATCCCGCTGGCCCTGCTCGGCACGAACGCGCGGTCGCTGCACCTCGACGTGCGCCTGCTCGGCCTCGACACGCCGGGCGTGGCCGGGCGGGTGGAGCGGGAGGTGTCACTCAGCCGGTAGCGCGCCGTTGCGCTGGGTGCGGACCACGCGCTGGAGAAAGTCCCAGGCGATGCCGCCGCTCGTCTTGCGCAGGGATAAAAAGTAGACGCAGACCGCCACCAGGCCGCCCATCCACCCCAGGGTGCCGAACTCTTTCTGATGAGGGAAGAACGGCCAGATGGTGAAGAGCAGCCCGCCGATGACGCCCGCCACGAGCATGGCCACCCGCTGTGCTCGGGGCGCGTCGACGTCGCGGTCGCAGGTGAGGGTCACCGTGGTCTCCGGGTCGACCGAAGGTGCCCATGCCACTGTGCACTCCACCCCGCCGCCGATGGCCACGCCGCGGCGCAGAGGAAGGGTGAACCGCTCCTCCCGCTCGCCGGAGCCGGTGCGCTCGCCGCCGTACAGCTCGACGAGCTCGTGAATGGTCTGCTGGATTCCCTCGACGGGGACGTGATCTTCGGTGAATTGCATGGGAACAGTTGTCGGTTGTCAGTTATCGGTTGCCAGTAAAAGCAAGGGGCGCACTGTAAACCGACAGCTGACGACCGACAACTGCGCCGCACCTACCGCTGCGCCGTGAGCTGTGATCTGTGCGCTTCGAAGCCATCCAGCGCCGGGCCGTACTCCCGCCCTTCCCGCAGCGTCAGCGAGATGGTCACGCTTCCGTCCGGGCGGGCCACCACGTGCCGCCGCTGCACCACCCCCGCCCGGGCGAACAGGATCTCCACCGATTGCACACCCGGCACCACGCCGCGGAAGACGCGCTGCACATCGGCCTCGGAACGAGTGCGCGTGCCGTCGATGGCGATCAGCTCGTCGCCGGGCAGCAGGCCCGCTTCCATCGCCGTGCCGCCGCGCGTCACCGTCTCCAGCAGCAGCGCGCCGTCGGCATTGCGCAGGCGGGCGCCGAAACCGAGGTCGCGGGGCTGCGACTCGTAGGTGACGCCGGCGGAGTCGAACAGCTCCGCGTACGGCAGCGGCTCGGTGCCGTCCACATAGCGGGCGAAGAACTCGGCGAAATCCTCGCCGGTGACGAAGGCCGCGGCTCGCTCGATCGCGTCCTCCTCCAGCCCCCGCCGCTCCTCGCCGTACTCGCGCCAGAGGTAGCGCATCACGTCGTCCAGGGTCTTCGCGCTGCGCCGGCGGATCTCCAGGTCGAGCAGCGCCGCCACGATCTCTCCCTTGTTGTAGAACGAGACCCAGGCATTCGACTTGTCGTGGATCTGGTCCTGCAGCCAGCCGTCGAAGCTGGCCTGGGCCAGGGAGAGGTGATGCCGGCCGGGCGAGGACTCCAGCAGCTCGATCTCGTGCTGCAGGTGCTTGAGGTAGCGCGTGGTATCCCAGATCCCGGCCCGGAGCAGGGTCAGGTCGCCGTAGTAGGAGGTGATCCCTTCCATGGCCCAGAGCAGGCGGGTCGGAGTCTCCGCCGAGTAGTCGTACGGGACGAAGCGGGCCGGGACGATCCGCTTCACGTTCCACACGTGGAAGAGCTCGTGGGAGGAGATGGAGAGCAGGTGGTCGAAGCCTTCATCCCCCGCCTGCACGCCGACCAGCGCGCCGCGCCGCACCAGGATGGAGCAGGAGTCCTCGTGCTCCACGCCGTGCCACTTGTCGCCCACGTGGTAGAGGAAGCGGTACTCGGAAAGGGGGAGTCCGCCGAAGAGCTCCGCCTGGGTCCGGACCACGGCCCGCAGCGGCTCCACGAACCGCCCGGTCTCGATCCCTTCCGCGGCGAGGAACACCACGTGGATCGCGGCGCCCGATTCCTCGAAGGCGTGATGGGTGATCGAAGCCGCGGCGATGGTGGGCGCGTCGATGAGGTGGTCGTAGTCGCGCGCCTGGAAGGTGTGAGGGCGGATGGAGGGCAGCTGCGTCTCCACGCGCCACTCCTCCGGCGCCTCCACGCAGAGCACCGCCGGCTCGGAGCGCAACCCATCCACCCACATGAAGAGGTTCGAGCCGTTGAAGTAGGCCTCGCGCTCGTCGAGGAAGCTGGAGCCGGCATCGAGGACGCCCGCGTAATAGCGATAGCGCACCGTGACCTGTTCGCCCACCCGCGCGCCGACGCGCCAGGCGGACTTGGCCACCTTGCGCATGTTCGGACTCCACTCCCGCACGTTCGCCGCGAAGTTCTGGATCGTGTAGCGCCCCGGACGCCACGCCGGCAGATGCAGCAGCGGGTCGTCGACCGGGGCGATGAACGTCACCGCGACGTCGTAGAGATGCTCATTCGGATTCCGCCAGGAGAGCTGGTATCGAACCACGACCCGTAAGGCTACTCCCGAACGGCGATGTTGTACTTCTGTATTTTTGATTTAAGGGTGTTTCTGGCCAGTCCCAGCCTCCGCGCCGCCTCCCGGATGCGCCCGCCGGACGTCTCCAGGGCCCGTTCGATGAGCTGCCGGTCGACGGAAGAGATCACCTCGTCATACACCTCGCTGGTGATGTCCATCTTCGCCACCATCGGGTTGAGCAGCGAGTTCGGCATCACCATCGGCCCGTCTTCCACCACGCTGGCCGGCAGCTCGGCGAAGAGGCCGTAGAAGTCGTTCCGGGTGATGGTCTCGCCGTTCGACATCACGATGGCCCGATGCAACGTGGCTTCCAGCTCCCGCACGTTGCCCGGCCAGTTGTAGCGCAGAAAAAGGTCGATCACTCCCGGCTCCAGCCGCTTGTTCTCCACCCCCAGGTCCTTGCAGATCTTGCGCATGAAGTGCTCGGCCAGCAGCGGGATGTCGTCCTTCCGCTCCCGCAACGGCGGGAGCACCAGCGGGATGATGTTCAGCCGGTAGAAGAGGTCCTCCCGGAACGTCCCCTCCTCGATGGCCGTCTCCACGTCCAGGTTCGTGGCGGCGATGATCTTCACATCCGACTTGATGGTCTGCGTGCCGCCGACGCGCTCGAACTCCTTGTCCTCCACCACCCGCAGCAGCTTGGCCTGCATGGCCAGGTTGATCTTGCCGATCTCGTCGAGAAAGATCGTCCCACCGTTGGCCAGCTCGAAGCGGCCCAGCTTGCGCCGGTCGGCGCCGGTGAACGCCCCCTTCTCGTGGCCGAACAGCTCCGACTCGGCCAGCGTCTCGGGGAGCGCCGCGCAGTTGAACTTGATGAACGGTCCGTTCCGGCGGGGACTGACGTTGTGGATGATCCGGGCGATGAGCCCCTTGCCCGTCCCCGACTCGCCCCGCACCAGCACCGTCGAGGCCCCGGCCGCCGCCTTGCGGATGGCGAACTGGATCTTCGCCACCGCCTCCGACTGCCCGACCACGGAGTCGAGGTGCTTCTCCACCAGCACTTCCCGCCGCAGCGACTCGTTCTCCAGGGACAGGCGCGTCCGCGCCTCTTCCAGCTCCTCGTATAGCCGCGCGTTCTCGATGGCGATGGCCGCCTGATCGGCGAACGCCTCCAGGAAGACGAGGTCTTTCTGGGAGAAGAGGTGCCGCGCCTGGCGGTGATCGACGTAGATCGAGCCGGCGATCCGGTCCTTGATGATGAGCGGCACGCAGAGGATGGAGAGGATGTTCTCCGCGATCACCGACTCCGACTCCACGAACCGCGCGTCGGCCCGCGCATCGGCGGAGAGCACCGACTGCCCCGAGGCGATCACTTCCTTGATGATGGTCTGGGGCGAGCGCTTCGACTCCCCTTCCCCACCTTCCTTGATGTTCCGCACCACCCGCGTCCGCAACGCGCCGGTGATCGGATCGAAGAGGAGGATCATGCCCCGCTCCGCGCGCAAACGCCGCACGCACACATCGAGCACCCGGTTCAGCACGTCCTCCAGGTTCAGGGACGAGTTGATGATCTTGACGATCTCGTACAGGCCGACCACGTTCTGATCCGGCGCCTTGCCGGCCGGCTTGATCCGGAACAGCGCGCCGCGGGCCCGCTCCAGATCGTGCGTCGCATCGAGCTTCTCGAAGATGCGGATGGCGCTGCGGATGGTCACCGTCGCCTCTTCCGCCTCCTCCCGCAACACGCCGACGTCGAACAGCAGCCGGGCCAGCTCGTAAGGCGTGTCCAGCTCTTCGAAGGTGACCCGGGCCGACTCGAACTTCGCCGCGGCCGCCTCCCGCTCTCCGCGGAACGAGAGAATCTTGGCCCACGCCCAGTCGTTCTTGGCGAGGTTGAAGCGGTCATTCAGCTCCCGGGCCCACTTCGCCCCCGCCTCGGCATGCCGCTCCGCCTCGGCCAGGTTCCCCCGCCGCAGGCAGATGGCCGACCAGGCCGTGTGCGCCCGCGCCAGCCCCTGCACGGTGCGGTTCTGCTCGAAGATCTCCATCGCCCGCTGAAGATTCCGCTCCGCGTCGTCCAGGTTCTCCCGCTCATCCTCGATCGCGGCCAGGATGTAAGAAGCCTCGGCGATCAGATCCTCATCGCGCGCCCGTTCCGCCGCGGCGAGCGCCTTCTGCCCGTACTCCAGCGCCTTGGCGATGTCGCCCTTCTTGTTGGTCAGCCGGGCCAGCGGGACGTAGACCGAGGTGCGCGAGGCGCGCGACTCGTCGAAGCCTTCCAGCTGCACGCAGCGCTGGTAGTGCTCCAGCGCCTCTTTCCAGCGGCCCACCATCTCCAGCGCCTCGCCCAGGTTCTCCCGGGCCAGCGCCTCGAACTCCAGCGAGCCGATCTTCTCGTCGAAGCGGACGCTCCGCTCGAAATAGTCCGCCGCCGCATGGAACTGCCCGCGGCAGAACTCGATGACGCCGACGTTGTTGTACGCGCTGATGAGCGACCAGAGATCGCCTTCCGACTCCGAGACCTCCAGGTTCTCGCGGTAGAAGACCAGCGCCGTGTCCCACTCGCCGAGCTTCCAGTGCGTGTTGCCGAGGTTCGTGGAGACGGTCTTCTTCAGCTGGGTCGAGCCGAGCTTCTCGGCCACGGCATACGCCTCCAGCAGCGTGTCTTTCGCGCGCTGCCAGTTGCCGGTGGCGTACTCGATGATGCCGAGCATGTTCTTGACGTAGCCGAACACGACGTTCGGCTCCATCGGCTCGAGGATGGTCAGCGCCTTCGTCGAGGCCGCGCGCGCGGCGTCGAAGTCGTCCTTCTCGCGATAGAGCCACGCGCTGCGGTTCAGCAGCTCGGCCACTTCCAGCGGCCGGCCGAGCTGTTCATAGATCTCCAGCGCGTTGTGAAAGTACGAGAGCGCCGAGTCCTGCTCGCCGCGCTTGCCCAGCACCTTGCCGATCTTCTTCATGATCCGGCCGAGGTGCTCGTTGGCCTGATCGGTCCCGCCGCGGGACTGGATGCTCTTGAGCAGGAACTGGTAGGCCTGCATCGCCTCGCGATAGTTCGCGCTGCGGTAGTACGCGTCGGCCAGCTTCTCCCGCACTTCGAGCTTGGAGGCCTCGTCCGCCCCGTTGAGGTCCAGCAGCTCCAGCGCCGTGCGGTAGAACTCCGTCGCCTCCTCGTGGGCGAGCGTGCGCGTGGCGAGGTCGCCCGCCTCCACCGCGTAGCGGATGCCCTTCTCGCTCTCGTTGGCCCGCGCGAAGTGATACGCGATCTGGCCGACCAGCTGCGACGAGCCGGCCTGCAGCTGCGGCTCCAGGGCGTGGCCGACGCGCAGGTGGAGCTCGCTCCGCCGCCGGTCGGTCATGCCGTTGTAGATCGTGTCCCGCAGGTGGATCTGGGGGAAGGTGACGGTCTTGCCGTCCGTCGACTCGTCGAGCAGGTTGAGCTGGATGAGCTGGCGCAGGATGCGGTAGGTCGTCTCCGGCTCCGCGTCGGAGATGTGGGTCAGCAGGTCGACGTCCGACACCTCGCCGATCACGGCGCCGGCCTCGATGAGCATCCGCTGCTCGGGAGTCAGGGCCTCGACTTTCTCCATCAGGATCGACGCCGCGCCGCCCGGGATGCGCAGGCCGCGGATGCGCTCCATCTCGGCCACCCACCCGGTGGCCTGCCAGTGCAGGAACTGGTGGGCGATGAGGTAGTCGGTGATGCGCCGGATGTTCAGCGGCGAGCCGGACGACTCCCACAGCATCCACCGCACCAGCTCTTCGGAGATGTTCATCGAGCCGAGGAGCGACTGCACGTGCTCCCGCACCAGCGTCTCGTTCAGCGTGTCGATGTGCAGGATGGGGAAGTTCCCCTCCCGCGCCCGCTGCTCCCAGCTCGCCGCATCCTCGGTCGACTCGCCGTCGGTGGTCAGGGTGCCGATCACCAGCAGCTTGTTCTGCCGCGCCTCGCCGACCAGGAAGGAGAAGAGCTCGCAGGTCGACGGATCGGCCCACTGCAGGTCTTCGATGACCACGATGAGCGGCGTGCCGCTCGAGTCGCTGCCGGCGCTGAGGAACCCGTAGATGTCCTGCATCGACTGCACGATGTGGTTGTAGAGGCGGTACTTGTCCCCCTTGGTGGCCCGCACGTCGGTGCCGGCCATGACCGGGCGGAGGATGCGCCGGATCTCCTCGCTGACGTCCGCGTCGGGGCTCACCGCGGTGACCAGCTGGCGGAAGATCTCGAAGAACGGCGCGTAGATGGTCTTGCGGTTGACCGGACAGCGGCCGCAGAAGACGCGCGCGCCGTCCAGCTGCGCCCGCAGCGTCGCATCGCGCACGATGCGGCTCTTCCCCAGCCCTTCCGGCCCCGCCAGGATGATGCCGTTGCCCCGTCCCTCGCGCGCGTCGCTGATGAGCGTCATCAGCTGCGCCACTTCCCCCTTCCGTCCGATCAGCGGCGCCGCGTAGAGCTCGCCCTGTCCGACCAGCAGCTCCGCCGCCGGCGCGCGCTTGCCCGCCGCGGCCGCCACGGCCTGCAGCAGCGCGGCCGCCGAGGCGTAGCGGTGGCGGGGGTCTTTCTCCAGCAGCTTGCGGATGATCGCTTCCAGCCCTTCCGGCACGCGCGGATTGATCGACGAAGGGGGGCGGATCTCTTCGTCCAGATGCATGCGGATGACGTCGATGGGCGCCTTGCCGTAGCCGGGCAGCGCGCCGGTCACCGTCTCGTAAAGCGTCATGCCGAGGGCGTAGAGATCGGCGCGCGAGTCGACCCGGTCCTGGCGCAGGACTTCCGGCGCCATGTACTGCAGCGTGCCGCGGATCTGCCGGTCGAGCACCTGGCGGCTCTCGATGGCCAGGCCGAAGTCCATGACCTTCGCCTTCCCCGCCTCGCTGACCAGGATGTTGGACGGCTTGAGATCGAGGTGGATGATGCCGAGGTGGTGGATGTGGTGCAGCGCCGAGGCGATCTGCAGGATGACGTCGTAGAGGGCGTCCCAGTTCTGGCCGTCGAAGAACTCGGAGATCCGCTTGCCGGCGAAGTACTCCATGGTGAAGTACGGGAAGCGGTCGTGGAGGAGGCCGTAGTCGAAGACTTTGATGATGCTGGCGTGCTCGATGGAGGCGAGGGTGGAGAACTCGGTCTTGAAGCGGAGAAGCTGCTGCGGCTCGGAGAGCTCGTGGCGGAGGATCTTGATGGCCTCGTCGCGCTTGTCGGCGGCGTCGAACACCTTGTAGACGGAGGTGGCGTGGGTCTCTTTGAGAACCGCTCGAATCTGGTAACGCGGCGGCAGCTGCAGCTCAGGCGCAACGCTCTCGGTAGCAGTCATGAGTCTCCGATACGTTCTATGGGGTGAGAATATAACCCGTTTCAGGTGGAAGGGGGTCAGAAAAGCGGCCAGCTCCGGCTAAGTGTGCGCCGTCGTGTAGAATAGTTACTGGTTGCTAGTTGCTGGTGCTGGTAGTCCCGCTCACTACCGCTTGCCATCCCGCCGGCAACCTCCCTCTACCAGTAACCGGCAACCAGCGACCAGCAACTGACAATGCAGCCCCAGCTCGACCGCTTCGAGATCGTCCGTATCCTCGGCAAAGGGGGCATGGGGGCGGTTTACCTGGCCCGCGATCAGCGGCTCTCCCGCTACGTCGCCATCAAGGTCCTGCACACGGATGACCTCGGCAGCCCCGACCGCCGCGCCCGCTTCCTCCGCGAGGCGCGCACCGCCGCCGCCATTCGCCATCAAAACGTCGCCACCATCTACGAGGTCGACGAGACCGCGGACGGCCAGCCCTTCCTGGTCATGGAGTACTGCGAGGGGGAGACCCTCGCCCAGCGCATGCGCCGCAAGGCGCTCGATGCCGGCGAGATCCTCAATATCACCCGGCAGATCGCCGCCGGCCTCGCCGCCGCCCACGACAACGGCGTGATCCATCGCGACATCAAGGCCGCGAACATCATGCTCGAGCCGAGCGGCCAGGTGAAGATCCTCGACTTCGGCCTGGCCCGCATGCAGAGGGAGCTCGAAGGCGCCACTTCCTTCGAGTCGACGGAAGGGCACTTCTTCGGGACCATTCACTACCTCTCGCCCGAGCAGGCCCGCGGCGGAGCGGCCGACGAGCGCACCGACCTCTTCTCGGTCGGCATCGTCATGTACCAGATGGCCTCCGGCCACCTGCCGTTCAACGCCGACTCGCCGCTGCTGATCATGGAGAAGATCCGCGACGCCGAGCCGGAGCCGTTCGTGCCGCTCGATCCCGCCTTCCCCCCCCCCGGCACGAAGATCATCGCCCACCTCCTGCAGAAAGATCCGAAGGGCCGCTACCAGACCGCTCAGGAGCTGCTCTCGGACCTGGAAACGATCGAAACGCCGACGGTGCGGATGAGTCCCTCCGACCGGACGCGCTCCACCCTCGGCCGTACCCTCCCCCACCCCCGCTCCGCGCTGCGCATCGCCGTCGTGCTCGCGGCGCTCGCCGCGCTGGGGACCGGCATCTGGTTCGTGCGGGAGCGAAGCGTGGCCGAGCCGCCGCCGGCCCCGGCCTCGACGGCGCAGACGCCGATCCGCTCCCTGGCCGTGCTGCCGCTGGCCAACCTGGCCAACAACTCCAAGGACGACTTTCTCTCGGTCAGCCTGGCGGACGCGCTGGTGACGAAGCTCCAGCAGATCCCGTCGCTGCAGGTGCGGCCGACCTCCGCCGTGGTCGAGTATCACGGCAAGAAGATCGATGCGAAGTCGGCCAGCGAGCGCCTGCAGGTGGATGCCATCCTGGAGGGGCACTTCCTCGCCGCCGGCGACCTGGTGCGGGTCAACCTGCAGCTCACCGATGCGCGCAGCGGCTTCAACATCTGGACCGATTCGGTCGACGGCAAGCGGGACAACCTGCTCGAGCTGATCGACGACGTTTCTTCGCGGACTGTCGACGGCCTCAATCAGAAGCTCGGCGTGCAGCAGCCGCGGACGAACGCCTCGCAGCCCCGCTCCTCGAATCCGCAGGCGTTCGAGCAGTACCTCCGCGCCCGCTCGCTCAACGGCAGCTTCGATCCGGCCGACCACGAGGCGACGGTCGCGGCCCTGAAGCGGGCCATCGTGCTCGATCCGAATTTCGCCGCCGCATACGCCGACCTCGCCGTGGCCATCTCCGTCGGCTCGGCCCGCAGCCTCAACACCTCGGGAGACACCATCGAGAAGGCGGAGTCGTACGCGCGCCAGGCGGTGCGCCTCGATCCGAATCTCGCTCAGGCCCACCTCGCCCTGAGCCGCGTGTTCGTGCGCTATCCCGACCGCTTTCGCGAGTCGGTGCGGGAGGTGCTGGCCTCGCTGCGGCTCAACGGCAGCGACACGCAGGCGCTGCACTCGGTGGCCACGTACTTCATCTCCTCCGGCGACCTGCAGAAGGCGCAGTGCATCATCGACCAGCTGGTGCGCATCGATCCGTCCTCGAACGAGGCGGAGACGCGCGGCTACTACTACGTGAACGCCGTCGACCCGGAAGGGGCGCTGAAGAACGCCGAGTTCGCGCTGGCTCACAACGACACGGCGCTGGCCGGCCACGACATGCGCGGCGTCGCGTTCATCCTGCAGGGCAACCTCGACGCCGCCGACCGCGAGGCCGACGCCGCCCAGCGCCTCGTCCCCCGCCACTACCTCGGCAAGAGCCTCAAGGCGATGATCGCCGCCGCCCGCGGCGACCGCCCCTCCGCCGAGTCTTACGTGCGCTCCTTCGAGGCGGACGCGCAGCGCAACCACTGGGCCGCCCTCCGCGCGGCGTATGTCTACGCCAAGCTCGGCGACCGCAACAACGCCATGCTCTGGCTCCACCGCTCCGTCACCCTCGGTCACCACAGCTGGTACGCCCTGATCAAACATCCCTGGCTCCAGCCGCTGCAGAGCGACCCCGAGTTCCAGCAGACGGTGACCAAGATCAAGGCCGATCTGGATGACGTGCGGGATGACGTGATCGGCGTGTATCAGCTGATTTGCCGGTGAGCCGTCGCCGCCGCGGCGCGGTCACATCTTTTTCAAGGCTGCACATCCATCCTTGCATCAGAAACCGTGCCCGGCCGTATGATGACTCTCATGAGCGACAACGAAGGCCTCACAGACGACGATCGCAAATTCACAGGCTCGCGATTTGCGGAGGTGCGGGACGCCGTCTTTGCGAATCCGTATCAGAAGGTCTGGAGCACGGACGGCGGGTTCGAGCGGTTTCCGGTCACCTTCGGCAGCGTGGCGCTCGGCCTCGTGCCGGCGGCGAAGCGGACGGTTGCCTCGCACGCGGTACTGCGCTGGGGGGCGGACGGCAAGGGGTTCCGGCGGCTGTTGCATCCCAACGGGATCTGCCTCACCGGACTGTGGGAGATCACGGAAGAGACGCCCTACAGCGGCTACTTCCGCAAAGGGAGCCGCGGGTTGACCATCGCGCGTTATTCGACCTGCTGCACCGAGACGCGGCGCGGCCACACGCGATCGCTGGCCATGGTCGGGGCCGTGTATCCGACCACGGATGCGAGCCATCAGGAGCCGCTGATGACGGCCAGCTTCATCACCCAGGAGGACATCGGCGGCGCGGAAAGCCGCACCATCAACGAGGCCGTTCTGCGCAATGCGCCGAACACGACCGCGACCAAGCGCGGCAGCGGAATGCCGACCCTGCTGGCCACCGCCGGCGCCCTCATGCTCGCCGACAAGATGCCAACCATCCGCCAGGTTTATCAGCTCGCGGAGCTCGGCAAAGCGGCCGGCGACCCGACCCGCGCACCGGAGTTCATGCAGCTCTCCGTCGTCCCCGAGCAGCCGGTCATCCCCGGCGACGCGCTCGACTTCCGCGACGAGATCATGGCCCAGCTCTACGACCGCGGCGACCCCTCCCCCAAGCGCAAGCTCGTCTTCCGCATCGAGACCTCGGATGAAGGCGTCACGCACGGCCTGCCGGTCAAGGAGCGGCGCGAGATCAGGAACTGGAAAGCGATCGGCACGATGACCTTCGACGCCGCCGCCGCGTCGTTCAACGGCGACCGCGTTTTCCACGTCAATCACCCCAAGTGGCGGGCCGACCGGAACGTCGGCTGAGGCGTCACTCGTCCAGACGCCACAGCGTGACGTCGCGATTGCGCGCCACGACCGTCCAGCGGCCGGGATAGCGGCGCACGAACTCCTCCTCCGACGTGTCGGCGACCGAGGAGAGCATGGCGTACCAGTGCAGGTTCGCGTTGCCGGCGTAGGCGCGCATGAGCTGGTAGTCATCCGTGGAGAGCTGGTCCCAGCGGACGGTGAAGCGGCCGGCGTAGTAGTAGAACGCGCCGCTGAAGATGCCGCTGATGAGCAGCGCATCGGGCGGCAGCCGCGCTTCTGTCCAGCGCACCATGCGCGGCCACTGCAGCTCGCCCTGTCCGTAGCCGAAAACCTGCAGGCGCCTGGCCATGACCAGCGGCGTCGCGATCATGACCAATGCGAGACACGCCGCAATCGCGCCGCGCAGACGCGAGGTGGAGAACTGCTGCAGCACCAGCAACGACGCGATGATCAGCGCCGGGATTCCGGGCAGCAGGAAGCGCGTGTCCCACCAGTCGGAGCAGATGTCGTACGCCATGTAGAAGAGGAAGAAGACGCCGATCCAGCTCGGCAGCAGCATGCGCGTCCAGCGATCGAGCCGCCGGTCGGCGGCGGCGAACAGCAGCCCGAGGATGGCCAGCGGGGACATCGTTTTCATCAGCCAGAGCAGCTGATGCGGCCCGCACTTGGCGATGATGGAAGCCTGCAGCATCTCCCCCACCGTGCCGTAGCCCGTGTGCAACGCGCCGCCGAACTGCATCCACTGATACCACCCCAGCGCGGCGCCGATCGGGATCGCGCCGGCCGCGGCGCGCAGCAGCAACGGCCAGCGCCAGCGCATGGCGAAGGCCAGCGGCAGCGCGAGCAGGAAGTTCGTCGGGCGGACCCAGACGCCGACCGCGAAGGCGATGCCGGCAAGCACGGCAAGCGCGGGGCGGCGGCGCCCGACGAAAGCGCCGTACATCGCCACCAGGGCCCAGAAGAGCGCGACATCATCGCTGAGCGGCTGAATCGCCGACGACAAAAAGATGGGGATCGACCCGAGGATCGCCGCCGCGACGACGCTCCAGATGCGGGAGAGGCCCAGTTCCCGCGAGACGCCGTACATGAGCAGCAGCGCCAGCGTCGCGAGCAGCGGCACGAGGTAGAACGGCGCGCGCGACCACCCGCCCATTCTCGCCGCGAGCGCGAAGTGCAACGGCAAGCCGGGCGGATACGACGGCACCATCCGCCCGCGGGGCACGGTGAGGAAGCCGAGCGGGGTGAAGCAGTGGGTGAAGGAGCTGGGCAGCTTCATCACCCGCAGGGGCTCCACCTCCGCCTTCATCCGGCCGGAGGCGAAGATGCGCGCCTCGTTCATGTAGCCGGAGCTGTCCGAGCCGCCCACGGCGAGCGCGGCGTGCCGGGCCAGGACCAAAAAGTAGGCGGCCAGCGGGAGCGCCGCCAGCAGCAGTCGGCGATTCAAGCGGGCGGATCGTACTTCTGCTAAAGTTCGCCGCGCAAAAAACTTAAAAGTTCGGGGTCACATGGAATCAAGCTTGGAAATCGGCTTCCTCCGCGTTTCGGAGAAGGCGGCCATCGCCGCCGCACGGACGATGGGTTATGGAAAGCGCAAGTACTCCGACCAGGTCGCGGTCGAGTCGATGCGCGAGGAACTGAACCGCCTGAAGATGCGCGGGACGGTGGTCATCGGCGAGGGCGAGCGCGACAAGGCGCCGATGCTCTACGTCGGCGAGCCCCTCGGGCGGGGCTGGACGGAAGGGGAGATCTACCCGGAGGTCGACATCGCCGTCGATCCGCTGGAAGGGACGAACCTCTGCGCTACCGGCGCGGCCAACTCCATCGCCGTCCTCGCCGCCTCGGAGAAAGGCGGCCTGCTCAACGCCCCCGACGTCTACATGGACAAGCTCGTCGTCGGCCCCACCGCCGGCGACTTCGTCGGCCTGGCCAACTCCGTCCACGAGAACCTCAACCAGATCGCCGAGGCCTTCAAGCGGGACGTCGATGAGCTGACCATCGTGGTGCTCGATCGCGAGCGCCATCACGACCTCATCGCCCAGATCCGCGAGGCCGGCGCGCGCATCAAGCTGATCACCGACGGCGACCTCTCCGCCGGCATCGCCGCCGCCGTGCGCGGCACCGGGATCCACGCGGCGATGGGCATCGGCGGCGCGCCGGAAGGGGTGCTCACCGCGGCCGCGATGCGCTGCCTCAACGGCCGGATGCAGGGCCGCCTCAAGCCGCTGGAGAAGTGGCAGGAGGAGCGCCTCCGCTCGATGGGCTACGTCGACGGCGAGAAGATCTACGACACCTCCGATCTGGCCTCCGGCAACGACATCATCTTCTGCGCGACCGGCGTCACGGACGGCGACCTGCTGCGCGGCGTCCGCTTCTTCGGCGGCGGCATCCGCACCTCGTCCCTCTTCATGTCGCTGAAGACGAACACCATCCGCTTCGTCGACACGATCTATAAAGAGGAAGGGTCGAAGCTGGCGGTCAGCTTCGTTTGAGTGATCGGTTGTCAGTTGTCAGTTATCAGTAGATGACCGACAACCGATAACTGACCACCGACAACTGCTTCACTTCATCGTCATCTGTGGCACCGACAACAAAAACCCGGCCGGATACGTCACGTAGCCGTCGATGTTGTTGCGCATCACGGTCACGTTCTGTTGGTGATAGAGCGACAGGTACGGCAGGTCCTCCTGCACGAGCTTCTGCACCTCGGCGTAGATCTGCTTGCGCTTCTCCCGGTCGAACGTCGAGCGCCCCTCCATGATCAGCTGATCGACGCGAGGGTTCGCATACGAGCCGCGGTTCTGCCCCTCCGGGGGGACGTTCTTGGAGTAGAAAATGATGTAGTAAAAGTCCGGGTCGGCGATGCCGTTGCGGCTGAGCGAGTAGAGCTGGAAGTTGCCCTTGCCGATGTCGTCCAGGAACTTGCCCAGCTCGTTCGACTGGATCTTCACGTCGATCCCCACCAGCTTGAGCATCTGCTGCATCACCTGCGCGCGGAGGTTCGCCTCCGGATCGGTCGAGGTCTTGTAACTGAGCGAGAAGCGCGACCGCGGGCCGTCGCCGTCCGGGTCGCGATAGCCGGCCTGGTCGAGCAGCGCCTTCGCCTTGGCCGGATCGTACGGATAGGTCGGCAGGTTCTCGGCGCGCGCCCAGTGGCCTTTGCCCAGCATCGTGTCGGTCGGCTCGGCGTAGCCGCGCATCACGTCGCGGGCGATCTTCTCCCGGTCGATGGCGTATGCGATGGCCTGCCGCACCGGCTTCCTGGAGAGGATCGGGTCCTTCATGTTGAAGGCGAGGTACTGATAGACCGAGCCGGACTTCTTCTCCACCTTGAAGTCGGCGTTCTTCGAGAACTCGTCCACGTTCTCGAACGGGATGGTGTTGACCTCGAAGTTGACCGAGCCGCGGCGCAGCTCAAGCACGGCCGTGGTGGCGTCCGGGATGATGCGGATGATGACGTGCTTGATCTTCGGCGCGCCGCCGTGCCAGCCGTCGAACGCCTCCAGCTCCACCCGATCATCGGGACGGAAATCGACCACCTTGTACGGCCCGGCGCCGATCGGCTTCGTCTTGTAAGTGTTCGTGTCCGCTCCGGTGGGGAGGATGCCGAGGGTGAGGTTGTCGAACAGGCCGCCGTTCGGCTCCTTGAGCCGGAAGATCACCGTGTGGTCATCCGGCGCCTCGATGTGATCGACCGCCGAATAGCCGGACTTTTTCGATGAGGTGAAGTTCGGGTCCATGAGCGACTCGTAGGTCCACTTCACGTCCGCCGCCTTCAGCGGCTGGCCGTTCTGGAACTTCGCGTTCGGGTTGAGGTGGAAGGTGACGGTCTTCGCGTCGGGCGTGGTCTCCCAGCTCTGGGCCACGTCCGGCGCGTAGTCGTTCTGGGGCGTGATCTTGACCAGCCCGCTGTGGATGAGGTCCGCCACGCGGCCGGACGCATTGTCGTTGCCGACCCGCGAGTCGAGGTTGGTGGGGCTCGATTTGAACTCGATCACCAGCGTGTCTTTCGCGCCGCCCGCCCCGCCGCCACCCTTCTTCTCGCCGCCTCCGCAGGCCACGAAACAGGCCACCAGGACGATCGTGATCATTCGCTTTCTCATACCGCTCTCCTTGTGCTTCGCAGTTGCTGGTTGCTGGTTACTCGTTGCTCGTAGGCCGCCACCTGCCCCGGCCGGTTCTACCAGTAACCAGCAACCAGTAACCAGTAACTTTCCGCGCAGCACCAGCCCCCACGTTACAAGAGAAGTGCCTGCTATGATGCGGCGCGATGCGCCTCACGCCTCTCATGCTTCTGATTGCATTGACTTTCCCCCTCGCGGCGAGCCCCCCGCAGAAGGTGATCGTCCTCGGGTTCGACGGCGTCGACGCCCGCTACACCGAGCAGTGGATGAACGAGGGAAAGCTGCCGAACCTGGCCCGCCTCCGCGCGGCCGGCACCTTCCGCCCCCTCCGCCCCACCGTCCCCGCCCAGACCCCGGTTTCATGGTCGACCTTCAGCACCGGCATCGACCCCGGCCGCACCGGCATCTTCGACTTCCTCCGCCGCGATCCCAAGACCTACCTCCCGGTCTTCGCCGCCTTCGACGAAACGAAGGAGCCCTTCCTCCTCGGCGAGAAGAACCGCTGGGTCGGCGCGGCCGCGATTTTCCTGCTCATCGGCCTGATCGCGCTGCTGTTCAAGCGCACCGGCCGGGTGGCCGTCCTCGTGGTGGCCATCGTGGCCGCGGGTGGAGTGTTCTTCGCGGTGAGGAAATATCTCCCCACCACCCGGCCGGGCGTCATCAACCGCCGCCAGGGGACGCCGTTCTGGGAAGTGGCGGCCAGTGCGGGTAAAAAGGCCACCGTGGTCCACGTGCCGGTGACTTTTCCCGCCACCGACTTTCACGACGGCCAGCTCCTCTCCGGCCTCGGCGTCCCGGACGCCTCCGGCCGCGTCGGCAAGCCGTTCTACTTCACCTCCGAGCTGGAGATGCACCGCTCCGGCTCGAACGAGTTCTCCATCGAGGTGGTGCAGCTGGAGGACAACCGCGGCGTCATCAACACCAAGATCCAGGGGCCGCCCAATAAGCTCTTCGGCGATCCGCCCTACATCTCCATCCCGATGACCATCACGGTGGCGAACGACCGCAACTCGATCCAGATCGAGGTCAGCGGCCAGAAGCTCAACCTGAAGGCGGGGGAGTGGACCGGCTGGGTGAACTTCGAGTTCCCCTTCAATCCGCTCATCAAGCTGCACGGCATCAGCCGCTTCCACCTCATCTCCTCGCAGCCCGAGGTCCGGCTGTATCTGTCGCCCATCAACTTCGATCCGCGCCGCCTGCCGCCCGGCTTCCGCATCTCGACGCCGGCCAAGTGGGCGCCGGAGGTGGCGAAGCAGCTCGGCCTGTACAAGACGATCGGCTGGCAGATCGACACCTGGGCCATCTCGGAGGGGTTTGCCAACGAGGAGATGTTCTGGGATGACATGAACTGGACGGTGACGCAGAACCGGAAGATGTTCGGCTCGTTCCTGGCCAGCGACAAGGACCTGACGGTGCAGTGCTTCGAGTTCCCGGACCGGGTGGGGCACGTGTTCTGGCGTTTGATGGACCCGAAGCATCCCGCGTATGACGCGGCGCTCGCGCAGAAGTGGGGCGATGCGCTGTTGCGTTCTTATCAGCTGATGGATTCCATCGTGGGCGACGCGATGAAAGCGGCCGATGAGCACAACGCCGCGCTGATCGTGCTTTCCGACCACGGCTTCGCCAGCTTCCGCAAATCGGTGAACTACAACACCTGGCTGGTCATGAACGGCTACATGACGCTCAAGAGCGGCGTGCAGGTGAAGGAGCGCAATGTGGAGATGCTGTTCGACCAGGGGCAGTTCTGGGAGAACGTCGACTGGTCGAAAACGCGCGCCTACGCCATGGGCCTGGGCGAGCTGTACATCAACGTGAAGGGCCGCGAGGCACAGGGCATCGTGAACCCCGGCCCGGAATACGACGCCTTGAAGACCGAGCTGAAGACCCGCCTCGTGCAACTGACCGATCCGGAGACCGGCGAGCATCCCGTGCGGCGCGTGCTGGCCCGGGAGGAGGTCTACCGCAAATTCGATCCGAACATGATCCCGGACCTCTTCATCACCAACAACGACGGCTACCGCGTCTCCTGGCAGACGTCGCTCGGCGGCATCCCCAAGAACATCCTCGAGCCCAACAAACAGGTCTGGAGCGGCGACCACTGCTCGGTCGACCCGGAGATCGTGAAGGGCATCTTCTTCTACAACCGCAAGCTGGCCACGGACCGCGCGCCGTACATCGCGGATGTGTATCCGACGGTGCTGGGCTTGCTGGGGGTGAAGGCGCCGTATGAGCTCGATGGGGTGGAACTGAAGTAGATGATCGAGTTCAACAAGCTCGTCGCTCTCTCTGCGGCGCTGAACCGCGAGGGAGTGGACTACATGTTGTTCGGAGGGGCGGCGGTAAACCTCCACGGGTTGAGACGAGCCACCGAGGATTTCGACTTTTTCGTGAGTCCCGAGCCGGCAAACGTGCAGAAGATCAAGCGCGCCCTGCGATCGCTATGGAACGACCCGTCGCTGGATGAGATTCAGGATGACGACATGATCGGCGATTACCCGAGCTTCAGCTATGCCCCTCCGGGCGAAGGGTTCGGCCTCGATTTCGTTTCGCGGCTGGGCGAGGCGTTCCGGTATAACGACCTGGAAGCGGAGATCCACTACGTGAGCGGCGTTCCGATCCGGATTGCCACTCCACGGACCCTTTATCGCATGAAGCGAAATACCGTAAGGCCGATGGACCGCCACGATGCCGAGCGGCTGCGGGAAAAGTTCAATCTGTCGGAGGAATGATGCCGGTCCGAAAGTTCCGATCGATCGAAGAGATGAACGCGGCGGATCGCGAGCGGTGGCTCGATTGCAACGATCCGGCACTTCCGGAGCTCATCCGCGAACTGTGGGCGCAATCCAGCCAGCTGCTGCCCCCGGCCATGCCGCGAGGTGTGCGGAAATACCGTTCCATAGAGGAAATGAACGCCGACCGCGAGAAGTGGGAAGACGCGCGCATCGCACGCATCCGTGCGGAGCGGCTGCGCAAGTAATGGACTACAAGAAACTCCTCACCCAGGTCGAGCGCACTCTCGAGCAGATCGAGATGACGGACGCTGCGACGACCACCTCCATCGAGCAGATCGGGGAGACCATCGCCACGAACTTTCGGGATGCGTTGGGCATCACCGGCGGGCGCATTTACGAGTGCCGGCGGGATGACGAGACGTATGAGCTGGTGGGGCGGTTCGGGGCGCATCGGGAGGACGAGCTGGGGATCATCGTCCCGAAGGGCTACAAGCCGGTCGAGCTCGTGCTGGAGAACGGCGCGGTGGTCATGGAGCCGAATGATCCGGGCGTCGATCCGGTGTTGGAGCAGAAGCTCGGCGCGCGGCGGTTCGCGGCCATCGCGGCCGGCGACGAGGACTACATCCTCGGCTTCGACGTCGCGCCGGAGCTGGGGCGGGAAGACATCCTTTTCTCGCTCAACCTGATCCGCTACACCATCAACCAGAAACTGCGCGCGCACCGCTTCGAGTCGCTCATCGTCGAGGCGCAGCGCATCCAGCAGTCCATCCTCCCCCAGCGCGTGCCGCAATATGCCGGTTTCGACATCTGGGGGAAGACCGTGCCGGCGGAGATCGTCAGCGGCGACTTTTACGACTTCATCCCCGTGACGGACAACATCCTCGGCCTGGCCATCGCCGACGGCTCCGGCCACGGGCTGCCGGCGGCGCTCGTGGTGCGCGACATCTACATGGGCCTGCGCATGGCCACCGACCGCGACTTCAAGATCGTGCGCACGGTGGAGAAGCTCAACCACATCATCCATCGCGGCCGGCTGACCACGAAATTCGTCTCCCTCTTCTACGGCGAGCTGGAGACGGGCGGCATCCTCATCTACTGCAACGCGGGGCACAACTACCCCTTCGTCCTGAAAGGGACGCACATCGAGCCGTTGCGCAACGGCGGCCCGGTCCTGGGGCCCACGCCCGACGCCACCTACAAGCGCGGCTTCGTCAAGCTCGATCCGGGCGACCTGCTCTGCATGTACTCCGACGGCATCGTCGAGGCCCACGACAAGCACGACCAGGAGTTCGGCCTGGAGCGGCTGCAGCGGCTGGTCAAGCACAACCGGGGGCGTACCGCCCAGGAGATCGGGCAGGAGGTGCTGGCCAAGGTGGAGAAGTGGAGCCGCGGCGCGGAAGACGACCGGACGGTCGTCATCGTGAAGGCCGTCGCGCCATGACGGATGTGCTCTGGTTCAACGGCCGCTTCACCACCACCGAGGAGCGCGTCATCGGCGTGGAAGACCGCGGCTTCCAGTTCGGCGACGCCGTCTACGAGGTGTTCAAGTTTCTACGCCGGCAGCCGCTCTTTCTCTTGGAGCACTTCCACCGGATGGAGAACGGGCTACGGGAAGTGGAGATCGCCAACCCGTGGGATGAGCGCTCCTTCGTGGCCGCGATGGGCGAGCTGCTGGAGCGGACCGCGTGCGCGGACGGCATCGTCTACCTCCAGGTCTCGCGCGGCGAGGCGAAGCGCGCGCACTTCTGGCCGGAGAATATCCGTCCCACGGCGCTGGCCTATTCGCGCGCCTTCAACTTCCCCGACGCGGCGAAGAAAGAGCGCGGCATCTCCGTCATCACCACGCCCGACATCCGCTGGCATCACTGCGACGTGAAGTCCGTCAACCTGCTGGCCAACGCCATCGCCAAGAAGAAGGCGCAACGGGCCGGCGCGGACGAAGCGCTGCTGCTGACGGACGGCGTGGTGCGCGAGGGGGCGAGCTCGAGCTTCTTTGCCGTGCGCACCGGAAGGATCATCACCCATCCTCTCGATGAGAACGTGCTGCCCGGCGTGGTGCGCGACAAGGTGATCGGGCTCGCCTTGCGCGAGGCGAAGATCCGCGTGGACGAGCGGCCGCTGCGGGAGCAGGAGCTGTTCGATCTCGACGAGGCGTTCATCACCAGCACCACGCAGGGCGTCATGCCGGTGACGGAAGTGGATGGGCGGATCGTGGCCAACAGCCGGCGCGGCGAGATCACGACGGAGCTGCAGCGGCTCTTCGATCAGGCCGAGGGGGCGGAGGTCAGTGCCGCAGGCGACGGCCCCGCAGGTTCCCCGAAGCGATGAGCACGAACCAGAAACTGCCGGCGATGCAGGCCATGAGCAGGATCTGGAGCACGAGCGAGCCGGCTTCGCCGGACGTGGCCCAGTAGTAGACGAGCACCGACAGCGCGGCGAGCGCGTAGGCGGCGCCGATGAGGCCGAGGATCAGGTTGCCGAGGCGCGAGCGGATGTCGATCCGGTGCATGCTCCCCTCCCTTCACGATTTGACGAAGTAACAATCTTAAGACGGACTTGCATCTCGCGCAAATTCGCAGCCGGACGCGACCGTATGTGGTGCCGCGCTCAACGTCGTGGCGCGGCCGGGCACCGCGATTTGCGCAGCACGACCAGGACATAGGTCCGCGACCCGCAGATCCCCGGCTGGCCCGCGGCACCCCGCCGTGGAACGCATCGGCGACGGCCCGATGCGATTCGTGGCAGGATTGCGCCCGGCATGCGCCGCACCATCACCGAGCCGGTTCTGCTCCTCGACGCCCTCCAGCACGCCTTCCCAGACTCCTCCAAAACCACGCTGCGCCAGATGCTGCAGAGCGGGCGGGTGCGCGTGGACGGGGACGTGGAGAAAGACGCGCGCCGCCTGCTGGAGGCGGACGACCTGCTGGAGGTGATGTCCAAGTCGCCCCAGCGCGAGCTGCCGCCCGGGCTGGCCATCCTCCATGAGGACGCGGATGTGATCGTGGTCCTCAAGTCAAATGGTCTGCTCACGGTAGCGACGGAGCGGGAGCGGGAGGCGACGGCGCAGGCGTACCTCAATACCTACGTTGGCGCGAAGCTGCGGGAGGAGCGCATCCACGTGGTGCACCGGCTGGACCGGGAGACGTCCGGCGTCCTGGTCTTCGCCCGCAACTTCCACGCGCGGGAGCGGCTCAAGGAGCAGTTCGCGGAGCACACCGTCGACCGGACGTACGTGGCCATCGTGGAAGGGGAGCTCGACCCGCCGCGCGGCACGATCCGCTCGAACCTGCTGGAGCGCCGCGACCTGCGCATGGTCAGCGTGGAGGCCCATCCCGACTCCAAGCACGCCGTCACGCACTACCGGACCATCGAGTCCAAGCGCGGCTACTCCATGCTGGAAGTCACCCTGGAGACCGGCCGCAAGAACCAGATCCGGGCCCATCTCTCCGAGCAGGGCCATCCGGTGGTGGGCGACCAGTTCTACGGCAGCGAGATCAATCCCATCGGCCGCCTCGGCCTGCACGCCAAGCTCCTCGGCTTCGACCATCCGGTCACGCGCAAGCGGATGACGTTCACCGCGCCGCTGCCGCGTCCGTTTCGCGAGCTGTTCGCGAGATAGCGGGCGGCGGGCAGCGGCGCTAACCGTCTGGCCCGCTTGTCGCATTTGGGGGCAGGCGGGAGGATGTTCATGAAGAGAGCAACTTACTGGCTGCTGGCGTTGGTCATTGCGGTGCCGCTGTTCGCGCAGAGCGCGACGAAGAAGGCGCGCGTCAACGCCGATGTAGCGCGCCTCGCGTCGCTGCTCCACGACGTGCAGTCCACCGCCACCGTGCAGGCCGGCGCGTGGAAGACGATCGGCAACGAGGCGAACGTGCTGACGAACCGCATCTACGCGAACACGGCCGGCAGCCCCGAGGCTCGCGCCGCTGCTCGCGACCTGCGTCTGCACGTGCGCGAGATGCGCAACGCGGCGCTGAAGGGCGATGCCGCCGGCGCGCGCGACCACGCCAAACAGGCCATGCCCGCGGCGTGGAAGCTGATCGAGTGGTCGACGCCGGCGTAGCGGTTGCCGGTTGTCAGTTATCGGTTGTCAGTGGGTCTACTGATAACTGACAACTAATCGATCCCCCCGTTGTACGACGGCGCATCGCTGGCCGGGAACGACTCGGCGATCGCCTCGTCGATGCGGTCGTCGTCGTCCATCGGCGGGTCGGGGGTGGTGAGCGGGTCGATGCGGCCGCCGCGCTCCTCCTGCCAGTGCTTGCGCGTCGGCTCGGCCAACGCGCGTTTGGCGATGGGGAGGCGCGGCGGGGGCACCATCGCCGCCGCGGCCGGGAGGCGGAGGCCGGACGGCTCGCCGGCGATCATCAGGATCGCGGTCAGCTTGCCGGCCAGCTCCGGCTTGTTCGCCGCGCGGGCCAGGAAGGCGGCGGCCGGTTCGTCGTGGCCCTCCCCTCCCCACTTCCGTGCGAACGCGAGCAGGTCCTCGTGCGTGCGGACGCCGGTGGTGGCGACGAACGGCTCGAAATCAACCGTCAATCCGCTGCGCAGGCAGGCCTCGCCGATCCACATGCGCACCTGCCGGTACGAGAAGCCGGTGCGGATGGCCAGCTCCAGCGCGTCGCAAGTGGCCAGGTTCTCCACGTTGTCGCAGCCCTCGCGCTCCATCCGCGCCGCGTGCAGGTCGCTCATCCCGGAGACGAGGCGCAGCGACGTCGAGCCGTACTCCTCCCCTTCCACCTTCGCCCCGATCACCTTCAGCGCGGTCTGCTTGATCGCGCGCAGCGCCCAGTCGGGGAAGTAGCCGAAGGCGAAGCCGATGATGGGCAGCAGGACCAGCGTCTTCTCGTGCATGGCGCCGGAATCAGGGGCGAGGATGAAGGCGAACGACACGACCAGGGTCATGACGCTCGCCGAGATGATGCGCACCGTGGCGGCGATGAACGTGTTCGGGGTGAGGTCGACCGTGAAGTAGGCGCGGGTCAGCTGGGTCAGCGAGTAAAGGTAGGCGCCGAGGAAGCCGAAGCTGATGCCGGTCAGGCTGTGGACGATGTAGTGATAGTGCGAGCCGCGCTCGACCTCTTCCACGAACGGCCCCAGGACGAGCAGGTTCGCCCCTTTCCGGAAGTCGACGCCCTGCCCGAACTGGGCCGGCTTCATGATCAGCAGCACGATGCCGCCCAGCGCGACGACGGTCATCATGGCCAGCACGCTGGGCAGGTAATTGCGCGGCGCGAACTGCTGCTCGATGTACTGGTGGATCTTCTGCTGGTTCCGCTGCCAGAGGTTCGGGCCGAGGTCCTGGTAGAGGCGCCGTTCCTTCTCTTTTTTCATGACCGCCAGATACGACCAGGCGAGGAACGGCTCGATGGCGATGGCCAGCAACAGCAGGAAGAGGTTGTATTGGAAGAAGAGGGTGTCGAACCAGAAGGGGACGGTGAGCAGCCGGTTCATACCGGCGATGAACATCAGGGCCAGCATGACGGCGACGAAGAGGAAGACGGCCGTCCCACTGACCCACCACGCAGCCCGCGAGCCCCGATTGTCCATGATGCTTTCAGTATAGAGGGCCGGAGGGAAGGTGACGAGCTGGGCCATCTCTGGACGATGTGCAGGACCGGGCCGTATCTCCCTCGTATCGTGAAGACAATTCGCCTCGCGCTCCTGCTGGCCGCCCTCGGCGCAGCCTCCTCCGCCTTTGCCGAGACCATCGACTTCGCGATCTCCATCAGCGAGGGCGGCGTGCCGGTGGCAGGGGGGTCGGTGGTGTACGCGCTCGTGGTCACCGCCAACCGCTGGACGGATGCGCAGGAGCCTTTCATCGTCCGCCTCGACGTGCCGCCCGAGCTCGAAGTCAGCTCGGTCTGTAGCGATGCGGCCCAATTCGACCCGGCCACGCGCGTGCTCACCTGGGCCGCCCGGCTCGACAATCCGGTCATCGCGCTGCACTCCTGTCCTCTCACCTTCCGGGTCGCTCCCTCGCTCGCACCGGGATCGACGTTCTCCCTCACCGCGACGCTCACCACCTCCACCTCCGATCCGAATGCGGCCAACAACACGGCGACGCATACCGGCGTGGTCCGGGCCGCCTCCGATCTCGCCATCGAAAGCTCTGCCGACGTGCTCCGCTTCCGGCCCGGAACCATGGTCACGTATACCTTCAACGCCTCGAACCTCGGGCCGCAGGACGCTCAGGACGTGTCGTTTGTCGACCAGCTTTCGCCGTACGTCGACTTTGTCTCGTTCCAGCAGCTCAGCGGCCCGCCCGCGTCCGTCGATGCCGCGCCACAGGACACCGGCTCGGGAGTCTGTTTCCCGCCGCGCTGCGGCGCCTACATCGAGGCGCACATTCCGCTCCTCCCGGACGGGAGCACGGCGACGTTCCGGCTGGTGCTCCAGGCCAGGACGTCCGTCGAGGCGGCCAACATCAGCAACCGCGCCATCGTGCAGTCGACCTCGATCGATCCGTTCGAGCGCAACAATGACCGCGACCTGTTCACCTTCGCCGGCCCGAATGCGGATCTCGCTGTCACGAGCAGCGGCACTCCGGACGCAACCGGCCTGCGCATCCCGATCACCATCGAAGTCTCGAACGAGGGGCCGGACGCGGTCCACAGCGTCACGGTCGGCAACGCCCTCGCCGACGGCGGCCGTTACGACTTTGTGGAAACCGTGCGGTTCCTCAGCGCCACGCCTTCGCAGGGAACCTGCTCCGAGCCGGCGCTCACGCAGGTAGCCGGTTCACCGGAGCCGCCGCCCTTCTGGACTTTGGACTGTGCTCTCGGCACGCTCGCTGCCGGAGCGAAGGCGGTGATCACCGTGGTGATCGAGCGGACCTCGCTTAGTGGCCCGTTCATCCTGCTGTCCTCGGCAAGCCCGACCCAAAACGACCCGCTGCCGGCGAACAATGTGAGCCAGCGCGGCTTCACGTTCGGCGGCCGGCGACGGGCCGTGCAGTAAATGTAGGGCGGGCTTCAGCCCGCCGCTCGACTGATGTACGTGTTACCTTCCCGCGCCGTGACGCTTGCCCAGCGATTCGACCGCGCGATCACTCTTGCCGCGGTGCTCCTCGTGATCATGACCGTCGCCACCACCGTCTACTGGGTGAAGAAACGGCCGGATCCGCATGCGCGCGGCAGCCTCGTGGTCGGCAAGCGGGTGGTGATCGACGAGACCGGCGGTACGGCGCGCGTGGAGTACATCCTTACCGTGGAGACGGCCTCCAGGGCGCGCTCGGAGGTCGTCGTGCCCCCGGACGTCTACCAGCGGGCCGACCTCGGCACACGCGTGGAGCGGCGGAACGGAACGTGGATGGTCACGCCGCGCTGATGCCGTCTGCTACGCTTCCCTCGCATATGCCAGACCGCCCCTCGGCGCTCATCGACCGCTTCCACCTCCAACCCCATCCCGAAGGCGGCTGGTATCACCAACTCTTCCGCTCCTCCCACGACGTCCAACCCCTGGACGACCGCTCTCCTCGTAAAGCTTTGACGGCCATCTACTTCCTGCTCCAACGAGGCGAATGCAGCCGCTGGCACCGCGTCCGTTCCGACGAAATCTGGACCCATCTGGAGGGCGAGCCGCTCCACCTCCACCTCTCCGATCTATCCGCGGTAGACACGCGCTCCCTCGGCGGCACCAGCTCCGGCGGCACTCCACTTCATGTAGTACCGGCCGGCCTCTGGCAGGCCGCCGAGCCGGCCGGCGACTACACGCTGGCGGCCTGCTTCGTCGGTCCCGGTTTCGAGTTCGACGACTTCACGCTGCTCGGCGACGACCCCGCGGCCGCCGCGCAAATGCGCCGGCTGAACGGCGAGTGGATGAGGCTGGCGTGACCGAGAGCAAAGTCCGCCGCTACACGCTCAAGCAGCCGGCCAGGCCGCAGAAGCAGTACCGCGTCCCGTACGACAAGGAGCTGAACGACGAGCAGCTGGAGGTCGTGCATGCCGGCGAAGGGCCGCTGCTCGTCATCGCCGGCGCCGGCAGCGGCAAGACGCGCACGCTGACTTACCGCGTCTCGCGCCTGATCGAGGACGGCGTCGATCCGTCCGACATCCTCCTCCTCACCTTCACCAACAAGGCAGCGCGGGAGATGCTCAGCCGGGTCGAGCAGCTCGTCACCATCGATACCCGCCGCATCTGGGGCGGCACGTTCCACTCCGTCGGCAACCGCCTCCTGCGCCGCTACGCGGACGCGATCGGCTACCGCTCGAACTTCTCCATCCTCGACGACGAGGATGCGAAGGAGACGATGGAGTCCGCCGTCTCCTCCCTCGGGATCAAGACGCTGGAGAAGCGCTTCCCGAAAGGGGACGTGCTGCTGGACATCTACTCCTACCTGATCAACACCCGCACCCCGCTTGAGCTCCACCTGGAGCAGAACTACCCCCACTTCGCCATCTACCGCGACGAGATCGTCTCCGTCTTCCGGCGCTACAAGGACCGGAAGCGGGAGGCGAACACGATGGACTTCGACGACCTGCTGCTCAACTGGAAGCTGCTGCTGGACGAGCGGCCGGAGATCGCGGAGCCGCTCAAGCGCAAGTACCGCTACATCCTGGTGGACGAGTACCAGGACACGAACAAGCTCCAGGCCGAGGTGGTCGACGCCATGGCCTCGGTGCGCCGGAACGTGATGGTGGTGGGCGACGACGCGCAATCGATCTACTCCTTCCGCGGCGCGTCGTTCGAGAACATCCTCACCTTCCCTCTCCGCTTTCCCGACACGAAGATCTTCAAGCTGGAGACGAACTACCGCTCGACGCGGCAGATCCTGGCCCTGGCCAATGCCTCCATCGCGAACAACCGCTTCCAGTTCCGGAAGGAGTTGCGCGCCGTGCGCGGCGACGGGCCGAAGCCGGCGGTAGTCGGGGTGGACGACGTGTTCGAGCAGGCCGCCTTCGTGGCGCAGCGCATCCTCGAGCTGCGCGACGAGGGAGAAAGCCTTGCCGAGATCGCGGTGCTCTACCGGTCGCACTACCAGTCGCTGGAGCTGCAGATGGAGCTCTCCCGCCGGCTCATCCCGTACGAGATCCGCTCCGGCGTCCGCTTCTTCGAGCAGGCGCACATCAAGGACGTCCTGGCCTACCTGAAGATCGTCACCAATCCGCGCGACGAGCTGTCCTGGAAACGGATGCTGAAGCTCTATCCGAAGGTCGGCGAGAAGACGGCGGCCGAGGTGTGGGGGCGGATCGGCGATGCGGCGGATCCGCTGGAGAAGTTCCTGCGCGGGGTGGAATCGAGCGGGCGCGGCGTTTCGGGCAGTCTGGCAAGTGCGAGAACGGTCTTGCAGCTGATTGCCGGCGAGTCGATGAGGCGGAATCCGTCCGAGTCGATCCGGGTGGTGGTCGAGCGCGGCTATGCCGACTACGCCCGCTCGAAGTTCCCGAACGCGCAGGCGCGGCTGGACGACCTCGAGCAGCTGTCGCAGTACGCGCTGCGCTACGAGGATGTGGTGCAGTTCCTGGAGGAGGTCGCGCTGGCCAATCCGCTGGCCGGCGAAGACTCGGCCGTGGTCGGCCCGGAGGACGAGAAGATCGTGCTGACCTCGGTGCATCAGGCGAAGGGGCTGGAGTGGCGGATCGCCTTCGTGATCTGGCTGGCCGACGGCCGGTTCCCCTCCCAGCGCGCGCTGCGCGTGCCGGGCGGCATCATCCGGGTGGAGCCGAACCGCGTGCACGAGGCGCTGCCGCTGCTGGAAGGAGCCACGGACGACGCGCCGGTGGTCGACCAGGCCGGCACACGCGAGCTGGTCATCCCCGGCGAGGAGGAAGAGCGCCGCCTCTTTTACGTCGCCGTGACCCGCGCGCGGCAGGAGCTGTACCTCGTCTTCCCGGTCATGGCCCGCGACCGCGGCGGCCTGGACATCCTGATGGAGCCCTCCCGCTTCGTGCGCGAGCTGCCGGGAGATGCTTACGAGAAGTGGGTCATTGATTCGAAGTAGTTGTTGGTGGTTGGCTGTTGGTCCGATGCGCCTTGCGGACGTACGAGGCGTGGCGGGCTGGCAACGAAGCGGCGCAAGGACGTTCGGACGACGCCGCGGTCGTTGGTCCGATCCGCGAGGCGCATCGGACCAACAACCGGCAACCAACAACCATCTATCATCTGCCACATGGCCTCTCGCACCTGGTATCTCCTGATCTATCAGATTCCGCCCAAGCCGTTGTATCTGCGGGCGAAGATCCGGCAGCGGCTGTTGAAGGCCGGCGCGGTTCCGCTGAAAAAGTCGGCCTATGCCGTGCCGGCGGAGGAGCGGCTGCTGGAGGCGCTGCGGGGGATTGCTCGGGAGACGGAGGAGGGCGGGGGGGAGGCGTACATCTGCGAGGCGCGCTTCGTTGATGACGCCACGGAGCAGGAGTTGCTGGGGCGGTTCGCGGAGGAGCGGCAGGAAGCGTATGCCGCGCTGCTCAAGGACGTGCGGCGGGCGCGGTCGGGGGCGGAGGTGGTGCGGCGGCTGCGGGCGCGATTCGAGGAGTTGCGCGGCATCGACTTTTTCGGCAGCCCGCGGGCCAAGGAGGTGGCGGCGGCGATCGAGGACCTGGAGACGCAGGCCGGGCTGGAGCAGCTCGAGAGCGGCCTGGGGCATCCGCCGTTGCGCGGCGCGGTCTGGATCACCCGGCAGGACCTCGGCATCGACCGGATGGCCACCGCCTGGCTGATCCGGCGCTACCTCGACCCGAACGCGCGCTTCCGCTTCGTAGAGCCCGGCACGGCGCGCAAGGAGATGGAGATGTCCTTCGACATGCCGGGGGGGGCGTTCAGCCATGAGAAGGACAAGTGCACCTTCCAGGTGCTGGCAGCGCGGGTCAAGGTGCGGGACGCGGCGGTGAAGAAGATCGGGGAGATCGTGCGCGACATCGACCTGCGGGTGCGGAAGTACAAGCATCCGGAGACCATCGGGGTGGAGCAGATGATCGCGGGCATCATGCGCGCACATCCCACCGACGAGGCGCGCCTGGAGCGCGGCCTGACGTTTTTCGACGACCTCTCCCACGCGTTCTCTCGCAAGTGATAGAATGATCTAGCATATGACATATTTATTGCTCATCTCCAGCTCGAACGTCCATGGCTACGGATTCCTCGAGCAGCCGGAGGACGACATCCGCCGGCTCCTCGCCGGAAAACGGCGGGTGGTGTTCGTCCCCTACGCCCTGCAGGATCGGGACGGCTACACGCGCACGGTGGGAGACCGGCTCCGACAGATCAATCCCGCCCTCCACGTGGAGCAGATCCGCGACCGGAGGAGCATCGAGCAGGCGGATGCGTTGTTCGTGGGCGGCGGCAATACGTTCCGCCTGCTGAAGACGCTCTACGAGCTGGAGTTGCTCGAGCCGATCCGCGATGCGGTGCGCAACGGCCTCCCCTACATCGGGTCGAGCGCCGGGACGGTGATCACCTCGCCGACCATCCGCACCACCAACGACATGCCGATCGTCCAGCCGCCATCCTTCGATGCGCTCGGGGTGGTTCCGTGGCAGTTCAACTGTCATTACCTCGATGCCGACCCGAACGCGACGCATAAGGGGGAAACCCGCGAGGAGCGCCTCCTCCAGTTCCACGAGGAGAACGAGCAGCCGGTGGTCGGGCTGCGCGAAGGGACGCTGTTGCGCGTGGAGAACGGTTCCGCGCAACTCCTCGGCATCGCCAACGCGCGCATCTTCCGCAAGGGGCAGGAGGCGGTGGAGGTAGCGCCGGGGACGGTGATCGATGAGTACGTGAGGTAAACGATGAACGATGAAGGATGATCGATGAACAAAGGCGCGCTCCACAATCGTTCATCGTTCATCCTTCCTCGTTCATCGTTCCTCTTTCTCTCCCGCAAGGACGTCGCCTCGCTGCTCACCATGGACGACTGCATCGAGGCCGTGGAAGGCGCGTTCCGGCGCCGAAACGTTCGCGCGGGAGCTGGGCAGCGAATGCGACGTGGAGCTCGTGAGCCGGCCAAGGGATGCTGACGTGGTGATCACGTACACGCCAGCGAAAGCGGCGTTCCTCGAAGACGTGCGAAAGGCACTGTTGTGGCCGCGGTCGGTCCGGCCAGCAACGAAAAGCAGGAAATCGCCCCGGCGCTGATGAGCAGGAGCAAGGTCGTGGCGGACCTCATCGACCAGTGCACGGCCATCGGCGACCTGCACCATGCCATCAAGGCCGGCGCGATGCGACGAGAGGATGTTGCCGCCGAGTTGGGCTGGATCATGGCGGGGCGAAGACCGAGGGGGCGGCGGCCAGCATGGTCTACCACCGGGCCAGGGCGGCGGGCCGGCGGGCAGGCGCTCGAAATATAGGGAAGCGGCGGAGCCCGCGGCACGTTTTCCACCCCGCATGCTGCCGCCGGAGTCGCAATACGAAGAGGCCGTCCTGGCCGAGAGCCGGGAAAAGGTGGAAGAGCCTCCCCTGTTCAAGGTCCTCCTGCACAACGACGACTACACGACGATGGACTTCGTGGTCTACGTGCTGGAGTCCGTCTTCAACATGCCCGAGGAGCAGGCCGTGCAGGTCATGCTCAACGTGCATGTGCGCGGCGTCGGCGTGGCCGGCATCTACACCTATGAGATCGCCGAGATGAAGGTCGAGAAGACCACCGCCCTGGCCCAGGAGCACGAATATCCGCTCCTGTGTACGATGGAGAAAGCGTGATCGCCAAGCAATTGCAAGCCACCTTTGAATTCGCCGTGAACGAAGCGGTCCGGCGCCGCCACGAGTACGTCACCCTGGAGCACCTCCTCTACGCCCTGCTGCACGACCGCGACGCGGTTGCGGCGGTCCGGGCCTGCGGCGGCGACGTCGACCTGCTCAAGAAGCAGCTCGACGACTTCATGAACAAGAACTACGAGGAGATGGCGGACGGCGTCACCGTGCAGCCGGTCCTCACCGCCATGCTCCAGCGCGTGGTCGCCTACGCCCAGCTCCACGCGCAGAGCTCCGGGCAGAAGGAAGTCGACACCGGGCAGATGCTCGCCGCCGTCTACCAGGCCGAGCGCTCGCACGCCGTCTACCTCCTGCGCAGCGAAGGGGTGAACAAGCTCGACATCCTCAACTATCTCTCCCACGGCATCGCCCGGGACGGCGAGCAGGCCAACCAGCCGGCATTCGTCCAGCCGGACGAGGAGACGCAGTCCGCCCCCGCCGATCCGCTCAAGCAGTTCGCCGTCAACCTGCTGGAGAAGGCGGCCAAGGGGGAGATCGATCCGCTCATCGGCCGCTCGCTGGAGCTGGAGCGGACCATCCAGATCCTCTGCCGGCGGCGGAAGAACAACCCGCTCTTCGTCGGAGAGCCGGGCGTGGGCAAGACGGCCATCGCCGAAGGGCTGGCCCTCAAGATCCAGCAGCACGAAGTGCCGGCGGTGCTGAAAGACGCCGAAGTCTGGTCGCTGGATATGGGCTCGCTATTGGCCGGGACGAAGTACCGCGGCGAGTTCGAGCAGCGGCTCAAGGCGCTCATCACCGCGCTCACGGAGAAGAAGGACGCGATCCTCTTCATCGACGAGATCCACACCATCGTCGGCGCCGGCGCGGTGAGCGGCGGCACGATGGACGCCTCGAACATCCTCAAGCCGGCCATCGCCTCCGGCAAGCTGCGCTGCATCGGCTCCACGACGTACGCCGAGTACAAGGCCTCTTTCGAGCGCGACCGGGCGCTGGCCCGCCGCTTCCAGAAGATCGAAGTGGGCGAGCCGACCATCCCCGAGACGGTGGAGATCCTGCACGGGCTGAAGAGCTACTACGAGCAGCATCACGGCGTGACGTTCACCGCCGAGGCGCTGCAGCTCGCCGCCGAGCTGTCCGCGAAGTACATCCACGACCGGCACCTGCCCGACAAAGCGATCGACGTCCTCGACGAGGCGGGCGCGCGGATGCGGATGAAAGGCGCCGAGGTCATGGTCATCGGCGAGCACGAGGTCGAGCAGGTGGTGGCCACCATGGCCAAAATCCCGCCGCGCACCATCGCCAAAAACGAGATGGAGCGTTTGGCCGGCATGGAAGACGACCTGCGCAAAGTGATCTACGGCCAGGATCACGCCATCAAGCAGGTGGTGGCCTCGATCAAGCTCTCCCGCTCCGGCCTCGGCAACGGAGACAAGCCGGTCGGGTCGTTCCTCTTCTCCGGCCCCACCGGCGTCGGCAAGACCGAGCTGGCCAAGCAGCTGGCCGTCTCCCTTGGGGTGGAGTTCATCCGCTTCGACATGAGCGAATACATGGAGCCGCACACCGTCTCGCGCCTCATCGGCGCGCCGCCGGGCTACGTCGGCTTCGACCAGGGGGGCCTGCTCACCGATGCCATCATCCGCACGCCGTACTCCGTGCTCGTGCTGGATGAGATCGAGAAGGCGCACCCGAACCTCTTCTCCATCCTCCTGCAGGTGATGGATCACGCCACGCTGACGGACAACAACGGCAAGAAGGCCGACTTCCGCAACGTGATCCTGATCATGACCACGAACGCCGGTGCGCGGGAGATGAGCGACGCGGGGATGGGCTTCCGCAACAACCCCGGCTCGGGCCGCGGGCGCGGCGCAATCGAGCGGACGTTCGCGCCGGAGTTCCGCAACCGGCTCGACGCCTGGATCGCGTTCGATCCGCTGGAGCTGTCCACGATCGAGCAGGTGGTCGACAAATTCATCGGCGAGCTGCGCGCGCAGCTGACGGCGAAGAACGTGACGCTGGAGCTGACCGAGGCCGGGCGGGTTTGGCTGGCGAAGAACGGCTACGACCGCGCGTTCGGCGCGCGGCCGATGGCGCGGCTGATCTCCTCGAAGATCAAGGAGCCGCTCGTCGATGCGATCCTCTTCGGCACCCTCGCCGGCGGCGGTCAGGTGGTGGTCGACGCCGCGGCCGACGAGCTGGCGCTGCGCTATTGATGTGACCCGCTTTCCCGATCCCCGCCGCGCACCGGGCGACGTCGTCGCCATCGGGGAAGACCTCGCCGTGGAGACGCTGCGCGAGGCCTACCGGCGGGGCATCTTCCCCTGGCCGCACGAGACGCTGCCGCTGCCGTGGTTCTCGCCGCGCCGGCGGACGGTGATCGTGTTCGAGGAGCTGCACGTGGGGCGCTCGCTGCGCAAGGCGTTTCAGCGGAAGGCGTACACCTACACCATCGATCGCGATTTCAGCGCGGTGATCCGCGGCTGCGCGGCGTCGGAGCGGCCGGAGCAGGAAGGGACGTGGATCGGCCCGAAGATCGTGGCCGCCTACACCCGCCTGCACCGCGCCGGCGACGCGCACAGCGTGGAGGTGTGGGATGGCGAGCAGCTGGTGGGCGGCCTGTACGGCATCGATGCCGGCGGCGTCTTCACCGGCGAGAGCATGTTCCACCTCACGCCTGATGCCTCCAAGCTCGCGCTGCTCTTCCTCATCGAGCACCTCCGCGAGCGCGGCGCCACGTGGCTCGATTGTCAGGTGATGACGCCGCACATGGCCGCTCTCGGCGCGCGGGAGATCTCGCGGGGGCGGTTTCTGGATCTGTTGGCGGAGGCGCAAGCGTCGGGGCTCACGCTGTTCTGACAGATGTAGGGCCGGCTCTCAGCCGGCGCGTCATCAACGAACAGCTGGGCCGGCTGAGAGCCGGCCCTACATTATTCTTCCCCCTGTGCCGCGCATCGTCATCGAAACGTGGATCGCCGCGCCGCCGGAGCGCGTGTTCGACCTCGCCCGCGACGTCGGTGCGCACGCCGTGTCGTCGTCGTTCACCCGCGAGCGCATCGTGCCGCCCGGGCGCACCTCCGGGTTGCTCGAAGCGGGCGACCTCATCACGTTCGAGGGCGTGCACTTCGGCATGCGCCAGCGCATCACGGCGAGGATTCTGGAGATGGAGCGGCCGCGCGTCTTCGTGGATGAGCTGGTGCGCAGCGCGTTCCGCCGCCTGCGCCACGTGCACCAGTTCGAGCCGTCCAACGGCGGCACGCTGATGCGCGACACGCTGGAGTGGACCTCCCCTCTCGGCATCCTCGGGCGCATCGCCGATCGCGTGGCGATCGTTCGTCACATGAGGTGGTTCGTCACCACCAAGCAGCAGGCGCTGAAGGAGATTGCGGAGGGAACCTAAACCCTCGCTCCGGGCACGAGCCCCAGGGGCCGCCGCTCCAGGCGCACGATGTGCTCGCCGTACTCGGCCTCCGCGAGCAACGCGAGTTGGAACGCGCGGGCCAGCTTGTCGATCCAGGCCCGGACGTCGCGCTCGTCGAGCTGGGGCAGCGTCTCCTCCAGCTCGGCGGCGAGTTGCGGAAAGTGCGGGCGGATGCGCGCCAGGAGCAGCTGGTGCGAGCCGTCCTTGTTGATCACGCGCAAGGCGTCGAGCATCAGGATGTTGGTCGTCCCTTCCCAGATCGGCAGCACCTGCGCATCGCGCAGCAGGCGCGGCATCACCCAGTCCTCGATGTAGCCGTTGCCGCCGAGGAGCTCCATCGCTTCGGAGACGCAGGGGACGGCGAGCTTGCCGGTGACCGCCTTGGCGATGGGGGTCAGGATGCGCAGCAGTTGCGCGCCTTCCGCATCGCCGGCGTCCGCGCGGCGCAAGGCGTCGACCGCTTCGAACGCGAGCAGCATGGCCGCGACGTGCTCCGCCTCGAGATCGGCCAAAGTCTCCAGGGCCAGCGGGAACTCGATGATCGGCCGGCCGAAGACCTGCCGCCGCTCCGCGTACCAGCGCGCCTCATGCACGGCGCGGCCGATCACCGCCACCGAGGCGATGGAGTTGTAGAGGCGGGAAAGGTTGAGCATGTCCGCCATGGCCGCAAAGCCGCCCACCTCCTCGGCCGGCGCGTCGGTGAGCGTCACCTCGCCGGTCGGCATAGAGCGGACGCCGAGCTTGTCCTTCAAGCGGTCGATGACGAAGCCGGGGTTGTCGCGGGTGAGGAGGAGGAAGGTGCGCAGGCCGCGCGTCCCCTGCGGCGCGCCTTCCGGGCGCGCCGTCACAAGCACGGCCTCGGCGTCGACGTTGGAGCAGAACCACTTGCGGCCGCTCAACCGCCACGTGCCGCCCGCCAGGCGGGCCACGGTCTCGTTCGCGCCGACGTCCGAGCCGCCCGCGCGCTCGGTGATGAACATCCCGCCGGTCCAGCCGGCAGGGCCGGCCACGTTGACGGGCCAGGCCGCGGCCACACGCTCCGCCTGCAATGACCCATCCGCCGGCACCAAAGGCCCGCCGCGATCCGTCGCGGTTAGATGCGGCACCACGCGCATCACCTGCTCGTGCGTGCCGTGCCTGGTGAGCACCCGCGCGACGCCGTCCGTCATGCAGAGCGGGCAGTAGAGGCCCATCTCGGCCATGGCGAAGAGGTATCCGAGGGCGAAGCCGACGAACGGCGCGGCCTCGGAATGATCGTGCGTCTCGTACTTCATGGCGATCATGCCGGAGCCGTACGCGATGCGCTCCATCTCGCGATAGGCGGGGTGATATTCGACGCGGCTGACCCGGTTGCCGCGCTCATCGTGGGTGATGAGGCGCGGCGTGATCCGGTCGGCGATGACCGCGCGCGGCGCAACGTCGAACGCGGCACTCCGGCCCATGGCGATGAGCCGCGGCTCGGCCCAGGCATACGCGGCGTCGGAGAGCTTGCGGCGGCAGAGCGCGCGCAGGTCGGGGGAAGCTTCCCAGTAGGAGATGTGCGGCGGCTCGGGAATCATCGCGAGAG